>JBKJTE010000072.1:0-7250 GCA_046590495.1 Gemmatimonas sp. | reverse complement strand
TTGCCGAGCGGGTTGAAGCCGATGCTTGGTCCAGCCGCGAGCGCGATGGGCGAAGCGTTTCAGTATCTCGTCGAGTCGACGACACTTTCACCGATCGAAATCAAGAACCTGCAGGAGTACGTCATCCGCCCGCAGCTGCGCACGATTCCGGGTGTCGCAGACATCAATTCGTGGGGCGGCATGGTGCAGCAGTTTCAGGTGCAGGTCGATGCAGCGAAACTGGCCGGCTATGGCCTCTCGCTGCACGATCTTGACGTCGCACTGGCCGACAACAACGACAACTTTGGGGCCGGCTACATCGAAGACCGCGGCGAACGGCTGCGCGTGCGCGGGCTGGGACGCGTGTCGAATGTGAACGATATCGCCAACATCGTCGTCAGTACGCGGGCCGGTGGCACACCGATTTATCTGCGTGATGTGGCGAAGGTGGTGATCGGCGCAATGCCTCGCGAGGGCGCCGTGACGCGAGACAGCATCGGTGAAGCGCTGTCGGGCACGGTCGTCGTGCTGAAGGGCGCAAACAGCCGCGAAGTGATCGCGCGTGTCAAAGAGCGGTTCGAAGTGATCAAGCCGATGCTTCCGCCCGGCGTCACGATCCGCCCGTTCTACAGTCAGGCAGACGTCGTGGATCGCACGACCAGTACCGTCTTCCGCAACCTGCTCGAGGGCGCGTTCCTCGTTACGCTCATCCTCTTTCTGTTCCTTCGCAACGTGCGCGCGTCGTTGATCGTCGCCTCTGTGATTCCACTTTCGCTGTTTGTCGCCTTCATCCTGATGCGACGATTCAACGTGTCGGCGAATCTCATGAGTCTGGGCGCACTCGACTTCGGACTTCTGGTCGATGCATCGATTGTGATGGTTGAAAACTTTGTGCGGCGTCTCGCAGAGCGCGAAGGCGCAACGCCGAGCGAGCGTACGAGTGTAATTCGCCAAGCCGCACTCGAAGTCGGGCGGCCAATCGTGTTTGGCGTCTGCATCATCATCGCCGTCTACATCCCGATCTTCACGCTCGAAGGCCTTGAAGGGCGCATGTTCGAACCAATGGCGTTCGCGGTGTGCGTCGCGGTGCTGGGATCACTCCTGCTCGCCGTGACATACGTACCTGCTATGTCGGCGATTCTCCTGCGTGCGGTACAGGAGACACCGAGTCGTTGGTTCGACGCACTGAGTGCGCGGTACCGTCCATTGCTTGGATGGGCCCTGATGCATCGACGATTCACCATCGGCGGCGCACTCGTCGTTCTCATTCTCGCGCTCTTGACTGTCCCGTACCTTGGCAGCGAGTTCATGCCTGAACTCGACGAGGGTTCGATGCTGATTGAAACACGTCGCCTGCCGAGTACCGCGCTCGCCGAAGGCACAAACATCTCCAAAGAAGTTGAGCGAACACTGCTCCGCTTTCCCGAAGTCGCGAGCGTCGTCACCAATCTTGGTCGTCCTGAACTCGCGACGGAGACGATGGGACTGTACGAGTCCGACACGTACGTGCTCTTCAAGCCGAAGTCGGCGTGGAAAGCCCGCTCACTCGATGCACTCATCGCACAAATGGATAGTTCGCTCGGACAGATTCCCGGCGTCGAGGTTGAATTCAGCGCCCCGATGGCGATGCGACTCGGCGAAGTGATGTCCGGCGTGCGCACGGAACTTGGTATCAAGATCTACGGCGACAGTCTGCCCGTGCTGCAAGCGAAGGCCGACGAGATCCGCGCCGTTGTCGAATCGGTGCAGGGCGCCGCGGATGTTTCCGTTCGCGTGAGCGACGGCGCAATGCAGGTCGAACTCGATCTCGATCGCAGTGCACTCGCCCGCTACGGCTTGAATGTCGCGGACGTACGTGAAGTCGTGCAGGCGGCAGTCGGTGGACAGACCGCGTCCGAAGTCACAGATGGCCGCCGGCGATTTCCGATTGTTGTGCGTCTCGACGAATCATACCGAAGCACACCTGAGGCGATTGGGAAACTACTGCTGACCACACCAACCGGCGGGAGCATCACACTCTCGCAAGTGGCCGCTGTCCGCGTCGTGCAGGGTCCCGAAGCGATCGACCATGAGAGTGGGCGCCGAGTGGTCGTCGTGCAGAGCAACGTGCGCGGTCGTGACCTCGGTGGGTTCGCGTCCGAAGTACGTGCGCAAGTCGCCAGACGCGTCACGCTTCCCTCGGGCTACTTCGTCACGTTCGGCGGACAGTTTGAAAATCAGGAACGCGCGCTGGGGCGTCTCAGCATCGTCGTACCGATCATCCTCGCCGTGATCATGGGCCTGCTGTACGCCAGCTTGGGCAACTGGCGGCAGTCAGCCGTGGTGATGTTGAACGTGCCGTTCGCACTGGTTGGCGGCATCGCGATGCTCTGGCTCCGCGGACTCAATCTCAGTCTCAGCAGCGCCGTCGGATTCATCGCGCTGTTCGGCGTTGCCGTGTTGAACGGTGTTGTGCTGCTGACGTACATCAACGACTTGCGGCGTGATGGCGCCCCGTTGGACGACGCGATTCGCGATGGCACACTGGCACGCCTGCGGCCGGTGCTGATGACCGCACTCGTCGCCGGCGTCGGATTCTTGCCGATGGCCCTGTCGACGAGTCCCGGCTCCGAAGTCCAGCGTCCCCTCGCATCGGTGGTCATTGGCGGACTCCTAACGTCAACGTTACTGACGCTGCTCGTCCTGCCCGCGGTCTATCGAACCGTTGAAATGCGGTGGCTTCGTCGCGCGAATGGCTGACGGCAAAAAAGGTGGCGTCCCACTGAACCGGGACGCCACCCTTTTTACACAGCTGCTACGCGCTGCTTAAGTCACGCGAGATCGAACCGATCAAGATTCATCACCTTGGTCCATGCCGCCACGAACGCACGCACAAACGGCTCCTTCGCGTCATCTTGCGCATACACCTCGGCGAGCGCGCGAAGCTGCGAGTTCGATCCGAAGACGAGATCGACGCGCGTCGCGCTCCACTTCACATCACCCGTCACGCTGTCGCGACCTTCAAACACGTCCTTGGAATCAGCCATCGCTTTCCACGTCGTGCGGACGTCGAGCAGGTTCACGAAGAAATCGTTCGTGAGTGTCTCCGGACGGTTGGTGAGGACACCATGACGTGACTGTCCGTAGTTGGCGTTCAATGCGCGCATACCACCAACGAGAACGGTCATCTCGGGCGCAGTGAGTGTAAGCAGCTGTGCCTTGTCGATGAGCAATTCTTCTGCCGACATCGTGTACGCGCCCTTCTGATAATTGCGGAACCCGTCGGCGATCGGCTCGAGTACAGCGTACGAATGCGCATCCGTCTGCGCTTCCGACGCGTCCATGCGGCCCGGCGTGAACGCCACTGTTACATCAAACCCGGCGGCCTTTGCGGCCTGCTCGATTGCGGCCGACCCACCGAGCACGATCAGGTCGGCGATCGATACCCTCTTTGCGCCCGTCTGTGCGTCGTTGAACGCCTGCTGGATTGTCTCGAAAATGTCGAGCGCGCGCGTGAGCTTGGCGGGCTGGTTGACGTCCCAGTTTTTTGCGGGCGCCAGACGAATGCGTGCACCGTTTGCGCCACCGCGCTTGTCCGAACCGCGGAATGTCGACGCGGACGCCCACGCCGTCGACACCAACTGTGAGATCGACAAACCTGAAGCGAGGATGCGCCCCTTGAGTGCTTCGATGTCCTGCGCGTCGATCACTGGATGGTCGACTGCGGGAATCGGATCCTGCCAGAGCAGTTCTTCCTGTGGCGCCATCGCGCCGAGGTAGCGCGTGCGCGGCCCCATGTCACGGTGCGTGAGCTTGAACCACGCGCGTGCAAACGCATCGGCGAGTTGGTCCGGGTTCTCGTGATATCGTTTCGAGATCGGCAGGTAAATCGGGTCCATCCGCAACGCGAGATCAGACGTCAGCATCATCGGCGCATGCGTCTTTGACGGATCATGGGCATCAACGACTGTCGTCGCGGCAGCAGGGTCGGTTGGCGTCCACTGATGCGCGCCAGCAGGGCTCTTGGTGAGCTTCCACTCGTAGCGAAAGAGCGTGTCGAAGTAACCGTTGTCCCACGTCGTCGGGTTGGGCTTCCACGCGCCTTCGAGGCCGCTGGTGATGGCGTGCGCCCCCTTGCCGCTCTCGAAGCTGTTGATCCAGCCGAGTCCCAGCGCTTCGATGCCGGCGCTTTCGGGCTCAGGTCCCACGTGCACCGTGTCACCGGCACCATGCGACTTGCCGAAGGTGTGACCGCCGGCGATGAGCGCAACCGTTTCCTCGTCATTCATCGCCATACGCGCGAACGTCTCGCGAATGTCGCGTGCCGACGCGAGCGGATCGGGGGTACCGTTCGGGCCTTCCGGATTCACGTAGATCAGGCCCATCTGCACGGCCGCCAACGGCGTCTCCAGCTCGCGGTCACCGCTGTATCGCTTGTCGCCCAGCCACTCGGCTTCGGGGCCCCAATAAATATCCGCTTCAGGCTCGAACACGTCCTCTCGGCCGCCTGCAAAGCCGAACGTCTTGAAACCCATCGACTCCATCGCGCAGTCGCCTGCGAAGATGAAGAGGTCGGCCCACGAAATCTTGTTGCCGTACTGCTGCTTGATCGGCCACAGGAGACGACGCGCTTTGTCGAGATTTCCGTTGTCGGGCCAGCTGTTCAGCGGCGCGAAACGCTGCGTTCCGGATGACGAGCCACCGCGACCGTCAGCAGTGCGATACGTGCCGGCGCTGTGCCAGGCCATGCGGATGAAGAGCGGACCGTAGTGGCCATAGTCGGCAGGCCACCAATCCTGCGACGTCGTCATCAGCGCGACGAGATCCTGCTTCAGCGCTTCGAGGTCGAGCTTCTTGAATTCGTCCGAATACTTGAACGCCGGGCCCATGGGATTGGACAGCGCCGACTGTTGGTGCAGAATGCCGAGGTTCAGCTGTTTCGGCCACCAGTCGCGGTTGGAGGAGCCCCCTGCAACCGTCATACGTGACCCGTGCATGACTGGGCACTTGTCGCCAGCCGCTGCGCTATTTCCGTCCATCTATTGCTCCGATCGTAGCTTCGTTGATTGAACTGCGTTGTTCACCGGCAATGTGCAAGTTACTGAATAACGAGCGAGTGTCATGAGGCATTTTTGTCAAACTGGAAACTCGAAACCCAAACTGCAAACTGGATACTTGGTGTGAAAACTCCGATCCAGCCATTCAGTCTGTTGCCCCCACCACCGCCACATCCCGCTCGCCCTTCCCGGCCGCGATCAGCTCGTCCATCTCCATCGCCAAGGCGCGCAACATCGGCAGCGGCAGCGTGCCAGCGGTTTCGAGCATGAGGCGTAAATCCTTGCGCGCGACATTGAGTGTGAACTGCGGATCGAAATTCTGCGCCACCATCATCGATCCGCGCATCGCGAGTGATGCATTGAGATTCACCTTGGAGATCATTTCGAATGCGCCGGTCCGATCGACCCCGGACGCGTCGGCGATGCGCATGACTTCCGAGACGATGCCCACCAACGGGAGAATCGTCGCGTTGCCACACAACTTGTAGACCGCCGCAAGATCGGGGCGTTCGCCCACGTGCCACAGTTCGCCGGTCATCGCAGCGAGAGCGTCACGCACGCGCGCGAAGCGCTCGTTTGGCCCCGCAACCAGCATCATCCCCTTGGCGAGACGCGCCGCGCCAGGCCCCATCATAACGGGCGCGTGCAGATACTGCAGACCATCCTTGTCAAGCGCCGCGGCGCGCGCCGCTGTGCGGTCCGGACGCGTGGTGGTGTGATCGACAATGACGGTCGACGGATCGAGCGCATGCATGAACTCTTCGACCGTCGCATCGACGGTGTCATCATCGAGCAGTATCAGGTGTACGCGCTCCACGCCGACGACGGCTTCCGCTGGCGTATCGGCAATCGTTGCCCCCATCGCCACAAGCGGATCAGCCTTTGATTTGGTGCGGTTCCACACGACAACCTCGGTCCCGCCGCGCGTCAACAACCCTTCAACAAATCCGCTTCCCAACAATCCAAGTCCCAACACCGCAACTCGAGCCATGTCATCACCCCGGTATAAATTCTGTCGTTCGTTCGATCATCAAAATAAAAAACCGCAGACGCAGCCACAAATCACGCGAATCTCGCGAATTGATCCATTCCAATTCGCGTTATTCGTGTGATTCGTGGCCCGTTGTTTGTTTTTTCTGGTTCACCGCCAATGCCGGCACCGCCGCGGGTGCACGACGATGCTTCGTGGCTTGCTCAAAACCGTACGCCAGTTTGATCAACGTCGCCTCGCTCCATGCGCGGCCGAAGAACGTGATGCCCGCCGGCAACGCTCCCTCGCGGGTGTACCCCATTGGGACCGTAATCGCAGGGAAACCCGTCGTGGGCGAGAACAGCTGGCTGTTGTCACCGTGCGGCGTATTCAGGTCGCCAATTAGTCGCGGCGGGTTGCTCCATGTCGGATAAATCAGCGCGTCGAGATGCAGCGTGTCCATCATCTGCGTGACGGCAACGCGGAGCGCGGCGCGAACATTTTCGCGACTGATGCAAGCAGCGTTCGTTTCGGGTGGCTCGGTTGCCGTCGACGCATCACGCAGACGCTGCTCGACGGTCGGATGAAATTTCCGGCTGCGAAGCACATCGTCGACCGTCTTGACGGGTGCGTTTGCACCGCGCGCCGCGAAGTAGCGTTCGAGGTCTGCCTTGAAACGATTGCACGCACCCTGCTGTCGTCGCTGAATCGCATCGAGTGAATCGACACGCGCCGGATCGACAATGATCGCGCCCGCATTCTTGAGCGATTCGATCGCCCGCATGAAGACCGCATTCACTTCCGCGTCGAGCGTCGGGCGCTCGTACGCCTGACGCAGAATGCCGATGCGCGCACCCTTGAGACCACCAGCAACGAGTGCCGTGTTGTAGTCACGCTCACGCTTGCTGTCGGCTTGCGATGTGACCGTGTCTGCGGGGTCGCTGCCAACGACAACGTTGAATACGGCAACCGCGTCGGCGACCGTGCGCGCCATCGGGCCCGCGATATCGGCCACTGCATTCAGCGGCACCACACCGGCCCGCGACGTGAGTCCCATCGTCGAACGAATCCCAACCAGTGCCTGATGTGCCGATGGCCCGCGAATGGAATTGCCGGTATCGCTGCCAAGTCCGACTTCCCCAAAGTTCGCCGCTACCGCCGCCGCAGTTCCGCCGGACGAACCCGCCGTTACACGATCGAGCGCATACGGATTGTGCGTATACCCGGGAAGAATCGAACTCACCGTCTCGTATGGTGTGAACGCC
>JBKJTE010000018.1:0-14419 GCA_046590495.1 Gemmatimonas sp. | reverse complement strand
GAGCTACTGGTTCAATCCGTAGCCGCCAATCGCGTCGATCAGGTACCGCCGGCGGCAACGATCTGCTCCATCGCCGACCGGCTGACGACTGTCGGATTATGAAAGCGCCCGCCCCAGATAAGCGGCGTGATATCGGGATGCTCGCGAACGCCCGTAGCGGAAAATGGATTCCCGTCCAACAACGGCTCTCGCATCGATGCGCGCGCGTTCGGGTTCGCGCCGCACCCGAGCAACAGCTTCGCCACCTGCGACTCATGCGTATCGCCGCGATAGTTCGCCCAGAAGTTCGCATAGCACACCACGGCGCTGAACAGCGCCGTGTGTCCGCCAAATCCATCTGAATCGATCGCCGCGGGTGCGTCGACATTCATGCCGCGCACGAGCAGCCATCGCGCGATGTCGAGTTCGTCAAAATCTACGCACGCATGCAGCAGTGTCGCCCCTTCCAGCGACGTGCGCGGAAACTCGTCGGCATGACAGCCCAATGATGGCGGAAATATTTCCGTGTAGCTGAAGGTGCGTCGCAGCAACGACGCGTCGTCGCGCAGATGCGCTTCCATGAGATCAATACGTCCGCGATGCAACGCCATCATCGGCGTGTCGGGCAATTCGCAGCCGTGCCGGGCATACATCTCAAGAATCGCGTGCTTCGCCGACGGATTGCGACTGTCCGTTTCGAGCACGGTCGCGACCGGTGCGAGGGTGTGTCCGCTCTCATCCACAGCGCGCGCGCCAAACTCGAACATCAGTGCGGTACCAGCTGCACTGAGCGTGTAGGCGGCACCGCCGAGTGCGTCCCCGGGTGGCGTGGGGCGACCAAGCATGTTGTGGAGCATGCGGGCCGTGTCGATCTTGCTTTGCAGCACCGCCCGGTCGAGCGCCGATCGCAAGTCCGTCGCCCCCTGGGCATGGAGCATGCGGATGATTCCGTCACGGCCCACGTTCGCCGCGTACGTGAGCGGTGGTCCCCAGTTGCTATTGCGACGAATGAGCGCGTCCTCGTGCAGTAGCGACGGGTCCATTGTCACAAGTCGGCGCACCGTGTCGATATCATCACGCCAGATGGCGTTCACCAACTCGCAGGCCACGACGACGCGCGTCCAACTCGGCGCCTGATAGCTGCGTGCGAGTACGAGCCGCGCATCCTCGAGAGTAAGCGCAGAGACTGATGGTGGTGCAGGATGGAGCGCCGCGAGCTCTGCCAGCGCCGTCACATCGCTGGCACGGAGCGCTTCGAGAAGTTGGGCGGCTTCCGCCTCAAGCGTACCGAGATCGGGACAGACGGGGAGCGATCGCATGGGCATAAGATTCCGGATCGGTCGGCGTGGACTCGCTTGGCGCTATGCGGTTTGCAGCTGACGTCGATGTGACGCCGATGTGATGTCGATCCGATGAACAGTCCGAATATTGGTGACACGCCACGGTTTTGTACTCATATTCGTCAGGATGATCCTGACACCAACGCCCCTGTGACCAACGATCTGCAGCGCGACCTCGCGCGCACGCTCGGCAGCGAATACGCCATCGACCGCGAACTGGGCGGCGGTGGCACTTGGCGTGCATTTCTTGCCCGTGACCGCACCCTCTACCGCGATGTCGTGGTGAAGGTCCTCGCGCCGGAGCGCAGCGAAGGCGTCTCCGCCGAGCGGTTCGTCGAAGTGATTCGACAGGCAACGACGTTGCAGGAGCCTCATATCGTGCCGCTGCTCGTCGCCGGCCAAACGATCACGGGCGTCCCGTATTTCTCGATGCCGCATGTGCGTGGCGCGACATTGGCGAGTCGTCTTGCCAGCGGACCATTGCCGTTCACGACCGCGTTCACAATCGCGCGGGACGTTGCGACTGCGCTGGCGTACGCGCACGCACACGGCACAGTGCACCTCGATCTGACGCCGAATAATGTGCTGATCGTCGATGGCGCGGCGCAGGTGAAGGACTTTGGTATCGTGTCGGCGCTTACTGCTGCCCGTGGAGAGGCGCGTGGCGCGCCGCTCGATCCGCGCGTTGACGTGTATGCGTGGGGTGCGATGGCGTACGAACTGTTTTCCGGCACGCCTCCGTTCTCGCGTCGCACGTTCACACCCGGCGGCACTGCAGCGGTCACTGAAACGCTGGTGAATGCCGGTGCGCCGGTGTCGTTGCGTGAGCGTGCGCCCGATGTGCCAACCCCGATTGCGCAGCTGGTGATGTCGTGTCTTTCGAGCGAACCGGCACGTCGTCCCGTTGACGCGCGCGATATCGTCGCCGCGTTGACGGTTGCGACGAACGTCGCAATACCCGCAGCGCCGGTGCCCAAAAAGCGCGCGCCGATCGTGATTGGTGTGCTGCTCCTGCTTGGGATGTTGGTTGGCGGGTACGCGCTGCTGCGCCCGAGGGTGAAGATGAACGCGCCGGGTGCTGCTGCGGGCCTGCACACGCTCGCACTGTTGCCGATGTCGGATGCAAGCAATGACAGTACGAGTGCGTACTTCACGTCGGGCATGACCGACGACGTCACGGCGCTGCTGTCACAGCTCCAGGGCATTCGTGTTGCGCCGCGCAGCACCACCGTAGCGCTCAAACCCGGCGAAGAATTCGACCCACTTGCCGTCGGTCGTCGACTGAGCGTGCAGTCAGTGCTCGAGCTGCGCATGAAGCGCATCGATCAGCAGATGGAGATGACCGCAGTGCTGACACGAGTCTCAGATGGTGAGACGCTCTTTCGCCAGGTGTTTGTGCACGGTGTCAATGAACTTTTTCGCACGCAGGACGACATCGTTCGCACGGTCGTGTCTTCGTTTCGTATCGCGCCCGCGAGCACGCCCCGCGCAGAGCAGGCGCGTCCGAAAAATCTTGAGGCCTACGATCTCGTCATGCGCGCGCGTGTCAGTGCGAGGAGCTACAACGACTCCACGCTCCGACGGGCGTTAGCGCTCTACGAAAAGGCCGCCGCGCTCGACCCGACCTATCTCGACGCATGGAACGGGATCGCCGATTGCTGGCGACGCCTGGCCGACGATTTCACTCCGGCGCGCGGCGCGCTGGCCTCGGCCCGCACTGCGATCGCCCGTTCGTGGGCGCTGGACTCGACAAGCAGCTCAGCGATCGCCAATCGTGCCACCGACCAGTTCTTACGCGAGCGCAATTTCGCCAACGCCGAACGTGGATTCCTTCGTGCACTGAGCATCGATTCCACGAACGCCTCGGCTGCCATTTACGCCGACCTCCTGCAGCAGAAGGGCCAAACCGACTCGGCAGTTGCCGTGGTTGGACGCGCAGCGCGACATGAACCGATGTCGACAATCATCGCACGCTACGCGCCGTCGTTGCTCGCCGGTGCGGAACAGATGGAACCGTTGCGTGCCTCGTGTAGTCATGCCGTCGAGCTCGACTCCGCACGCTACACATTCGCTTGCCTGCGCATGGAGCTACGGGTGGCGGGGCAGTGGCGTACGTATCTTGCGACCTGCGACTCCGTCGATCATGCCTGCCGTGGTACAGCGTTGCACAACCTCGGCCGAGAGGACGAAACGAAGCGCGAGGCCGCGTTGCTTGCCGCCGAAGTGCGCAATCCGACACCAGGCAGATATCGCGATCCGGGACTCGTGGCGACGTGGTTTGCGCGAATGGGCGATGTGGACCGCACACTGGCGCAGCTCGAACTCGCGCTGGCGGTCGATTCACGATATCTCGCTCATCTACACGACCCGTTTCTCTTCGGCACTGTGCGGAACGACCCGAAGTTTGTGGCGTTCGACAAACGGATTGGACTTCGGCAATAGGCTCGAGGGCCGAGCAACGCCGGTGGTCGAGAGCCGGTGGGCCGTGAGAGACCTGTAGCTTAGCGTAGATTCGGTCAAGCGCAGAAACCTTGTCCCCAGTCGCCCCGACATGGACCGCAGAAATTTCCTCACGGCCGCCGCTCTTGGCGCCGCCGCGAACCAGCTCGCACCCCGCTTGCTCGATGGCTCGTCTGCCCCCGAACTCGCCGGCCTCGACGACCACCCGACTCCGCGGCAACCAGCCCGGAAATTTCCCGCGAACTTCTGGTGGGGCGCGGCCACGGCCGCCTACCAACTCGAAGGCGCTGCCGCCGAGGACGGCCGCAAGCCAAGCATCTGGGACACGTTCAGCCACACCAAGGGCAAGGTCGTGAACGGCGACACCGGCGACGTGGCCTGCGATCACTACCATCGCTACAAGGAAGACGTGAAGCTGATGGCCGACCTTGGCGTCAAGCACTACCGCTTCAGCGTTTCGTGGCCGCGCGTCATTCCCGACGGACGCGGCGCCGTGAACCAGAAGGGCATGGACTTCTACAAGCGGCTGTGCGACGAACTGCGGACACATGGAATCACGCCGCACGCCACGCTGTATCACTGGGACCTGCCCCAGGCGCTCGAAGACAAGTACAAGGGATGGCAGAGCCGCGAGGTCGCGAACGATTTCGCCGACTACGCCACAGCAGTCGTCAAAGGACTCGGTGATCGTGTCTCACACTGGATGACGATCAACGAGATCCTCACCTTCTCGGTCGTGGGCTACGGCGTCGGTGCGACCGCGCCGCACGCACCGGGGCTCGCGCTGGCGCGCAAAAAGGATCGACTCCAGGTCATCCACCATGCACTGCTCGCGCACGGTCGTGCGTGTCAGGCCATTCGCGCCGCGTCGCCAGGCAAGTGCTCGGTGGCCATCGCCGAAAACTTCTCGCCGTTCGTGCCCGTCATCGAAACGCCGGAGCACATCGAGGCGGTACGTCTGGCGTTCACGCGCACCGACTTCAACGGCGCCATCATCACGCCCCTGCTCACCGGTAAGTACGATCCGTTCTGGCTCGCGCAGCAGGGCGCCGAAGCGCCGGACATCAAAGCGGGCGACATGGAGCTCATTCACCAGAAGCTCGACGCGCTCGGCTTCAACTGCTACACCGGCACGTACGTGCGTGCGGCGAACACGCCGGCTGGCTTTCAAGCGGTGGATACGTTCGACGGATACCCGCGCATGGCGTTACCATGGCTCACCATGGTTCCCGAGTCGATCTACTGGGGCATCCGGATGATCAGCGACTCGCTTGGCCAGAAGAAGTTACCGATTTTCATCAGTGAGAACGGGTGCGCTGACAGCGGCCCGGTCAGCACGACGAGCGAAATGCAGGACATCGATCGCGTCATGTACCTGCGACAGTACCTGCGTCAGGTAAAACGTGCGGTCGACGACGGTTATCCCGTGGTCGGCTACTTCCCGTGGAGCCTCATGGACAACTTCGAGTGGGCCGAGGGCTATGCGAAGCGCTTCGGACTGGTGCATGTGGACTACACTACGCAAAAGCGTACGCCGAAGCTGAGCTACCGTTGGTTTCAACAGGTGGTCAAGAGCGGCACCGTGGTCTGAACAGCTACGGCACCAGCTTCGAATTCGGCTCCAGATATTTGCTCATCCAGCCAAACACTGACTCGTGCCACCGCTTGCTGTTCAGGGTGCCGAGCACCCAGTGTCCTTCATCGGGAAAGCTGAGCGCCTGCGACGGTACGCCGGTGCGACGCAGCACGGTGAACATTTGCAAACCCTGATCGACCGGCACGCGGAAGTCCTGCTCGTTGGTGATGATCAGCGTGGGCGTCTTGATGTTCTGGGCCACCAGATGCGGCGAGCACTTCGCGAAGTTCGCACGCGCTACCGGCGTCCACGGTTTGCCACCGAATTCGTGATCGGAAAACCATAGTTCTTCCGTCGTCAGCGCCATCGATTCAAGGTTGAACACGCCATCGTGCGTCACAGCCGCCTTGAAGCGGTTGTCGTGCGCGATGATCCAATCGACAGCGTAGCCGCCGTAGCTCGCACCGGCGATGCCCATGCGTTGCGCATCGACGAACGGCATCTTCCCCACCGCGCCGAAGACCGCGTTCAGATCGGTCATCACTTTGCCGCACCAATCTTGCGAGATCTCGTCGACGAACTTCTGGCCGAAGCCCGTCGAGCCGCGCGGATTCGGCGCCGCGACCACCCATCCCTGAGACGCCCAGAGTGCAGGATTCCAACGCGTCGACCAACCGTCGGCCCAATCTCCTTGCGGACCACCGTGAATCAAAAAGACGACGGGATACTTCTTGGTCGGCGAGAAACCGGGTGGCTTGAGCAACCAGTACTGCACCGCCGCACCCACTGCACCGGTCACCTTCTCGGTACTGACACTTGGCATCTCGACCTGCGCGGTCCATGATGCGTTGTCCGACGTGAGCGCTTTCGCTGCGACGTCGGCCGCGACGCGATAGAGATCCGTTGGCGCCGTCAGCGACGACTTGGCGACAACCGCGAACGACGGGCCCATCGCGAACTGTGCGATCGCGCCGCCTTGGGCGACGAGCTTTGGCGCCCCTCCGGCTAGCGTCACCGAGTAGAGGTTGTGCGTTCCCTTGTCGCTGGCCAGAAACCAGATCGCCTGTCCATCGGGCGTGAAGCGGAAATCGTTCACCGACATATCGACCGACGGGAACAGGGTCTTTCGCGTGCCGGTCGCGACGTCGTACAGATCGAGATACCAGCGGTCTGCTTCGTTGCCGGCGCGCCGCTGTGCGCGCACGGCAATGGTCTTGCCGTCTGGCGAATACAGCGGCTGCTCGTCGGCGGCGGCATTCGTGGTCAGTTTGCGCGACGAACCACCCGTGACGGGTACCAGGAAGATGTCGCGATTGGTGCTCGACATCTCCTTGTCGCGCCCGTCGTGATTCGACGAGAACGCGAGCGTCGCACCGTCGGGCGAGAAGGCAATGGCGTTGTCTTCGTAGTTGTGCTGCGGGGCGTCGAAGTCTCCCGGCGTCACATCGTGTGTCGCACCGTCCGCGATCTCGGTGACATACACATGGTGACGGATCCCTTCGCGCCATTCATCCCAGTGGCGATAGCCGAGGCTCGTCAACGTGCGCATCTTCACCGGGTCTTTCTCCGCAGCGTCGCGCGTGCGGGTGTTGCACGCCTCGTCGGCGCACTGCGGATAGACATCGACGACATACGCGATGCGCTTGCCGTCGTTCGAGATGATCAGTGGCGCCTGCACGCCGCCCGATACGTTCGTCACGCGCTTGGGCCTCGCGCCATCGGCGCCACTCACATAGACCTGCGGCGCGCCGTCACGCGTGGAAATGAACACGAGCGTTGAACCATCGGCCGAGTAACGCGGCGTGTTCTCGCTCTTCTCGCCGCCAATGAACATCGACGCCGGCGCCGAACCGTCGGCGGGAACGCTCCAGATATCCGCGTTGCGTTTGCCTGTGGCCGCGACAGTGGTCGTTCGCGTGAACAGCACGCGCCTGCCATCGGGTGAGAGTTGAGGATCACCGAGGCGCACCGCGCCGAGTAGGTCGGCGAGCGCGAAGGGGCGCTTGGCCTGCGCGCCGCTGTTCGATGGCAGCGCCAACACCACAGCGCTGGCCATGAGCAAGACAGATCGTGACTGCATGAGGTCTCCCGGAAAAAGGCTGGTTCAGCCCCTCCAGAATGCATCGATGGACCGGGGCGCGTCAGGGATTCGGCGTGTCCAGCTCGGGAAGTTGGAGCAGGTGCGGCTCCTGCGTCGGCTGATCATAGGGTGAAACTGGCGGCACCCGATCGAAGTTGGTGCGTTATGATTTGCTCGCCCTCTCATCCGGATCTGTGAATGTTCGTCCCCTTGCTGTTCATCGCATCCGCGCTCGGCGCGGATTCCACGCTTTCGCGTCGAGCGGTGCCTGTTGCCGCGCTCGAGACGTATCGCACCAGCGTCGGCACACGGATTGGCGATACGCTCGTGGCCACGCTCGAGCTGCGCGAGGCGCGGTGGCGGCCACAGGGCGCACGGGCCGTCGAAGTGCCGGTGTACGTGTTTGCAGAACCGGGCGCTGCTCCCAAGGTGCCGGGGCCAATGTTGCGGCTCAACGAGGGCGGCACGGTCCGCCTCACTCTGCGTAATACCCTCGGCAAGCGGGTCGTTGTACGTGGGCTTCAGGGACGACCGTTCAAGGCCGAGGCCACGGACTCCGTGGCGCTGCTGCCCGGTCGCGACACCACCGTCACGTTCGCCGCCGGAGCGGCGGGCTCCTATTTCTACTGGGCGCGCGTGACGCCGACGGTGAATCACCGGATCGCGCCTATTCCCGGCGATCTGTGGGGTGGTGAGAACGCCGAGGGGCCCTTTGTCGGCACGTTTATCGTCGATCCGAAGGACGCCCGTCCAGACCCGAAAGAGCGCACGTTTTTGATCACGCGCTGGCTTGATGAGTATCTCCCCGCGATCAACGACACGGTCGACTGGAAGTTCACGCTGAATGGCGGGAGCTATCCCAATTCGGAACCGCTGTCGTACACGGTGGGCGATACCGTGCGGTGGCGCGTGATCAACGCGACGCTGGCCTCGCATCCGATGCACTTGCACGGGTTTTACTATCGGGTGCTTGGCAAGGGCGATCCGTACGCCTATGACGGCGTAGCCGAGGGCGCACGGAAGCTGGTGGTGACGGAGTTGCTCGACGCGGGGCAAAGCATGCGACTCGAGTGGGTGCCCGAACGTCCCGGCAATTGGCTTTTTCATTGCCATCTCGTGCGGCACATGACCGGGCAGCAGAATCTCCCCGCCGATCCGAACATGGCCCCGGTCGCGCACGCTGGTCATGAGCACGAAATGGCCGGACTCCTGCTGGGTATCACGGTCCGAGCGAAGGGGGCGACGGCGGTCGCTGACGAACGACTCGCGGCTGGAGCCGCACGAGTGCCAGCGAAGGCCCGCGGTATCCGCCTGCTGGCACAGACGCGGCCGAAGGTGTACGGAACTGCGCCGGGCTATGCGTTCGTGGTGCAAAACGGCACAGTGGCCCCGCGCCGGGATTCAATCGTGCAGCCCAGCACCACGCTGCTGCTCAGAAAGGGTGAACCGGTACGCATCACGGTGGTCAATCACCTCGCGAATGCGCTGGCCGTGCACTGGCACGGCATGGAGCTCGAGAGCTGGTACGATGGGGTCGGCGGATTCAGCGGGATGGGAGCACGCATGCGGGCGCCGATTGCTCCGCGCGATTCCTTCGTGGTGCAGTTCACACCACCACGCTCCGGCACCTTCATGTACCACACGCACGACGAGCGAGGCCAAGAGCTGGCCAGCGGCCTGCAGGGGGCGTTGCTGGTGGTCGACGATCCGGCGCAGTTCGACGCGGCCCGCGATCACCTGATTCTGTTGAGCACGCGCGGACCGACTGACAGTGGCATGGTGGCCGTCAATGGTCGCGCCGACCCACCACCGTTGGTGCTGACGCCTGGCGAGCATCGGCTTCGCTTCGCCACGATCTCGAGCAACGAACAGGTGGTAGTGTCGCTCGTGAAAGGCGACTCCGTACTCACCTGGCAGGTCATCGCGCGCGATGGCGCCGATGTGAGCACGGCGCAGCGTGCGCCGCAGCGCGCCCAGCTTGGATTCTCGGCGGGGATCACCACCGATGTGCTGGTGAATCTGCCGCCTGGTGAGGGATACGCCATTCGCGTCAGGATGAAGCCGTACGAGGCGTTCGAGTTTCCGGGTAGCGAGGTGCGCGTGCCCATTGTGCGACGGTAGAAGGACGGCAACGCGACGATACATTGCGCTGATGGGTATCCGTCACGCGCTGTTCCATTGGACGCCGTCGACCAGCTTGGCACTCTGGTCGCTGTCCGCGCTCGTTCTCGTCGGGTGCGACCGGCCCGCGCCTGCGGTCGCAACCGCGACGGCCGCCACTGAAGCATCCGAGCCGTCGCCCGAGTTTCAGAACGTGTCGCGCAAAACGTCGTACGTTGGTGACTCGTCGTGCGTAGGCTGCCATCGCGTCGAAGCGGCGGCCTACCGTTCCAACAGCATGTCGCAGTCGTTCCATCGTTCAACGGCCGATGGGCGCATCGAGCCGGCGCTCGACAGCGCGATCGTGCACGCGAGAACCGGCTACGCCTACACCGTGGTCGATTCGGCGCAACAACTGTGGCAGGTGGAGTTTCTCCCTGGCCCCAACGGCACGCGCCGGCACGAACTGCGTCGCCGCATCGATTACGTCATGGGCAGCGGGCGGGTCGCCCGCACGTACTTCAACGAAGAGAACGGGCGTCTTTTTCAGCTCCCGCTGACATGGTATCGTGGGCACGGCTGGGATATGAGCCCGGGCTACGACGTCAGGAACGCTCGCTTCGACCGAGTGCTCCCCGACCAGTGCATCGCCTGTCATTCGAGCTATCCCGAGGCCAAGCCACACCTCGAGGCCAAGTTCGCCGAGTTGCGCGACGGTATAGGCTGCGAACGCTGCCACGGCCCCGGTGCGCTGCACGTGCAGCGACGTACGGCCGCTGCCACACTGCCGTCCGCGCCAGCCGGTCGGGACACCGCGTTCGACGCGACGATCGTGAACCCGGCGCGCCTTCCCCTCGAGCGGCGGCTCGACGTGTGCGAGCAATGCCATGTGCACACGACCGTTAGCGTGCTGCGTCAGGGGAAAAACGATTTCAGTTACCTGCCGTCGCAACCGCTGCGCGATCAGCGCGCGTTTTTCAAGACGGCCGGCAGCATCGACCTCGTTTCGCATGCGGATCGCTTGCGACAGAGCAAGTGCTTCATCGCGTCGCGTGCGTCGGCCAAGCCGCTCGAGTGCTCCACGTGCCACGAACCGCACGGACCGTCGGCGCTCACGGTCGGCGCCACAAATGCCAAGACTGTTGCCGCCGCGCGCGATGCACCCTGCCTCAGCTGTCACGCCGGTGCGGCGCTCACGCAGCGCCTCGCGCAGTCACCCGCGCTTGCGCAGCACGCCGCCCGCACCAATTGCGTCAGCTGTCACATGCCCAAGGTGAACGATCGCGCGGTGCACGGCGCGTTCACCGATCACTGGGTTCGCATCATCAAGGACAGCGCCGCACCCGTGGCTCCGACGCGGACGGACGCGGCGACGCTCGTGCCGTACTACGAACGCGATAAGAGCGGCCCCGAGGCGGCGATCTACTCGGCCATGGGCGCCGTGGTGAATGCCACGTTCAACCAGGATCCGCGGGAGCTCGGTCGCGCCGCAGATGCGTTGCGATCAGCACTCGGCAGCGACGAGACGCATCCGGACGCGCAGTTCCTCCTTGGCGCCACGCTGCAGCAAGTGGGGCGCGCGAAAGAAGCCATTCCGGTGCTCGAGCGCGCAGTGCGCCTGGACTCCATGCGCCCCGACCCGCTGCGGGCGCTGGCACAGGCGTATCAGACGGCCGGCCGTGCCCCCGAGAAGATCGACCGTCTCTACCAGCGCGCGCTCGCGTCGCAGCCTGCCCTCGCGTGGATCAGGGCCGACTACGCCGACTTTCTCGCGTCGGTCGGTCGCACAGCAGACGCCGAACGCGAATATCGCGCGGCCGTGAGTGAGGAGCCGAGTCGGGCGTCAGCTTGGTTCAATCTCGGCACGGTGCTGTTGCAGGAGCGGAAGCCCTCGGAAGCGTCGAGCGCATTCCAGCAGGCGGTCCACCTCGATCCGCTGCTCGCACAGGCACTCAGCCCCTTGGTACAACTCAACGTCGCTGGCGCAGAGGTAACCGGTGTTGGTGCGCTGACGACACTCATCGGAGCCGCGCCGCTTCCGGGCCGCAGCGCCAGCGCGTTTCAACTTGCCGTCACCGGTGAGCGTCACGTCTCGTTCATGAACGTCCCGCCTCGCAGCTTCGTGCTGGTGCTCAAGCCCGACGGGTCGCTGCTCTTCGCGCTCCCCACCGGCGACGGTCCGGCGTTACGCTGGGACCTCATGAGCGCCCGCAAGGAGCCGATCGCGGCCGGCTTGTACCGCGCCGAACTACGAGGACGTGATGCAGCGGGACGGCCACTGCCAACGCAGAGCGTGTACTTCGGGATCGCGCGAACCGCTCCCTAGCGACGGCGACCCGTCACACCTGCGCCGAGTGTCCTATGAGCCTCGGCGATCGTTCAGTAGTTGAGGCACTCACCTCCCGGGCCACCCGCACGATCGCGGCCACACTCCGGTCGACGTCCGCCTCCGTCGTTGCCCACGACGACACGCTGATCCGCATCGCCGTCCGACCCTGCCACTGCGTCACCCCGCACCAACACGTTCCATCGTGTTGCACCGCAGCAATCACACGCTCCGTCGTTTCCGCATCACCAAACGCGACCAGCACCTGATTGAGCACGACATCATTGAGAATCTCGAATCCAGCTTCACTCAGCGTCTGCGCAAACCGCGTTGCGTGACGACAACATCCGGCAATCATCTCAGCGACGCCGCTGCGACCGAGTTGACGGATTGCCGCCCACACTTCGACGCCGCGCGCCCGACGCGAAAGCTCCGGCGCAAAGTCGGACGGATTGCGAAACGTGGTGGCCGTTGGCAGATACGCTGCCGTCACGGCCATCGCCGCCTGCAACGCATTCGCGTCACGCACGATCGCGAGTCCACTGTCGTAGGGCACGTTGAGCCACTTGTGTGCATCCGTGGCCCACGAGTCTGCTCCGGCAACCCCAGCCGCCAGATGCGCATGCTCGGGTGATGCCGCAGCCCACAACCCAAATGCACCGTCGACGTGCACCCACGCGCCGCTGTCGCGCGCGATGGCGACAATCTCGGCGACGGGATCGAAGCTGCCGGTGTTCACATTGCCGATTTGTGTACACACAATCGTCGGCCCGTCGAACTTTGGCAGCTTCTCGATCCGCATACGTCCCTGCGAATCGATGGGGATGCTTGTCACGCGCGAGCGACCGAGTCCGAGCATGCCGAGTGATTTGGTGACACTCGGATGTGCTTCGTCGCTGACGATGACAGTGATTGGAGGCGCGCCGAAGAGTCCATCCGATTCCACATTCCAGCCAACGCGCGCCAGCAGTGCGTGGCGCGCTGCGGCAAGCGCGCTGAAGTTCGCGACCGTTGCGCCGGTCACAAATGCTGCGCCGCTCTGCGCCGGAAGTCCAAGCAGTTCAAGCACCCAGCGCAGCGCGGTCTGCTCGAGCTGTGCTGTTGCCGGTGTGACGCGATAGATGGCCGAGTTCTGATCCCACGCGGTGGCAAGCCAATTGGCGGCGACCGTCACGGGGAGTGCGCCCCCAATCACAAAGCCAAAGAAACGCGAACCCGCCATCGCAACCGAGGCCGGCGACGCAACGTCATCGAGCAGCGCAATCACTTCCTGCGCGTCGCACGGCGACTCGGGAAGCGGAGTGTCGAGTCGTGGCAGTTCGGCGAGCGCGGCGGACGTTGGCGCGACAGCGCGCGCATCGAGTCCTTCGAGATATCGAATGGCGCGGTCGGCGGTCGCTTCGAGGAGAGGTCGCATCAGGTGCGAAGCGGGAAGAGAGAGTGTTGAGGCGTGGCGAACAGGTGGAAACTACGAGCGGAGACCACACTTGGTGTATGCGTCAAGGCCGTACGCTGCGTGACACGGTCGTGCACCTGTCGCATATTCGCGACATGAGCCTCCTCCGTATTTACACGACGCACGCGCGCACGCTATGCGCTGCGTTCCTGCTCTCGAATTCGCCGTTGTTGGGATCGGCCACGCTCAACGCGCAAACGCCCGCAGCGAGGGTAGGCACACAGGCGGCACCATTCGTGATTCCGGCCTGGGCATTCCCAACGTCGCCCGCGCCGAGTCCGGCGCCGGTTCCGGATAGCGTCGCCCCGCGCCGTGTGCCCAACGCAACGCGCACGTTCACGATGGCCGAGGTGCAAAACGGCTACAACATCCCCGATTGGTTTCCGGCGTCGCACCCGTCGATGCCGTCGCCAGTGCAATACGGCCGCAAACCCGGCGCGCGTGCCTGCGCATTCTGCCATCTCGCCAACGGCTCCGGTCGACCGGAGAACGCCACCCTTGCAGGTCTGCCGGCCGAGTACACGCGCAAACAAGTCGCCGCATTTCGTGACGGTACGCGTCTCACGGCGAATCCTGCTGCCAACACCAACAGCATGCATGTCCTTGCGAAAGCGGCGACCGATTCGGAAGTCGCTATCGCAGCCGACTATTTCGCCAAGCTCACGCTCACCCGTCGCAATCGTATCGTCGAGAGCGCACGCGCACCCAAGACGCGCATCGAGATCATGCTCTTCGCGCTCGATGGCGCAGGTACCGAACCGATCGGCGGTCGCCTTGTCGAAGTACCGGAGTCGTTCGAGCGACACGAACTGCGCGATCCGGGTGTGGTCTATACTACCTACGTTCCGCCAGGCAGCATCGCGCGCGGTCGTCGTATCGCGACCAATGGACCGGCGGGCCCCGCTACCGCCTGCACCAAATGCCACGGCCCGGCTTTACTTGGCGTCGGCGCCATCCCACCGATTGCCGGTCGCTCGCCGTCAAATATTCTTCGCCAGCTCATCAACCTGCGCACCGGCGCACGTCATGAAGACGGAAGTGCGACGATGACGCCGATCGTGGAAAAACTCTCCGTCGGCGACATGGTCGCACTCGCTGCCTA
>JBKJTE010000390.1:0-15300 GCA_046590495.1 Gemmatimonas sp. | reverse complement strand
ACTGGGGCGTGGGGACTGGGGACTGGGGACTGGGGAGTGGGGACTGGGGAGGACGGAGTGGCGCGAAGAGGAGAAGGAGACACACGGGGCGAAGTCGGTCGGCGCGGCGCTGGCCGCCGAGAAACCCAGTCCCCAATCCCCAGTCCCTAGCCCCCAGCCGCCACCCCAGCTGCCTGCACCTGCTCCCACGCGTGGTAACTCGAACGCACGAGTGGTCCACTTTCGACGTGACGGAAGCCCAATGACATACCGACGTCGTACAGCGCACGGAACTCTTCCGGTGTGACGTAGCGATCGAGGGCGATGTGTCCGTCGGACGGTCGCAGATACTGGCCGAGGGTCAGGATGTCGACATCGACAGAGCGCAGGTCTTTCATGACCTCGATCACTTCTTCATTCGTTTCGCCGAGTCCGAGGATGATGCCGGTTTTGGTCGGCACATCGGGGGCGATGCGCTTGGCGATGCGAAAGATCTCGAGCAGCCGTTCGTAGCGACCGCCGGGACGTGCCTTTTTGTAGAGGCGCGGCACGGTCTCGGTGTTGTGATTGTAGATGTCCGGGCGCGCTTCAAGCACGGCCCGGATCGAGTCTTCGTTGCCCTGAAAATCGGGGACCAGCACTTCGATGGAGCAGGTCGGAAGTCTGTCGCGAATCTGCCGGATCGTTTCGGCAAAGATGTACGCGCCGAAGTCGGGGAGGTCATCGCGATCGACGGACGTGATGACCGCATGTCGGAGATTGAGTTCGGCAATTGCCTCGGCGACGCGCGACGGTTCTTCGATGTCGTACGCCGGGGGCCGACCATGCGACACGGCGCAATAGGCGCAATTCCTCGTGCAGACGTCGCCCAGAATCATGAACGTCGCGGTGCCATGCTCCCAGCACTCACCGATGTTCGGACAATGGGCCTCTTCGCAGACGGTATGCAGGTTGAGATCCCGCATGAGCTGCTTGAGGCGGATATAGTTGCTGCCGCCCGGGGCCTTCACCTTGAGCCACTGCGGCTTCCGCTCGGGGAGCGGATCGCGGCGGTGGCGCCCCATGATCTGATACAGCTGCTCGGCCATGTGCGCAAAAAAAGGGGGGATCCGGCAGTCACCGGAGCTCGTGCGCGGAAGCTAGTTCGATGCGCCGCCGTGGGCCACAAGGAGCTAACCGGTAATGAGGATTTAGCCGGGAGTCCGTAAGTGTGCGGGTGGCGAAACTGAGCGGTGAGGCTACCGTACAGTGCAGAGACTTCACAACCGTTCGAGGAATTCACCATGCTCCGCACCCTTTTCACGATCGGCCTCGTCGCCTTCATCGGGCTTCTGGCTCTCAAGGTCGTTTTCGGGTTACTTGGCCCGCTCGTCGGGCTATTGTTCCTGCTGGTCGGATTCGCGATCAAGGTCGCGCTGGTCGGCGCGGTCGCCTACGTGGCGCTGCGGGTGATCAGTCCATCGACAGCCGAACGATTGACGTCAGGGTTTCGGAAGTAACGTTGGGCTAAGCGCCGGCGTCCGAACCGTCGCCGGCGGGTCCATCGGCTGGTCCATCGCCCGCGCTATCGCTCTTGCCGCGGTTTTTCGACCGCCGAGCTCCTCCACGGCGCCCCCGACGTCCCCGGCGCTTGGCACGGGCCTGTGCCGCCGCTTCCTCGCTCAGGCCGGCGTCGCTGGAGTCAGAGTCTGAGGACGAATCCGAATCTCCGTCTGCGTCGGTCGCAGCGTCGGAGCCCGAAGTGAGATGAGCAGGGGAACGGTTGGTGGCAGTGCGCGGCGCAACGCTGCCAGCGGAGTCGTTCTGCGAGGAGTCGCCGTCGGCCGTATCGCCGTCGGCTGACGCCTCACCCGTTGCCCCACCGGACTTGGCGCGGCCTTTGCGCCGCCGTGACCGACGATTGCGACGACGCTTCCGTTCGCGCGTCGCGGCGTCGCCGCCCTCGGTCTCCGCGCCTTCGGTCTCCGCGCCTTCGGTGTCCGCGCCTTCGGTCTCGTTGCCGTCGGTCTCCGGGCCCACTCCTTCCGCGCCGTCGGTCTCTCCGCTCTCGTTCGTCAAACTTTTGGCGTCGATGTCGCCGCCCGCAACGGTTTCTGAACCACCCGCAACGGCGTCGTTCCTGCGGCCGGTGACTGCGTCAGCTCGCGTGGCGTCCGTGTTCAACGACTTCGCAGACGGACGTTCCAACTCGTCTGCGTAGGGTGAGTCGTCCACAATCGCCGGGGCTGTGTCACGATCGTTCTTGTCGCGCGAGTTGCGGCGCGTCGACGAGGCTGGCGCGGCGAACGGATCATCGAGCGGTTCGTCGAGATCCAGCGGGCGCTGGCGACTCTTCCCCGACCCCTTCTTCCCCTGCTTGTCGCGAGACTGCGTATCGCGGGCCCGCTCTTCGCGAGGCGCGCGCTCCTCGCGAGCGAGACGTTCTTCACGCGGCGGACGTGCCGGCAGCGGCGGGTCGACGGCATCACGGGGCGCGGCCGGGTCGATCGCTTCGCGGTTGAGCGTTTCCGTGCGCGCATCACGACGATCGCGGCGTCCCTTTTCACGACGGGCGAGTTCGGCCGCATCCTCGAGACTCGAATCGGTGCGCGGGCGGTCACGATCACGTTTGCGCTCACGCAGACGCTCGGCGGTCATCTCTGGCTCGTCCCGACGCTTGCCGTTGCCGTTGGCGCTGTTGCTGCCGCGTGGCGGACGCGCATTGGCGTCGGTTGCTGACTCGGGCGCGGTTGTGGGCACCGCGCGCCGTCCCCGCGCGCTCCATCCCCAGCGCAGCGTGGCAAGTGCGTCACGCACAGTCACCCGACGCGTCTCGCGCATGCGAACGCCGTATGTCGGTTCCATGGGCACCGACTCAACGCGACGTGCATGCGGCACGAGACGCAGCAGCAGGTCGGCGTTGGCGGTCCAGGAATCACCTGCGCACAGCGGTGCATCACCAGCCACGCGGAGCGCATCGCGCAACACGGAAATACGGACCAGTCGCATCGAACTGGTGAGATCCTTCACACCGTCAATCTTCACAAATGGACGCAACGCCCATCCTGCGGCGGCGAACAGGCGCTTCACCGGCTTCGGCGCGTCGACTACGGCGGTGCGTTCGCCGATTACGAGATCGGCGCCACCCTCGAAGCGACGCGCGAACTCCGGAACAATTCCCGGGGGATCGGTGAAGTCACCTTGGAGAAGCAGCATCGCATCGCGACGCGGATAGCGCGTCTGTCCTGACACGTATCGCACCAATGCATCGATCGCCCCCGCGTAGCCGACGGACTTCGCGCCGCGCAGTACGGTGACTGGCATGGCGTGCGCGTATTGCTCCGCGACGTCGGCGGTTTCGTCCGCGCTGGCGTCGTCATAGACCACGACTTCGTATTCACGCGGAAATTCGGCAAGCACCGTGCGTAGCCGCCAAAGCAGCACGCCAATGGTGGCGACCTCGTTCTGTGCAGGTATGGCCAGATAGAGCAACGTGGTCGGGCAGTGGGTCTCGGAAAGAAAAAACGATGACGCGCCGGTGTGCGTCCGATAATAACAGAGAAGGGGCCGCGACGTGTGGTGGCCAGATGCGAACAGTTTCAGGAGGAGACTCCGTGATTCTCGCAAACGTACGGTCCCGGCTCACCCGGGAAGATGCGCAATTGGTCGTTCGGCTGGTCGCCAGAGGGTCCGGTCGGGCGCTCGACGACGCCGAAGGCACGCTCGCGGATCAGGGGATCGACCCGCTGCTCGACGACCCCAGGTTGCAGGAAGGGCTGCTCGACTCGCGGCAGGGGTGTCATGCCTCGCTCCCGCTCTTCAGCTATGTCATCGTCCGCAGTGCCCTGCTCAAGGCCGGCGAGAACGACCGTGTCATGGCGGACTATGTCGCGTCGATTCTGCTGCATTTCGGCTTGCGGCAGCGGGCCAACAAAATTGCCGATCACGACGACGAGACGTACGACACGCTCGCGTCCATCGGCAACGCGATCGAGGGCAGCGACCCCCGGCGGAGCTATCTGGCCCGGGCGCACCTGGGCAATTACGCGCTCTGGATGAGCGGCATTTTCCCGGACCTGATCGAGCGCCGCCGATGGCATCGCGGCGGGCCGGACCTCGGCTATTTCGAGACGATGGGAAAACGTGGCTACCAACTTGCAGCCGACCACCGTCTGGCATCGGATCATGGGATGGCACCGCTCTTTGCGAATGCCGCCGAAAAATTTCCGAAGCTACGGGTGGCACTGAATCACGTGAGCGATCGGCTGTTCTTCCCGCACGTGCATACGCCCGAGAAGCTGATGAGGCAGGTGAGGGATTCGGAGGATTGGCGGCGCTGCTCGTGAGTTGGCGAGGGAGGGCAGGGGAGGGGAGATCGGAGTGAGAAAGCTCCGAGTCTCGAGTTTGCGGTTGGAGTTCCGGGTAGCCAGAGAACAGCGACTACGACTGGAGACTCGAAACTCGAACTGCTGACTCGATACTGAGTTGTCCAGCTCCCGATTCATCCCCTGTCGCCACCCGCATCGCCCCTCCTCTGGCCCCCTCCCGCTGCCGCCTGTATCCTGCCTGACCGCAGCGGGTATTTACCGCACGTCCTTTCTCTCCATTGTCGCGATCCGTCTCACGCATGTTCGATCAACTCCGGGATTCACTGCGCGCGCTATCTGATCGGCTGGCGCCTGAAGAGCGCCGCCGAGTCGTTTCATCGATGCGCGACGCCATGATGCACGCCAAGCTGGGCGTTCAGGACCTGCGCAGCGGTATTGCCGTGACAGAGACTCGACTTGCGGCCGAACGCACCGAGCTGGACACGGTGCGTCGTCGGCTCGGCTTGGCGGCGCAGATCGGCGACAGTGAGACGGTCGCCATCGCCGAACGCTTTGCCGCGCAGCACGCGGAGCGCGTAGCCGTCCTCGAGTCGAAGCTGATGGTGCAGCAGCAAGAGCTGACGCTGACGGAGCGCGAGCTCGACGAAATGTCATCGCAGTTGCGCATGGCTGCGTCAGGCATTGCGCCCGGCGGTGTATCGGCCGACGTGCAGGCCGAACGCGAACTCGATGCGTTCATGTCGGGCGCGATGGATGGCCCAAACGCGCCCGACCCGACGTCAGGCAGTGCGAGTGATGACGGTGCCTCGTACAGCGGCCCGTCGTCCGGTGGAAGCACGACGGGCGGTGCGTCGAGCGGTGGCACTCCCGCGCGCCGGACGCGCGCCGAGCGTGAGGCAGAAGCAGAGGAGCGGTTGGCGGCTCTGAAACAACGCATGGGAAAGTGAGGGCTTCGCGGCGCATTGCAGGCGCGCTGGCAGCGTTGGCGACGCCGTGCTGTCTGCTCAGCGCGCAAAATTCGTCGTCGCGGCCGCCGGTAGTCTCGAGCAAAGGTCGCTTGCCGATCACGGGGTGCGCAGGGCAGACGATCAGCAACATCGTCGTCGTGACGCAGCCGCCATACACCGACAAGCTCCCGCGTCGTCTCGAATTCGTGCGTCGCGCCGCGCGCGCACTGCACGCAACGACGCACGATGATGTCATTCGTCGATACCTGCTGCTCGAAGTCGGCCAACCGTGCAATCAGATCCGTCGTGCAGAATCGGAGCGCATTCTGCGGGCGCAACCATTTCTCGTAGACGCCCGCATTCAGGTTTATGACGACGAGGAAGGAGGCGTGCGCCTCGAAGTGGAAACGCGCGACGAATTCAGCCTGCTCGTGGGTGCGTCGGCATCACCACCGGCGCCGTACGTGAAGGGGTTACGCATCGGCGAAAACAATCTTGGCGGAAACGCCGTGTTCGCGGCCGTCGAGTGGCGTGAAGGGCTCGCATATCACGATGTGCTTTCTGCGGAGTTCACCGACTACCAGTTTGCCGGTGGACGTCAGATCTTCCGGATTGCCGGTACGCGGTTCGAGCACGGACAGGAGCTACGCGCGGAAGTAGTGCGTCCGTACTTCACCGACCTGCAGCGCTTCGCGTGGATCGGTTCTGTGGGCGGGACGCGCGAATACGCGGAGCTGATGCGACCGCAGCAGGACCGGAATGCGGTGAATGTCACGCGGCAGTTTGCGGATATCGGTGGTCTCATTCGCGTTGGTACCGTTGGCCGTCTCAATTTGCTCGGCTTGTCGCTGACGCGTGAATCGCAGAAGACCGATTCGGTCGCGGTGCGCATTACGAAGGAGGGGTTCCGCCCCGACTCCGGCGCGCCACTCACCGCGCGCTTTCGGCCGCTCAACGTGGTGCGTGCAAACGGATTGCTCGGACTGCGTCGCATCGGTTTCCGACGCGTGCAAGGCTTCGACGCATTGACTGGTGCGCAGGACGTGCGTGTCGGCATGGAGATCGGCGCGATTTTCGGTCAATCACTTGGCGTGAGTCCCACCCACGACCGTGATCGATTTATTGGGGGCAACGTGTACGCCGGGTGGGGTGGACCGAAGTCGTTTGGTGGCGTTCAGGTCGTCAGCGAGGCGCGCTTCGATCGCAACACGCACGTCTGGGACAACATGGTGACCAGCGGTCGCATGGCGTGGTATTTCAAGCCTGCGGTCAAGCAGCTGACCCTGATGCAAACCGAGTGGAGTTCTGTGCGCGACATGGGCGTTCCCGTGCAGCTCTCCATGGCCGATTTCCGCGGCGGACTGCATGGACACAGCGCGTCGCGCGAACCGGGCGCCCAGCGATTGGTGTTCCGCTCGGAGCAGCGGTTGATCATTCCGACGCGCTACAACGTGGCCGACTTCGGGCTCGCGGCGTTCGCAGAAGCCGGAAAGTTGTGGGCCGACAAATCGGTGCCGTATTCCGTCGACACGCCGTGGCGTGGTGCGGTTGGCGTTTCGATTTTGGCCGCCGTGCCACCGCGCTCACGTCGCATGTGGCGTGTCGATTTTGCATTTCCTGTGAGCAGTGAACCGGACAAGAAGTTCGAGATCCGGTTCATCAGCGACGACTTGACGAGACTCTTCTGGCGCGAACCGTGGGACGTGGACCCGGCGCGCGAACGCACGTTGCCGAAGAGTCTTTTCAAGTGGCCGTAAGCGCGTCGCAGGCAAGCGACGCGAGCACTACGCGACTGCGCCCTCGTCTCTCACGCCAGCCATCATTTTGCGGATCGGGACGATCATCACGACGAGAATGATCGTGGAAACGAAAAGCGCGATGGCCGTACCACCGAACACGACCGGTGTCTGCTCGAGCTTTGTGGGATCGACTCGACCGCCAACCAAGCCGGCAACGAGATTGCCGACCGACGTCGCGAGGAACCAGATGCCCATCATCTGGCCGACGAACTTTCGGGGCGCAAGCTTGGTCATCGACGACAGGCCAACGGGGCTGATGCACAGTTCGCCGAACGTCTGGAGCAGGTAGCTCCCGACCAGCCACCAGGGCGAGACCAGTGTTTTGCCGCCGCTGGCGACGACATCGAGTGCGGCGAAGTACATGAGCAAAAATGCGACGCCGGCGAACGCGAGACCGAGGGCGAATTTGGCCGGGCTCGACATCTCGAAACCACGCCTCGCCATCAAGACCCACACGGCCGCGAAGACCGGCGAAAAGACGATGATGAACGCCGAGTTGACCGACTGGAACCATGTCGCCGGGATCTGCATGCCGAACATTTGACGTTCGGTGAAATCTTTCGCGAACAGCTGCAGCGAGGTCGGTGCCTGTTCGAATGCGGCCCAGAAAATCGCCGCGAACAGGAAGAGCACGAAGATCACCGCCGAACGTTTCTTTTCTTCACCAGTGAGACCGGCGAAGCCGAACAGGTAGGTGAAGAACGCGACCGCGATGCTCACGAGCACGACGGTCATCGCACCGCCGATGGCCAGCGGATTGAGCGTGACGAAACCGCTGCTGGCGAGTACGAACACCAGCGCGAGCACCCCGAGACCGGCGAACGTCGACTTCTTTACGAAGCTTTCGCGCTTCTGCTGCACGACCGGATCAGGATCGCGCACGATGTCCTGACCGAGCGTACCAAGCAGTTTGGGTGCGCCGATCCAGAATGAAAGCAGACCGAGCGCCATTCCAACGCCGGCCGCACCAAAGCCCCAGTGATAGCCGACCTTTTCGCCCAGATAGCCGGTAACGAGCTGGCCCAGGAACGAGCCGGTGTTGATGCCCATGTAGAAAATCGAGAAACCTGCGTCGCGCCGTGCGCCGCCTTCGGGATACAGATCGCCAACGATCGCTGAGATATTCGGCTTGAGCAGTCCGGTGCCGCAGACGATCAGCACGAGTCCCAAAAAAAAGCAGATTTTGCTGAACGACGGGCCCGCAAAACCCGAGAGACCGATGGCGAGGTGGCCGAGCGTGATGAAGACGGCACCCGTGAGGATGGCTCGGCGCAGGCCAAGCCAGCGATCAGCGATCCACCCGCCGGGGAGCGATGCGAGATAGACGCTGGCCGCATAGATGCCGACGATTGCTGACGCCTGCGTGCGCTCGAAGCCGAAGCCGCCTTCGTTGAGCGCAGCAGCCATGAACAACACGAGCAGCGGGCGCAGTCCGTAGTACGAGAAGCGCTCCCACATCTCGGTCGTGAAGAGGAGACCGAGCCCGCGCGGATGCCCGAAGAAGGCGCGATCGGTTGTTGGCGCGCCCTTTGATGAAGCAGCGGTAGTCACGGGGTGTGGGCTGGAGTGGACGCGGACATTCTGTTGACCTTGAGACAGGCGACAAAATGTCCCGGAGCTTTTTCTTCAAGCGGCGGAACGATGCGTGTGCACGCGTCGTCTTTCGCCGGATGCAAACAGCGCGGATGAAACACGCAACCACTCGGCGGGTTTGCCGGCGAGGGTGGTTCACCCGGAAGCAGAATGCGGGTGCGGTTCGATGCCGGGTCGGGAACAGGAACGGCGGAGAGCAGCGCCTGCGTGTACGGCATCAGCGGCATTGCAAACAACGAACGACGCGACGCCAATTCGACGATGCGACCGAGGTACATCACGGCCACGCGATCGGCCATGTGGGCCACGACAGCGAGATCGTGCGCGATGAAGAGATAGGCGAGACCGCGATCGCGTTGCAGATCACGCAACAGATTCACGACCTGCGCCTGCACACTGACATCGAGGGCGGAGACCGGTTCGTCGCAAACGATGAACGACGGTTCGACGGCGAGTGCGCGTGCGATGCCAACGCGTTGACGCTGTCCGCCGGAAAATTCGTGCGGATAGCGCGATGCGTACTCCGGGCGCAGGCCAACTTCATCGAGCAGCTTGGCAACGCGCGCATCCGCTGCGACACCTTCCGCGAGTTGGTGGACGATGAGTCCTTCGCGAATTGCCGCGCCAATGGTCATGCGCGGATTGAGCGAACCGTACGGGTCCTGAAAGACGATCTGCATATGGCGTCGCATGCGGCGAAGCGATTCGCCACGCAGTGCGAGTATGTCAGTGCCGTCAAACCCAATGCTGCCGCTTGTCGGCTCGATCAGTCGGAGAATCGCGCGACCGGTTGTCGTCTTGCCGCACCCGGACTCACCAACCAGTGCGAGCGTTTCGCCCGGCGCGATGTCGAACGAAACACCGTCGACGGCCTTCACCGCACCGGTGACGCGCTGCAACAGCCCGCTCCGGATGGGGAAATACTTGGTGAGATTCTTGATCTCGAGCAGCGGCGCCGTGACGGTGCCTGCTGCGCGTGCAGCGTGGGCCAGACTGGTCATGCGCGTTGCTCCTGTCGCACACGACGTTCCGGTTCCTGCACGAGATGGCAACGTGCGCGGTGCGCTGATCCGATCTGCAAGAGTGCGGGTTCCTCCGTTGTACACCGGTCGAAGGCGTAGGCGCAGCGATCGTGGAATCGACACCCGGTCGGCCAGTCCGTCGGCGCGGGTACGGTACCCGGAATCGTTGTCAGGCGCGATTGATCGGCGCCGAGTCGCGGAATCGCCGCCAGCAACCCTTCGGTGTACGGGTGCGACGCGTCGGCAAAGAGTGCTTCGACCGGTGCTTCCTCGACGACCTGCCCCGCGTACATGACAACGACACGCGACGCCATTTCAGCAACGACACCCAGGTCGTGCGTAATGAGCAGCAGCGCCATGCCGGTGCGGGCGCGCAATTCGCGCAGCAGCTCGAGAATCTGCGCCTGAATGGTGACGTCGAGTGCGGTAGTCGGTTCGTCGGCGATGACGAGTTGCGGCTCGAGCACGAGTGCCATCGCAATCATCACCCGTTGCCGCATGCCGCCGGAGAGTTCGTGCGGATACTGTTTGGCGCGCACGGCGGGATCGGCGATGCCGACGTTGCCAAGCATCTCGACGGCTTTGTCCCAGGCTTCGCGACGCGACGCCTTGGTGTGAACGCGCACGACTTCCGCGATCTGATCCCCAACCGAAAGCACGGGGTTCAGCGCGGTCATCGGTTCCTGAAAAATCATTGCCATGCGATTGCCGCGAATGGCGCGCAACTTTTCAACAGGAAGCGTGAGGAGATCGAGACCGTCAAAATGAATGGCGCTTCCGGCTTCGATGCGGCCGGGCGACGGCACAAGTCGCAGGAGCGACAGTGCGGTCACCGACTTGCCGCACCCCGATTCGCCGACGAGGCACACGGTCTCGCCGGGCGCGATGGTGAAGCTCACACCGTCGACGGCACGCGCGACCGCACCGCCGCCGGCGGGGAAGGCAACATGCAGCGTCTGCACGTTGAGCAATGGTCCACCGGCAACAGCGGGGACGGGCTGGGAGGAACGGGGCAGGGGCGAGGTCACGCGGGAACCTGCTCAGGCGCGAACGCGTCGCGCAAGGCGTCGCCGAGCCAGTTGCAGACCAGAACGGCGAGAAGTGTCGCGATGCCGGGGAACAGTGTCAGCCACCACTGGTCCCGGACGACACTGAAGCCGTCGTGCATGATGGTTCCCCAGCTTGGGTCAGGTGCGCGCACGCCGAAGCCGAGATAGCTGAGTCCTGCTTCGAGGGCGATGGTGCTGGCGACGCCGATGGAGGCATAGACGGCCAACACGGGAATGAGATGGGGCACAATGTGTCGCGACAGCATGCGGATGCGCGGCACGCCGGTAGCGCGCGCCGCGAGCAGATAGTCGCGCGTGAGTTGCGACTGGATTTCGCTGCGGACGCTGCGCGCGACGCCGTACCACCCGGTGGCGCCGAGCAACACCACGAGATATGTGAAGGGCACCTGATCCCAGAACGAGCTGAGCGCCAGCAACAGCAACAGACGTGGCAACGCCAGCAGCACATCGAGCGTGCGCATCAGAATGCGGTCGACCGCACCGCCGGCAAACGCCGCGACCGCGCCGTAGCAGGTGCCGAGCAGCAGTGCAATCGCGACGGAGAGCGACGCAGCCGACAGCGATACGCGCGCGCCGTACAGTACGCGCGCGTATACGTCACGCGAGTAGCTGTCGGTGCCAAAGAAATGCGCGAATGACGGCGGGAGACTGCGTTGCGCAACGATATCGGGTTGAGCGATCGGGCTCGCGGGGGCGAGGATCGGTGCAGCGAGTGCGATGATCACGAGCAGCAGTGTCAGCGCGAGCGGTGCCCGCAGTGCGCGACGTGTAAGACCACGCGTGGAGGCCGGACTCGCCGCCATCATCCGCGCCTGGTGCGAGGGTCCGCGACTTCCCGCAAAAACTCGGCGGCGAAACTTCCGGCGACCGTCATCGCGCTGACCACGATGATTCCAGCGCCGACCAGATCGTAGTCACGCCCTTGCGTTGCATTGAGCAGCGCGAGCCCCATTCCCTGCCAGGCAAAGATGCTCTCGACAAAGACTGCGCCGGCAAAGAGCGACGGCACGAGCATGCCACCCAGTGCGATCACTGGACCGAGCGCCGCCCGCAACGCGTGACGACGCACCGCCGCTTCGGTGAGCCCTTTGCCACGCGCAGTCCGCACGAACGGCGTGTCAAAGACATCGCGCATTGCGGCACGCTGAAAGCGAGCGACGATCGCTGTGCCGATGAGGCTCAACGATAGCCACGGCAGCACGATATGATGCGCGCGATCCAACAGCTGCTGCGCCGTCGACGCGTCGGATACGATATCGCTGGTCATGCCCATGGTCGGGAACCATCCCAGCCATGATGCAAAGATGAGCATCAAGACGATCGCGATCCAGAATTCAGGGAACGAAAAAAGTACGAGCGACACGAATGACCACGCGCGATCGGTGCGCGAACCGACGTGTGCGCCTTGCCATGCACCCAGTGTGATGCCGAGAAACAGGCTCGCCGCGAGCGCGAGTGACATGAGCAGCAGCGTGCGCGGAATGCGTTCACTCAGCACGTCGTTGACGGTGCGCTCTTGTGACGTAGACCAGCCCAAGTCGCCATGCGAGTACGCGCGCAACCGGCGCACGTACTGCTGCGCCGGCGTGAGATCGAGCCCAAGCTGTGCACGACGCGTGGCGCGAACGGCGGCCGGCATCCGACCGACGGAACCCTCGTCGCTCAGCGGGTCACCTGGTGCAGCATGAATCAGGATGAAGGCCGCCGATGCGGCGACGAAGACCACCAGCACGCTCTGCACGAACTGCACGCAGAGACGCGCGAGGAGTCGGTTCAGCGTGCGCTCCTGAGTCCGACACGGTCGCGATCGATCCGTTGGGTCGGATCGATGGACCAGTCGGCGAGGTTTGCGTACCACGCGTCGGCGCGGAGATCCTTTATGCGGATACGCTTGTGAATGGCGACGGGCGTTCGCGGTTCGTACAGAAAGAGTCCGGGCTGCTCGTCGATGAGCGCCTGGAAGACGTGCGTCCACATCGTGCGACTGCGTGTCGTGTCGAACGCAGTGATGGCGCTGTCGATGCTGGCGTCGAGGGTCGGGTTGGTGAAGCCGCCGTAGTTCATCTCGCCGCCGGTGCCCCACGTCTGGGTGATGCCAAGTCGCCCCGGCGTCATCGTGAGAGAGCTCACCCAGGCGTCGTAGTTGTGTCCCATGATCGCCGCGCCTGTCGTGGGGCCATCGACAACCCGTACGCGCACCTCGATGCCAAGTGCGCGCAGCTGCTCTTGAATGAGCGTTGCATAACGCTGGCGTGAGACGCTCGACTGCGGTGCGAGAATCTCGAAGCTGAAGGGCAACCCATTGCGGGTGCGCACTTTTTCCGCGCCCGTAATGCGCCAACCGGCCGAATCGAGCAGCGCGCGTGCGGCGGCCGTGTCGAAGCGAATCTGTTTGAGTGCGGCGGTATCCGGGATCAGCACACGCGGTGCAGCCGTGAGTGCGACGTAGCCGAGCGTGTCGAGAACGTTCCGCTCCATCTTGGCACGATCGAGCGCCATGGCGATCGCACGTCGGACGCGAACGTCAGCGAAGAGCGGATGCGGCGCCGTGGTCGATTTGCGCGCATGGAGGTTGTACGCAAGGAACGTGTACCCCATCGCCGGCGCGGCTTCGAGTCGCAGCGATGGCGAGCGCGCGACTTCGGCGAGATTGTCCGGGCGAATGGCCTCATAGAAATCCGCTTCGCCAGTGAAAAGCTTGACTGTCGCCGAACCGAAGTCGGGGGTGAAACTCCAGATGACGCGATCGAGCTTTGCGCGTCCGCGCGAGTTGGTGGTATCGGCAACGACTTCAACGCGTGCGCCGCGTTCCCACTGACGAAATCGGAACCGTCCCGAACCGATCGGTGTGCGTCCGAACGGTGCATCGCTGACACGTCCCATCGGAATCGTGTCCAGCAGGTGCGACGGCAGGATATACATGTGATACGTCGCATCGAAAAACTGATGCGGCAGTCGACGCTTGAACCAAAATACTGCGGTCACTGAATCGCGCACGGACACCGAGTCGATGTTGCCCAGCAGCGATTTTGTTTCTGACGCGACGGTATCAGAGGTGTATGCGGCGAAGGTGTAGCGCACATCCTTGGCGCGTACCGGAACGCCGTCGTGCCAGTGTGCCTTGGGGTCGAGGTCGAACGCGATCGAGAGTGAATCGGTTGACCACGTCCAGGCGGTCGCAAGTTTCCCCTTGAATCCCTTGTCCGAATCCACTGCGAGATCGGGGCCGATCTCGGCCAAGTGGTCGAATACCGCGTCGATGATCGGCAACCCTTCTGTGCCGTTCATGCGCGGCGGAAAGAGCGTGGCCGGTTCGATCGGCTGCACAATGATCATGGAGCCCCCGACGTCTCCCTCGGTCGGTGTCGCAGCAGGCTTCTCCGTGCAAGCAACGGCACAGACGAACGCGAGGGGGAAGAAACGCAATGCGACGCGAGTCATGGTCTGCGGGATAAGGACGACGCGGTGCCGTGCGAGCCATCGCGGGCCGGTGGCGAGCGTAGGATGCCGAGTGCGCTTCATCGGCGCCAGAGCCATTGCGCGTTCGACAAGTCACCCTCGATGCGGTCCGCGGAAGCGATCAGCGACGCATCGAGATCCAACGGCGTCACGTCGTACTCTTCCGCCGACGCTTGGTCGAGCGCATCGGCAACGTTGGACCACGATGCGGCCGCGAGTTGGCGCGATGTGAACCAAGCGTCGAGCGATGCGGCCGGTGGCGTTGCTTCGCTTGGCGCGGCAATCATTGCGTTGGCCAGCAGCGACTGATCATCATGGAGCAAAATGCTGCCGTGCTGGAGATAGGCGCCGCGTTCGCGCCAAACTGCACTGCCAACGAGCTTGGCGCCGTCCACCACAATTTCGCCTGCGGCTGGCCGATCGAAGCACACCGGCCCATCCGGGCGTACGGCTTCCGAATGCGCGTCAGCCACGAGCGTCGCATCGACGCCGAGTGAGCGCAGGGCACGGAGGAGGATGGTATTGATGGCGGCGTAGGCGCAGCGCCAGGGGAGGGCATCAGCGATCGGTGTCGTGACGCTGTAGGTCACTTCGCGGCTATGCAGGAGCGCGCGCCCGCCGGTGGGGCGACGCACCGCGTCGAGGCCGGCGTGTGACACTGAGCTCGCATCGAAGCGGCCGAGCACCGTCTCGTTGCGACCGAAGGAGACGGTGGCCCGGGACCATGAATAGCAGCGCCAGACCGCCTCCCCGGTGACACGGGCGCGATCGAGCAGGGCCAGGTCGAGCGCCATGTTGCGGACGCCGGTGGCCGGTCCGGAACGCAGGGTTCGAAAGTGTACCGGAAGCGGTGAGCTCGGGGCGTCGTCGCCGTGTCGGGGTGGCATGGTCACGGCGGTTAAGTTTACTACACGGCGGCGACGATGCGTCGCCGCCAAATCCCTCAGCGATACCGATACGTCACCCGATGCGTCACCCGACGCATTCGTGCGGGCTCAGGCCCGCTATTCGAGGATGGTCATGGCAACTCGTACGGTCACGTCCGCGCACTATGCGGTCGACTCTTTCATTCCGCGACACCTCGGCCCGAATTCGAGCGAACAGCAGGCGATGCTGGCGACGCT
>JBKJTE010000314.1:0-8413 GCA_046590495.1 Gemmatimonas sp. | reverse complement strand
GCCAATGAGTCGCCCGCGTTTGTGACTGAAACGATGGCCGAACTGCTCGTCTCGCAGGGGTTCATTGGCCGCGCAGCAACCGTCTACGAGGAACTGGTGCGTCGTCATCCGTACGATCCAGTGCTGACGTCACGGCTTGCAGAACTGCGCGATCAGCTTTCCGCCGAATCGTCGGACGGGCCTGCGGTGCCTCATTCGCCAGCCCCCGCGAGTTTCGTCGCGATCCCGACTCCGGTCGAGGGGACGGCATCGTTCCCGACGCCTTCGCTCGGCACGTCGGCATTCGGAACGCCCGCGTTCCCCACCCCCGCGTACGCGACGCCCGCATACGCAACGCCGGCCTACGCGGCGTCCGCGTACGACACGCCGACACACGCCTCCCCGCTCGTCACACCGCCGTACGCAACGCCTGCCTTTGCCGCGGTCGTTGGTGGCGCGACGCCGATCACGGCGCGCGAGCGGTTCGCGCAGCTCGCGGCACGTCGGGTGCCACGCCGTACGCCGCCGCAGCCCACCCCAGTTGTTGAGGAACCGTTCGAAGGACTCTCGGCGCTCTTTGGGGAGAACAGCGTTCCCGGGAGCGGAGACGACGCAGCGGCGCGCGCACTCGCCGATGCCTTTGCACCGATCTCCGAGGCCGATGCGGCGAGTAGCGCGATGCTCGACTTCGGCGAAAGCGATCTCGAAACCGGAGCCGACGCGACCTCTCGCACTGAAGCCATTACAATGTCGCCGCGACCCACCCCGCCGACGGGCGACGCGAACGCCGGCTTCTCGTTCGATCGATTCTTCCCCGATCCGGCAACGCAGTCGCCACCACCTGTCGACGCGGAAAAGGCGCCGGATCCCTCGGCGCCGGTCGGTGACGACCTCGCGCAATTCTCCGCTTGGCTCAAGGGACTCGGTACGACGTGACAAGTAGTCTCAAGATCGGATTGCTCAACGGCCCGAACCTCAATCTTCTGGGGACACGGGAACCGCACATCTATGGCACCACCACGCTCGCCGAGATCGAAACGCAACTCGCTATGGTTGCCGCAGAACTGGGCGCCGATCTCATCGCCGCGCAGGCGAATGGCGAAGGCCAGCTGATCGACATTCTCCACTCGTGGCGTGGCACTGTTGACGGTGTGGTCGTGAACGCGGGCGCGTACACGCACACGAGTCTCGCTCTTGCCGACGCATTCACCGCCACGTCGTTGCCCTTCGTAGAGATCCACATCAGCAACGTCTACGCGCGGGAAGCGGTGCGACATCATTCAATGCTGGCCAGCACGGCCATCGGCACGGTCTGTGGGCTCGGCGTGAATGGCTACGAGTTCGCGCTGCGCGGTCTGATCGCTTCGCTGCGCGCGCGCAACTGATCGCCACACCCAGCCACTCAGCGGAGCACAGGCGAGTGACCGCACACTCTCACGCCCACTCTCCAGCCTTCCCGGACCCGCGCGCTTCGCGGCTTCTTGCGTTGCGCGAGTCGCTCGGTCGAGCTGATCTCGACGCGTTGTTGGTCAGCAGTCTTCCGAATATCCGCTACCTGACGGGCTTCTCCGGCAGCAACGCGCTCGTAGTGGTCACCGCCCGCGAGTGCGTATTGATCACCGATTTCCGTTATGCCATTCAAGTGCGGGACGAAGTCGGTGGTGCAGCGACCGTCCGCATCGAAAGCAACAACCTGTGGTCTGGACTCTGGGCTCAGCTCTCGACGATGGTCGGTGTCGATCGTGTCGGCTTCGAATCGATGCACCTGCTCCATCGCGATTTTCAGCGACTGCTGGAGCACGGAGGACGCTGGCAGTGGCGGCCGACGGTCGATACGGTCGAAGCGCTTCGGGTATCGAAAGACCCAGGCGAAATCGCTCACATCGAGCGGGCCGTTGCGATTGCCGAGCAGGCGTTGGCCAGCACGCTGCCACAGATACGTATTGGTCTGACCGAGATGGCGGTCGCGGGAATTCTGGAGCGGAATCTTCGCGAGGCCGGGAGTGAGGCGTATCCGTTTCCGTCGATCGTTGCATCAGGGCCGCGATCGGCGCTTCCCCATGCGCGCGCAGCCGATCGACTGCTCGAGCGCGGAGATTTCGTCTTGCTCGACTTCGGCGCCGTAGCGGACGGCTATTGCAGCGACATCACCCGCACGGTCGTTTTGGGACGCGCGTCAGAGGAGCAGCGCGAAGCATATGACGTCGTTCGCGAGGCGAATATGCGGGCTTCGGGTGCGGTTCGGGCTGGAATGCTGGGGATGGCTGCAGATGCGCTGGCGAGAGAGTACATTGACGACCGCGGGTTTGGAGAGGCGTTTGGCCATTCGCTCGGACATGGTATTGGTCTCGAAGTGCATGAAGCCCCACGTCTCGCCAAGTCTGTCGACGCTCCTCTCCCGCTCGGAGCCGTCGTGACCATAGAGCCTGGCATTTACCGGGCGGGGTGGGGAGGCGTGCGCATTGAGGACGACGTCCTGTTGCTGGACGCGGGTCCGAGGGTGCTCACCGGCTTCCCACGCGAACTGCTCGAGATCGAATAACGCCGACCGCCAAAACCTTCGGGTTTTGGCTACGCCACACAGCTCCGCGCGCGCCGCCTTCGCGGCTGCAGCGGGGCTGACACGTTCCCACCGCCTTCCACCCCGCCATGATTGATCTGCGCTACGTGAAGAAGCTGGTCGAGATGCTCGACGGCTCCACCGTGGATTCCATCGAGATCTCGTCCGACAAGGGGATGAAGCTCAGAATTTCCAAGAGCCCCCAGCAACGCGCCGCGGCGATGACTGTCGCCGCTCCGATGCCCGTTCCTGTTGCGTTGCCGGCCGTGTTGCCGGTTGCCCCTACGGCGCGTCCTGCGGAAGAAGGTGTAGCTGCGGTGCCGAAGGCCGAGGCGCCGAAGGTGAGCCTTCTCGAGATCAAATCGCCAATGGTGGGGACGTTTTATTCTGCGCCGGAACCGGGAGCCAAACCGTACGTCTCGGTCGGCGACCGCGTCAGCAAAGGACAGATCGTCTGCGTCATCGAAGCGATGAAGATCATGAACGAGCTTGAGTCCGAGTACGATGGCGTGGTGCGTGAAGTCGGAGTGTCCGACGCGCATCCAGTCGAATACGGACAAGTGCTCTTCCGGGTGGATCCGAACGGCTGAGACACGATGACATGACGATGGTCTCCGACGCCATAATCGGCGCGGCACCCACAGCGGGCTTGGATCTCAAGGCCGCGCTCCAACGGATGGTGCGGGAGGGAGCGTCCGACTTGCACCTCAAGGTCGGCCGCCCACCCACGCTGCGACTTCACGGAGACCTCGTCCCCCTCGCGATGCCGGCGATGCGTCCTGAGGAATTGCGGACGCTCGCCGAACAGCTGTTGCCGCCCGCACAGCTGCGCGAGTTCGTGGAAATGCGCGAGGCTGACTTCGCGATCAACGTCCCGGGCATCGGCCGGTTCCGCGTCAACGTCTACCAGCAGAAGGGAACCGTTGCATTCGCGATGCGCGCGATCGCGCACGCGGCGGCGAGTATCCGCGAGTTGAACCTGCCGCCGGTACTCGAGAACATCGCGCTCAAGCCGCGTGGCCTCGTGCTGGTCACCGGTGTGACTGGTTCGGGGAAAAGCACCGCACTCGCCGCGATGGTGCATCACATCAACGAACGTCGTGCCGCGAACATCATCACGATCGAAGATCCGATCGAGTTCGTGCACCGCGATGCGCTGAGCCACATCAATCAGCGCGAAGTCGGCACTGACACGGCGGCGTTCTCACAGGCGCTGCGCCGAGTGCTGCGACAGGATCCTGACGTTATCATGATCGGCGAAATCCGCGACCTTGAAACGCTCGATGTCGCGCTCAAAGCTGCCGGTACCGGTCATCTCGTTTTCAGCACGTTGCACACGACGAACGCGACGCTGACCATCAATCGCATGTTGTCGTTTTACCCGCCGCACCAGCAAAACGAAGTGCGCTTCGCACTCGCCAACGCACTGTCTGCGGTCGTCTCGCTCCGTCTTGTTCCGCGCAAGGACGAACCCGGTCGGGTGCCCGCCTGCGAAGTGCTGGTCAATACCGAAGCAGTCGCCGACCAGATTCGCGATCTCGCGGCCGCACTCAACATCCCCGACTTGATCAAGGAAGGGAGTGTTGCCTACGGTATGCAGAGCTTTGACCAGTCGCTGATGAACTGGTATTCGCGCGGTGTGATTTCGTACGAGAACGCGCTGTTCTACGCGACCAACCCGGCGGAATTCGGGCTTCGCGTGCAGGGTGTGGACGGCGCCAGCGACGCAAGCTGGGATGGCTTCAAGCAGGGCAGCAACCGAGGCTGACGCTCCATTCGGGGCTCCACGAGGCGAGTTTCCTTCGTCCGATGGCAAGTTGACCTAGCGGCAGGCGGCGGACCTCGCCACCATTCGTCGTGGTTCGACACGGGGCTGGTCGCCTGCGATTCTCGCGATGCGGCCGTCCCGGCGGCTGGCGGTGTCTGCCGACCGACCGCAATGCCGGCCCCCTGCCCAACGACATGTTCAAAAAGGTTCTCATCGCGAACCGCGGGGAAATCGCTCTCCGCGTCATCCGAGCGTGCCGTGAGCTCGATATTCAGACGGTCGCCGTGTACTCCGAGGCTGACCGCGAATCGCTCCACGTGCGCTTTGCCGACGACGATGTCTGCATCGGTCCGCCCTCGGGCCGCGACTCATATCTCAAGATCCCACGCCTCATCGCGGCGGCCGAAATCACGGGCGCCGACGCGATCCACCCGGGCTACGGCTTCCTCGCCGAGAACGCGGAATTCGCGGAAACCTGCCGCGCGTCCGGTATCACCTTCATCGGTCCGACGCCCGACCAGATTCGCATCATGGGTGACAAAGCCTCGGCTCGTCGTCAGATGCAGTCCGTCGGCGTGCCGATCGTGCCGGGCACACCCGGACCGGTCGAAGACGTCGAAGAGGCACTCGACTTCGCCAAGGAGATCGGCTTTCCCGTCATCATCAAGGCGGCGGCCGGTGGTGGCGGCAAGGGAATGCGCGTCGCCCATGAGGCCGATGACTTTGCTCGCTCGTTCCAACTCGCACGTTCCGAAGCGCTGTCGGCATTTGGCAACGGTGACGTCTACGTCGAGAAATATCTCGAACGTCCGCGTCACGTCGAATTCCAGATCCTCGGTGATCGCCACGGTAACGTGATTCATCTCGGTGAACGCGACTGTTCTGTGCAGCGTCGTCACCAGAAATTGATTGAAGAAGCACCCTGTCCGGTCATGACGCCTGAGTTACGTCAGCGCATGGGTGATGCGGCGGTACGCGGCGCGCAGTCGATCAATTACGTGGGTGCCGGCACGATTGAAATGCTGCTCGACGAAGACGGTTCGTTCTACTTCATGGAGATGAACACGCGCATTCAGGTGGAGCATCCGGTCACGGAAATGCTCACCGGCGTCGATCTCGTGAAGGAGCAGATCCGCGTTGCTGCTGGCTACGAATTGAAGGTGAAGTCGCTGCCGCCATTTCGTGGTCACGTCATCGAGTGCCGAGTGAACGCGGAAGATCCGTCGCGTAACTTCCAGCCGTCGCCTGGACGCATCGACACCTTCCATCAGCCCGGCGGCCCCGGCGTTCGCGTCGATACCCACTCGTACGCCGGCTACACGGTTCCGCCGTTCTACGATTCCTTGATCGCCAAGTTGATCGTGCAGGGTGCGGATCGCGAAGAGGCACTCAAACGCATGCAGATTGCGCTCGAGAGCTTCGTCATCGAAGGTGTCAAGACAACGATTCCGTTTCTCGCCCGCGTGATGCAGCACCCGGGATTCCAGGCGGGCAAAGTACACACGAAGTTTCTCGATTTCGAAGGAGCAGAACTCCTTAAGGAACCCGGATAGTGCGGATCGATGTGCTGCTCGGCGAGGCGCGCACCGCGCCCGTCGACGTGGCCGATCGGGTGGTGATTGTGATCGATGTACTGCGCGCCGCTACGACCGTCGCAACTGCTCTGTCAAACGGAGCCCTCGCCGTTGTGCCTTTTGACGACGTCGATGACACTCGCCGCGCCGCGCGCGCGTACGAGCAGCCAATGGCTGACACGAAGACTCTGAACTACCCGCTCACCGCTGGTGAGCGCGCGATGGTGCGCATCGCCGGGTTCGATCTCGGCAACTCGCCGCTTGAGTACACACGCGACGTCGTTCAAGACAAAACAATTCTCTTCACGACGACCAACGGAACCGCCGCGCTGGTCGCGACGCAGCATTCGCGTGCGAGTTTTTTCGGTGCGCTGGTAAATGCCACCGCGACAGTTGACGCAGTCGCGCAATTCCTCGATACCGAACGCGGCCCGGCGGGCGTGACCATCGTGTGTGCCGGAACCGAGGGCGCTGTGGCGCTCGAGGATGTGGTCTGTGCTGCGCGTCTTGTTCGCGGACTGCAGGCGGCGCGCCCGAAGACTTCGATCACCGATAGTACACGGATCGCGTTGTTGGCTGAACTCCCCTACGTCGACAATGCGCGGTCGCTTTCTCGCGACGCGGTGCATGCCCGATCGCTCGCGAGCGCCGGTTTCGCAGCTGACGTTGCCTGTTGTTTTTCTGCCGACACGGTGCCGCTCGCCGTGCGCTTTCGCGCTGGCGTGCTTGCGCCGGTGAGCTGAAATGGACGCCAGACTGCTACGCCGTGAACTCGCTGCGATCGGGTTGATTCTGTTCGCGGTCTTTCTCGCGGGCGCGCTGGTGTTCCAGCAAGTCCCCGCGACGGGGGCCTGTCTCGATGCGACCGGCGCGTTCGGACCCGCAGGCACGTGGGTGCGCTGCGGACTCGTCACGACTGTTGGGATTCCGGGCGCCGCACTTGTGGCGCTCGGTAGTCTCATCTTCGCGTTGACGCTTTTCGGTCGGTTGCGACGAGAGGATGACGACGCGCGTGAATGGGGCGTGCTGCTCGCCGGCGTCGTTGCGCTGACGCCGGTAGCCATAGGGCTTGCGCTGGGCGGAGAGCCGTCGGCGAACGACGCAACCGGTTTATGGGGGAGCTTCGCTTCGCATTACCTGCGAAAGGGCTTTGGTGCGGCCGGCGCGTGGATATTCTTTGCGCTTGCGGCAAGCGCACTGACGGTGGTGACGTTGCGGTGGAATCCGATCCGGATGCTGATCGGTCCCGGTCGCGATCGCGAAGCGAACGCCGACTCGAAAGCGACGTCGTACGATGACCACACGCGTCGCAGTCCGACGCCGACGTCGACACTCGCCGAACGGCTTGCGCCGGCGCCCGAGGAGATGCCGGCGATCGAACCGGCGCTGGCGCGTGATGTACTTCGCGATACGTCAACGCAGCTACCCTTGGCTGGCGTCGGCGATGCATCGGGTCGCGCGGCCGACAGGAAGGGGCGGAAGCCACGCGCCGATGTCCTGCGCGATCCGGCAATGGAGTTTGGACTCGACGGCAGCGAACACGCCGAGCCGATGAGCGATGAACTGCCGCCAACGGATCTCCTGACGGCGGCAACGGCGCGCAATCCGGACATCGGCAAGCGCGAACTCGACATTGCCGGCGAAAAGCTGATGGCGACACTGCGTACGTTCAAAGTGGAAGGTGAGCTCGTTGGCCGCACCACCGGTCCGACAGTGACACAATTCGAGATCGAGCCTGCCGCGGGCGTCAAGGTGCGTCAGATCGCCACGCTGGCCGACGATCTCGCGCTGGCAATGCGCGCGGCGAGCATTCGGATTGTCGCGCCGATTCCAGGGCGCGGCGCGGTTGGTGTGGAGGTGCCGAATCCAACACCCGAAATGGTAGTGCTGCGCGAGGTGCTGGACTCGGCGGACTTCAAGCAGGCGCGTGCTGCACTTCCGATTGCACTCGGCAAAGATCTCGAAGGGCGCGCGGTTGTCGCGGATCTGGCGAAGATGCCGCACCTGTTGATCGCGGGCGCGACTGGCTCAGGTAAGTCGGTGTGCGTGAACACCATCATCACCAGTCTCGTGTATCGGCATACGCCGAAGACGCTGCGCTTTCTGATGGTCGACCCCAAGATGGTCGAGCTCAGTGTGTACAACGCGCTCCCGCATTTGCGGCACAAGGTGATTACTGACAACCGTGACGCAGCGGCCGTGCTCAAGTGGGCCGTGATGGAAATGCAGGATCGGTATCGGCTGCTCGAGACAAACACGTGCCGCAATCTGCAGGAATTCAATACGAAGGTTCAGAAACACGAGAGCGGTGCGGGCGAAGCCTTACGAAAACCACGTAGCCCTGACGTCGCCTTTGAAGACCTGGTCTATACCAGTGGAGTGTTGCCGTACATCGTTGTCATCATCGACGAAATGGACGACCTCATGATGACAGTGCAGGGCGAAGTGGAAACACCCATCGCGATGTTGGCTCAGAAAGCGCGCGCCATCGGCATTCATCTCATTCTGGCAACGCAACGGCCCAGCGTGAAT
>JBKJTE010000267.1:0-15542 GCA_046590495.1 Gemmatimonas sp. | reverse complement strand
CCGATCTTCTCACTCGACGATCACACCGTGCGCGGTGCGGAAGCGTTGGCGCGTTGGACGCATCCTGTTCGCGGCGCGATCCCACCGTCGACGTTCATACCGATCGCAGAAGACTCGAATCTGATCCTTCCATTGAGCGACTTTGTCCTGCGCGAAGCATGCCTCGCGTTCGCACGCTGGCAAGCGCAGGGCACGGCGCAGCAGATGGAATACATCAGTGTCAATCTCTCCCGTGTGCAGTTTGCCGATCCCGACTTGATCGCCAAGATCGCGTGCGTGTTGCAGGAGACCGGCCTGCGCCCCGATCAGCTCCAACTCGAAGTTACCGAATCGCAGATCATGCAGAACCGCGCGGTTGCACTGCGATTGCTTGCAGAACTTCGCGCCAGCGGAATCCGGCTCGCGATGGATGATTTCGGCACCGGCTATTCATCGCTCTCCTGTCTGCAGGAATTCCCACTCGATGTATTGAAGGTCGATCGCGCGTTTGTTTCGAACGTCACGCGTGGACGCGAATTCGCCGCTCTGTTGCATGCCATCGTTACCCTCGCGGATAACCTGGGACTCCACGTCGTTGCAGAAGGCATCGAAGAGCCGGGCCAGTTGGTGATGCTACAGGCGCTGGGTTGCGGTTACGGGCAAGGGTATCTCCTCGCTAAACCGATGCCGGAAGCGGATCTCGCCCGGCTACTCGATGCACCGAGATCGTTCCCCAGCGACACGACTGACATCGCCGAAGGCTCCCACCCCGTGGCGCCCCGGCCGTTTCGGGTCACCCCGCTTCCGAACCTCGTCGTATGAGCTGTGGCCTCGTTCGCTTCGCTGGCTCCGCCCCGCTGCAGATGGCATACCATGACTGAATCGCACACGTCTGCACCGGACACGGCCGCAACCACGTTGGTCAGTCAGGCCATCGCGCGCGCTGGACAGATGGCGACACTCCCCGAAGTGGCGCTCGAAGTCATGCGGCTTGCCGAAGATCCGCGTTGCACCGGCGACGATCTCGATCGCTTGCTTTCGCGCGATCCGACACTGAGCGCGCGCGTGCTCCGCATCTGCAACTCCGCCTTCTACGGGATGCGGCGCGAAGTCTCGTCCATTGGAACCGCGATCGTTGTGCTCGGCTTCTCGGCGGTGAAGAACATCGCAATTGCGGCAAGCCTCGCACGAATGTTTCGCGTGCCGGCACTCCCGGGCGGCTTCGAACCGCGTGATCTGTGGACGCACGCGATCGGTGTTGCAACCGCATCGCGTCAGATTGTGGGCAAGATCCGAGGTATCGATCCCAGCGACGCGTTCCTCGCAGGGCTGATGCACGACATCGGATTGATCGTCGAGATGCAATCCTGCCGTGACCAGTTCGTGGCGGTTCTGGCTGACGTCAGCGCGAACCCGACGCTCCCATTTCGCGACGGCGAGTTGCGCAACATCGGTGCAACGCACGAGGCCTTTGGTGAAGCGCTCGCCCGCGCGTGGCGCTTCCCGGTGGCGTTGCAGCGCGTAAGCGGCTGGCATCATGCCCCGCTCGCGCTTCCTCCGGATGAACGACAGCTCACCGCGATCGTGTACGTGGCAGATTGCCTCGCCGCGCGCGCCAACATCGGCTACTCGCGCACCGTCGAATCGATCGACCCCGATCCCGAAGTGCTTGCATGGCTCGGACTCACTCCGGCCGACATCGATGCCTTCGCCGCAGCACTCCCCGCGCTGGTCAGCGAAGTGGCACCGATCCTTACGCCGACAGGCTGAACGCCGGTGTTACGTCGTCACTACCGTTGACGCGCGTGCGCGCCGTGCAGCTTCCAGTTCACGATGCACAGCGCGCAACAGATCGTCCAGCTGAAACGGCTTGGCGAGAAACGCGACCGACGACACGGTGAGTCCGTCCAGCATGCGCTGATCGTCCGGGAACCCGCTCATGAACAGCACGCCGATACCGGGGCGACGCGCGCGCACTTCCTGCGCCAGTCGCGTACCGGTCATCCCCGGCATCATGACGTCGGTAAGCAGCAAATCAAACGTCGAGTCGTCGTCGAGGGCGCGCAACGCAGTCTCGCCATCCGGACATGCCTGCACGAGGTGTCCGGCCTGAGTGAGTGAACGCGCGGTTGCGACTCGCACCGCGGTATCGTCTTCGGCCAACAGAATGCGCGCCGATGCGAACTTCTCGGCCTGTGGTGCCCCCGTCTTCATTGTGAGTGGCAACGCCTCACGCATGTTGGGCATGGACACAGTGACGGTTGTTCCCTGCCCTGGCGCGCTGTCGATCACAATGTGGCCGCCGGCCTGCTCCACCAACCCGTACGCGAGTGCCAGGCCCAGCCCTGTTCCATGACCGCGTTCTTTGGTCGTAAAGAATGGCTCGAACACGCGCACCTTCACTTCGGGAGTCATTCCAACGCCCGTGTCACGGGCAGTGAGCACTACCCAATCACCAGCGGTCGTACCACTCAACGCCGCTTCACTCGCGTCGATCGTTCGTACCGCTGTTGAGAGGTGGAACTCACCGCCGTTCGGCATGGCATCGCGCGCGTTCGCCGCAAGATTCACCAGCATCTGTTCGAGCTGACTGCGATCGAGTCGGACCACTGTCGGTGATTCGTCCAGTTTGATCGATACACGAATCGTGTCGCCGAGTAATCGCTCGAGCAGCTTCGAGACACCGGCAACCACATCGTGCAACTCCAGCAGCTGCGGTTGCACCACCTGCTTGCGACTGAAGACCAGAATCTGTCGTGTCAGCTGCGCCGCACTTTGCGCCGACCGCAGCACTTCATTCATATCCTCGCGCGCCGGCGAATCCTCGCTCAGCTCCGACAGCGCGAACTCAGCGTTGCCGATGATCGCGGTGAGATAATTGTTGAAGTCATGCGCAATGCCGCCCGCGAACAAGCCGAGCGCATCCATTTTCTGCGAGTGACTCAACTGCTCGAGTGATCGCGCCAGCGCGGCCGTGCGATCGACGACGGTGTCCGCGAGATGATTGAACGCCGTCGCAAGTTTGCCCACTTCATCGCTGGTCGTGATCGCTGAGCGGCGTGAAAGGTCGCCCTCTGCGTAGGCGACTGCGGCGGCGGTGAGCGTTTCGATCGGCCCGACGACGCGCCCGATCAGGATGTAGCCGGCCCACCAAAGCGCCGCGATCATGAGCGCTGCAACGACGATGTCCCGCACAAACTGCCACCGGGCAGCATCGAGCGTGTACCGGGACGGAATGCCGACGTACACGGTCCACGGGGCGTTTTTGGTGCGACGAAAACCGACCAGTCGCGCCACACCATCCGCTGAAATTCCTTCTCCCACGCTCTCGGCCATCGGCAGGTCGTACAAGACCGAGCGGTTTTTCGGAAACTTTCTCCCGACCCAATGGTCGGGGTCGAGCGTGCGGAAGACGACGGCTCCACTCGAATCGAGCGCGGAAAGCACGGCGCCGTCCGGCAAGCCACGCACCGCCTTTGCCGCTTCGAGTGAATCCACCTGTACCGACGCGAGGAGCATTGCCTGTACGCTGCCGGTGCGGCGTTCCAGCATGGGCATCGCGAACACGAGCACGTACGGCGCGCCGGCGGTCGTACGTGATCGATAGGAACGTCCCACGCTGAATGTCTTGGTGCGCATCGCCTCGCGAAAGTACGGTCGGTCCGCGAACGACACGCCGGCAGAACTCGCCAGCGGTGGCAACGCGGTCGCCAGCGTCATGCCAAGGCTGTCCAACATCCAGATGTTCGTGAACCGCATCGGTGCACGGCGATACAAGCTGGATAGGGTCGCGGCGTTCGCGCCTACGTCGAACGGCGCATCGATCAGCTCGGAAAGCGCCGTGAGCAGGATGCGCGTTTCTGAAATCGTCGCATCGAGCGAACTCGCAGCTGACACCGCCAGTTCGAGCGCGCGCGCTTTCAGTGCGACATCCCCTGCATGCCGGCGCTCGACCGCACGGGCAACGGCGACGAGCACCAGCCCGACCGCCAGCGCCGCGATAATCCGGCGAAAGCGGCTGCGCAGGCTCGTGGGCTGACCTGAAGGCCACATGCCAAGGGAGATCCTCACGTGGCGATTGTACTCTCGGCGAGTGGACAACTCAATGGTGAATCGCGCAGCTTCACTCGCGCACGCTACGGACAGCCTCGACTTGGAGCATCATGGGCACGCTCTACCACCACACGGAACACCAGCCGCATCACGAAGAACATTTCACCGGCAATGAGTCGGTGCGTGACGTTGTGATAGGCATGTCCGACGGACTGACCGTTCCCTTCGCCCCCGCCGCAGGAATCTCTGGCGCAGTGGCGGCAACATCGCTCGTCGTGACCGCTGGTCTCGCAGAAATCGCCGCCGGTTCGATTGCGATGGGACTCGGCGGATACCTCGCCGCGCGCAGCCAGGAGGAGCACTACCACAGTGAGCTCAAGCGCGAAGAACTGGAGATCATCGAAAAGCCTGACGCCGAGCGTCGTGAGGTGCGCGAGGTGCTCGAAGCGTACGGTCTCACGCCAGACGAAAGCGCGCTCGTGATGAATGGACTCGAGCGTCGCCCGGACGCATGGCGCGATTTCATGATGCGCTTTGAACTCGGACTCGAGGAACCCGATCCCAGGCGCGCACTGCGAAGCGCCGTCACCATTGCCGGTGCGTATATCGCCGGTGGATTCGTGCCGCTCGCGCCGTACATGATCTACACCGACAACGCACCGCGTGCGCTCATGGTCTCCGTCATCGTGACGATGATCGCGCTGGCGGTCTTCGGCTGGATCAAGGGTCGCTTCACCGGCGTCTCGCCCTTCAAGAGCGGCCTCCAGACGGTGACCATCGGTGGCCTCGCGGCCGGTGCCGCGTTCGGCATCGCCCGTCTTATCGAGCACCACTAGCTCACTGGGTGCTAGCCCACTGGCGGTTAACTCGAAACTCGCTACTCAAACCCACCACTCACCACTTTTGTTGTAGTTGCAGTTGCTCTCCCAACGCCAAAGGGCCGCCGACACAATCTCGGCGGCCCTTCGTTCAACGTGTTGCGATTACCGCAGCAGTATCAGCCGCGGATCTTCGTAACCTGCTCGGCTGCGGGACCCTTCTGGCCCTGCACGATGTCGAATTCGACACGCTCGCCCTCGGCCAGGGTGCGGAAGCCGCCGCCCTGAATTGCCGAGTGGTGGACGAAGCAATCCTTCGAGCCGTCATCGGGCGTGATGAAACCAAAGCCCTTGGCATCGTTGAACCACTTCACCTTGCCGGTCGTACGCATGGCACTACTCCTGTTGCTGTGTGTTCGGAGTCCGGCCCTGCCGTACGCACCGAGCACTCGTTGTTCGCGGACGTGACCCCCGCGTTGGGTCGCCGATATCCGTCGATATCGGCCCTGCACGAATCACCTGATGCACGGCTAAAGAAAAAGGGACCCGCGATTAGCCAGGTCCCCGAAGTCGCCCGCTGCTCCCGCGTCCTGCGCCTTAGCGCACCCATCTTGAAATTCGCGCCCCAAGACGCTAGCACGCACTTATCAGCCTGTCAACGGTGATTTTTGACCCGTCCTGCAACCGTTTGCGACGCTGGTTTCCGCGCGCCGTCGTACCGTTCGCCGAGCTCCATCGTCTCCCCCAAAACGACCCCCGCATCCTGCGAACGCAGCCGGCGAGTCCGGGTCGGCTCCTTCAGACGGACAGCGGCCATGAATCGACTGATGATCACGCTCTGCACCTTCGTGCTTGGCAGCGTTGGATGGTACCTCGGCGAGGGGATTGGGTACTTCACAGCGTTTGCACTGTCGATGGTCGGCACCGGTGTCGGCATTTACGTGGGCAAGCAGCTCGGAGAACGCTGGGGAGGCTGACCGCTGTTCTGCACCTCCGCGCCGGTGCTGGTGCTGGTGCTGGACGCCTCGTGAGGCGGCCGCCAGCTTCCCCGACATGCCGCTCCCCGCTTTGCAGCGCCTGCTCACGATCGTTCTTGTTGTCAGTGCCCTGATCGCCATCGTCACCGCGAGCAGTGACCGCGGATCGCTGTCCGCGCATTACATCGCGAAGCCCCTCGCCACGATCGCGATTCTGCTGATCGCACTCACGGCAGCAGATCCGGTCTCGCCCCGCTATCGCCGGCTGATCGTCGCCGGACTGGCCGCCTCGCTCGTTGGCGACATCCTGCTGATGCTACCGGGCGACCACTTCGTGCCCGGGCTGGGCGCATTTCTCATCGCGCATCTCTGCTACATCGGCGCGTTCCTGTCGCAGAGTCGATTCGCCTCGCGACCCGTTGCATTTCTCGGCTACGCGCTCGTCTCCGCGACACTATTGTCGGCGTTGCTCCCCGCGCTCCCGGGAGCGCTTCGCGTGCCGGTGATCGTGTACGTCGTCGTGATCACGACCATGGCAGCGCAGAGTGCTGTCTGGATGCTGCAAACAGGCCGTGAGCAGGCGCGGCGTGCGGCAATAGGCGGCGCGTGGTTTGTCGTCTCTGACGCGACGCTCGCGCTCGACCGCTTTCGCGGGGACGTGCCGTATCGCGACCTGATTGTGCTGGGCACATACTTCATCGCGCAATGGTGTCTCGCGCGCAGTGTCGCGCGCGACTCCGTGAGCCGCCTATGACGACGGTCCTGTGACGCCAGCCGTGACGTCCGCGTTCAGCTTTCGCATCAACCCTCCGACGAACGCACGATGATCGGTACACAACGTCAATCGCAGATCTACCTCGACGGGATCGGTGGACGAAAGCCGTCGGTGCCTGTCGCCGAACATGCGCTCGAAGCGCGTGCCATCAAGGCGATGAGCCGGGAGGCGACGGCGTACATCGTTGGTGGTGCGGGCCGCGAAGACACCATGTCTGCCAATCGACGCGCCTTCGACCGGTGGCGCATTGTGCCACGCGTGTTGCGAAACGTCGAGCAGCGTGACGCACGCGTTACGCTCTTCGGTCGCGAATTTCCTGCACCGCTGCTCACCGCGCCGATCGGTGTGCTGGAACTCGTCCATCGCGATGCCGACTTGGCCGTTGCGCGCGCTGCAGGTGGCGAGGGCATCCCCATGATCTTCTCCAACCAGGCATCGGTTGCGATGGAGACGTGCGCTGCCGCGATGGGAAATACGCCGCGCTTCTTTCAGCTCTACTGGTCGCGCTCGGACGATCTGGTTGCGAGTTTCGTGCGCCGCGCGGACGCCTGCGGCTGCAGCGGCATTGTGCTGACACTCGACACCACAATGCTCGGCTGGCGACCGCGCGATCTCGATCTCGCGTATCTCCCGTTCATGCGCGGCATGGGGATCGCGCAGTATGTGAGCGATCCTGTATTCCGTCGCGAACTCGAATTACCGCAGGAAGGCGTTGCACCGAAGACGCGCGCAAACCTGCACGCGCTGGGTGTCATGCGCGACCTGCTCTCGCGCACACCGGGCCCACTCGTCGAGAAGCTGCGTACGGGCTGGCCGCGCAAAGCCGTGCGCCGCTTTGTCGCCACCTACTCGCGTCCGTCGTTGCAATGGTCCGATCTGGCGCGCCTCCGTACGATGACGTCGCTGCCGATCATCCTCAAAGGCATTCTCCATCCAGACGACGCGCGACTTGCGCTGGAACATGGCGTGGATGGAATCGTTGTTTCCAATCATGGCGGACGACAGATCGACGGCGAGATCGCAACACTGGATGCGCTCCCGCACATCGTTGATGTCGTGCAAAAACGCATCCCGGTTCTGCTCGACTCTGGAATCCGTAGCGGTGCCGATATTTTCAAAGCTCTCGCACTCGGCGCGTCCGCAGTGCTGCTTGGCCGCCCATACGTGTACGGTCTTGCCATCGCCGGCGAAGCGGGCGTGCGTGACGTGCTGCGCAACATGTGTGGGGAGCTCGATCTGACGATGGGGTTGGCCGGGTGCAGGAACGTCTCTGAGATCACGCGAGATTGCGTGGTGCCGGACCTTTGATGATCGGCGAAATCTCGCACCGCAACCCGACCACCGATCACAACGAACCGCTTTGGAACTGCCGATTGGGCGGATTGGGCGGATACAAACGGATACCACAACTTCTTTCTGTTTTTTGCCTCTGATCCGTTCGTATCCGCTAAATCCGCCCAATCGGCAGTTCCAAAGCAGTTGCACTGTCCGTTGTGATCGCAGTTGCTGCTAACCCGCTTGTGCTGCTGATCTGAAGTTGCAGTCATTCCGCAGTCGCGTCCCGCCTGTCCTCTCCACGCCGCTCTGTCAGAGTCTCCAATGAAGTCACGCCTCTCTCTCGCGATCGCTCTCCTCGCCACCGTGCTCACGGCGCCGCTGCACGCGCAGTCTGCCGCGACCTGGCTCCGCTATCCGTCCATCTCCCCCGATGGAAAGACGATCGTCTTCACGTACAAAGGCGATCTCTATCGCATGGCTTCGACCGGCGGTTCAGCAACCGCGCTGACGGCCCACGTCGCGCACGACTTCATGCCGGTGTGGAGTCATGACGGCAAGCGAATCGCGTTCGCCAGCGATCGCTACGGGAATTTCGATGTGTTTGTCATACCGGCGGAAGGCGGCGAGGCGCGGCGCGTGACCTTTCACTCGGCCGCCGAGTATCCGTACACGTTCAGCGCAGACGATAAGTCGGTTGTGTTTGGCGCAGCGCGTATGGATGCCGCGTCGAATCGCACTTATCCCACCGCATCGCAGCCGGAACTCTATCAGGTGGCCGCGGCCGGTGGTCGTCCAATGCAGTTGCTCACCACGCCCGCCGAAGATGTGAAGTTCAGCAAGACCGGGCAATTCATGCTCTACCACGATCGCAAAGGTGGAGAGAATGCCTGGCGCAAGCATCACACGTCGGCGATTGCGCGCGACATCTGGATCTTTGACACGAAAGCCGGCACGCACCGCAAGATCACCACGTTTGCCGGCGAAGATCGCAATCCCGTCTTCGCCGACAACGAGAAAGCGTTCTTTTACCTGAGCGAGTCGAGTGGCACGTTCAACGTGCACAAGATGAATCTCGATGGTACCGGTGCGCAGCAACTCACGTCGTTCAAGGGCGCACCGGTTCGATTCTTGAGTGAGTCCGACGCTGGCACGCTCGCGTTCTCGCAGGACGGCGATCTTTACACGCTGACCGCGGGTGGTTCACCCAAGAAGCTCGCCGTCGCGATCGCAGCCGATGCAAAGGCCAACGCAGAGCGTGTGATGGCCGTGACCGGTGGCGCGCGCGATCTCGCAGTCTCGCCATCGGGGAAAGAAGTCGCATTCACATTCCGCGGCGACATCTTCGTCACCAGCGTCGAAGGTGGCGTCACGAAGCGCATCACGAGCACACCGGAAACCGAAGTCGGTCTGAGCTTCGCGCCCGACGGCAAGGCGCTGCTCTACTCATCGGAACGCGGTGGACGTTGGGCGGTGTATGAGGCACATCGAACACGCGACGCCGAACCGTACTTTTATGCGTCAACCGTTGTGCGCGAAACCGCGATCATCGCCAATGCTCGACAGAACTACGATGCGCGCTACTCGCCCGATGGAAAGGAGATCGCGTACCTCGAGGACCGCAACACGTTGCGCGTCTACAACATCGCCAGCAAGCAGACGCGCACGCTGCTCACCGACCAGCAGATCTTCTCCAGCAGCCCCACCGAACACTTCGAGTGGAGTCCCGACAGCAAGTGGATTCTTTTCGACTACGCCGTGCCGGGGATCGCGCCGGGCGAAGTGGGACTGGTGCGCGCCGACGGAAAGGGCGCCATCACCAATCTCACGCAGAGCGGCTTCAATGACGGCAGCGCGAAGTGGATCATGGGCGGCAAGGCAATGCTTTGGTTCAGCAATCGCGACGGTCTCAAGTCGGTGGCGCAGAGCGGCGGCGCCCAGCAGGACGCGTACGCGATGTTCTTCACGCAGGATGCGTGGGATCGTTTCCGTCTGACCAAAGAAGAATTCGCGCTCGTCAAGGAAGCAGACGACAAGATCGCCAAAGCCAAGACCGACACGACCAGGACGCGCAAGGATTCCGTGAAGGCCATGGAACCTAAGCCAGTCGACGCGGTGCTCGACCTCGACGACGTCGCAACACGCAAAGCGCGTTTGACGATTCACTCGTCATCCATGGGCGATGCACTGGTCAGTAAAGACGGCGAGTCGCTCTACTATCTCGCGCGTTTTGAGCGCGGCATGAACTTGTGGACGACGAATCTGCGCACGCGCGAAACGAAGATGTTGATCACGCTCAACTCGACCAGCGGCAGCATGGAGTGGGACAAGGAACAGAAGAGCATCTTCCTGCTCGCTGACGGCGGCATTTCAAAAATCGATCCTGCAACGTCCAAGCGGGACATGGTACCGATCAACGGCGAAATGTTTGTTGACGGCGACGCGGAACGCGCGGCAATGTTCGAACATGTGTGGACGCGCACTCGTGACACGTTCTATTCGGCGGGCTATCACGGCGCCGACTGGAATTCGCTCAAGACGATGTACGCCAGGTTCCTCCCGCACATCGCCAACAACTACGAGTTCGCCGAGTTGCTGGCCGAAATGTTGGGTGAGCTGAACATCAGCCACAGTGGTGCGACCTACACCGCATCAACGCCAAACGACGACGCCACCGCATCACTTGGCGTCTTCTACGACCAGAGCTACGCAGGCACTGGTGTGAGAATCGAGGAAGTCATCAAGGATGGGCCGCTCGACAAGTCCGGTCTGTCGGTGCGCGCCGGAATGATCATTGAATCGATCGATGGTCAACCGATCACCGCCGACCGCGATATCGCACAGTTCCTCAATCGCCGTGTGGGCAAGCCGCTGCTGCTGGGTGTTGTGGACGGCGCGACCCGCACCGAGATCGTCGCCAAACCGGTCAATCTCGCCGAAGAGAATCGCCTGCTGTACGCGCGCTGGGTGAAAAAAAATCAGGACGAAGTCGAGAAGCTCAGCAACGGACAGCTCGGCTACGTCCACATCCCAGGCATGAACGACGGCGCGTATCGCACAACGTTCGAAGAGGTGATGGGACGCTACGCAACACGCAAAGGACTTGTTGTCGATACGCGTTTCAACAGTGGTGGTGACCTCGTCGCCGATCTGGCAATGTTTCTGAGCGGCACCAAGTTCTTCGACTACACCACGGACAATCGCAGCAACGGCTACGAGCCGAACTTCCGGTGGACCAAGCCCAGTGTTTCACTCGCCAACGAAGCGAACTACAGCGATGGGCACTGTTACGCATTCACCTACAAAGCGCTCAAACTCGGCACGCTGATTGGGATGCCGACACCCGGCACGTGCACCTTCGCAGGTTGGGAAACATTGCAGGACGGGCTGCGCTGGGGCGTGCCCGGACTCGGCGTGAAGGACATCACCACCGGCAAGTATCTCGAGAACCAGCAAACCATCCCCGATATCACCCTCATGAATGAGTTCGGTGTCGTCAGCAAAGGAAAAGACCAACAGCTCGAGGCCGCCGTCACCCAACTGTTGAAGGCGATCAAGCCGTAACCGCTTTACAGCGGACGCGTTTTCCACCAACCTCCACGTACCCTCTGACCGGAGTGCCCATGAAGGACTCGCAGCTCAAGGCTTTGATCAAGAAGACCGCGGCAAAGGCCGCGCAGCCGAAAAAGCAGGTCCGTCCCTCGTTCGACCCGACGCTCGAAGCGACACGCGGTGGAAAGGAGCCGATTTCCGGCACCGAAGCGGAGGAGATTTTCAAGGAGATGAAGCGCCGGGAGTTCTGACGCATAGGGTTGGAAATGAGCGAGCCTGCCGAATCGACGTTCCTTGCCCTCCAGACGGCGGTTGCGGGGCGTTTTTCCCTCGAACGTGAGCTGGGGCGCGGCGGGATGGGCATTGTCTATCTTGCCCACGACGTGCTGCTCGAACGTCCGGTTGCGATCAAACTGCTCGCCCCCACGCTCGGCGCGAGCGCGGAAATGCGGCGTCGATTTGTTCGCGAAGCGCGCATTGCGGCGCAATGCTTTCATCCGCACATCGTGCCGATTCACGCCGTCGAAGAATCCGGCCAACTCGCCTTCTTCGTCATGGCCTACGTCCAAGGCGAAACGCTTGCCGAGCGGTTGCACCGCGTTGGCCCGCTGCATCGCGACATGGTGCGGGGCATTGCACGCGACATCGGTTGGGCGCTGAGCTACGCGCACGAACGGGGTGTCATTCATCGCGATGTGAAGCCCGAAAATATTCTGATCGAAGACGGCACAGAACGCGCGCTCATCACGGACTTCGGGATCGCACTGCGCGACGATCCGTCACGTTCGCAAAGTGGTGAAGTGGCCGGCACCGCGCGCTTCATGGCGCCCGAACAGGCGCTCGGCGAAAACGTCGACGGGCGCGCAGATCTCTACGCGCTGGGCGTGACGCTCTACCTCGCCGCTACCGGGCATCATCCGTTCGAAGGGCGATCGACCATCGCCGTGATCGCGCAAGGCGATGCGGGCACGGTTCCGACTGTGTGGATTGCCCTCCACGGCCTCGACCGAGATTCGGCTCGGGTATGCGGCCGACGAGATCCTCGCGCGACTGTCCCCAGCGATTCGTACGGAATTGCAGGAGTTGCCCCGTGCTGCCGCGGCGCTCGCACGCGAAGCCGAGTCGCTACGTCAACGCGATGCCCACATCTCGGCGGAGATGCGCGCGCTCCGCGTCGTGGCCACGTCCGACAGCGACCGTGCGCTACTCGGCGCCGAGTCGGAACGCGTTCACGTTCGTTCGCGTCTTGCGACAACCATAGCTGCACTCGAATCCATTCGTCTTGATCTGCTGCGGCTTGAGGCCGGCGAGACCGATACCGGCAACCTGACCGCGCATCTCGAGGTCGTGCGCCATCTCCAACGTCGGGTCGATGCCGCCGCTGAAGTGCGGGCAGTTTTGCGTCCGGGCGTCCCGGAGATGACGTAAGCCGTGCTTTCGGGCGGTTCGGCGGGGCGCCTCGCGCTGACGTAAGCGCACCTGCGACATTTGAGCATGGTCAACGATACATCTGCGATGCCTGCGCCGCGTCCGTTCCTCACAGCATCTTGGCACGACCTCATCATCGCAACCTGGGCGATTGATGGGGCGCTGCTACGCACGTATCTCGCACCAGGCACTGAAATCGATCCGTGGCAAGGCGATGCGCTGGCCAGTATCGTCGCCTTCGATTTTCGCGATACGCGCGTACTCGGCGCACGCATTCCGTTCCACGTCCGCTTTCCCGAAGTAAACCTGCGCTTCTACGTGCGTCGCAAAATGCCGGACGGTAGCTGGCGGCGCGGCGTGACGTTCATCCAGGAGATGGTGCCACGCGCGGCGATCGCATACATCGCGCGCACGTTCTACGGCGAGCCGTACATCGCACGTCCCATGCGACGCGCGGCCGTGCCCGAGGCGCAGCTGCGCGACCCGTCGTCCGACGCCACACGCTCACTGGTGTACGAGTGGCGCCGCGACGGAGAGTGGGAGCGCATCCTCGCGCTCACAGACGCCCCACCGCGTCCCATCCGTGGCGGTTCAGTCGAGGAGTTCATCGCAGAACACTACTGGGGTTACACCCGACGTCCCGGCAAGCCCACGCTTGAGTACCAGGTTGAACACCCGCGTTGGAACATCAGCCTGGCCGCCGACTGCCTCATCGAGGCCGACCTTGAGACCCTGTATGGCAAGGGGTTTGTGGAGACGCTCTCGGCGCCCCCTGTCTCGACCTTTGTGGCGGAAGGCTCAGCAGTTGCAGTATATCCCGGTAAGCCGATTCGCCCCTGATCACACCCGCGCACTCGCGATGCAACTCAATAGACATTCCGATCCGCTCCCCGTTGGGGTCCGTTCAGCGCCCATCAGTCGAGTGTTCATCGCGCTGTTCATGCTCGCTGCATGCGGCGAGCGAAATGCCGTCGAGAGGGAACCGCTTCGAACGACCGGCCAAACCGCAACCGCGGCACCATCCGCGGTGACGGTGAAGAAGTCGCCAACTTCTGACACGCTGGAAATTTCCGGTGAGTGGGCCGAGGCCGGCGATGGCACCATCTGGACCGCCTTCGCCATTCAGGGTCACGTCTCCCGCATCGAGGAGAACTGGCTGCCAAGCGGCGACCCGAACTCCAAGCGCACGATGATCTATGACGCGGTTGGCCACATTGTCCGTTACCGCGAAGAACGCCAGCAGCTGGTGGCGAATTCGAGCGCCTCGCCAAGCATGCTGCGCATGATGATGTCGATCGATTTTGCGGCGACAGGCGGCGCGCGCACCAACAAGGTGGTCGACGGCGTCGAGCGGCCCGTGCAATCATGGGACATCGACAACGCGCGACGTCACGCCGACGAACTGCTCGCCCTCGCACGCCAAGGTCTGCCCGCACACTGAGCCGCACAAAGCCACGCTCTCCAAACGCCGTTCACCTCGCACACAAGTCACGAACTGAATATGACGGACTACGAAAAGCTGGGCGCGTTCTACCTCGGCAAGCGCTACGACCTCGCGTCGCGCACGCGCACCGACGAGCTGGTGTTGTATGACGCAAAGGACCTGACGACGCACGCGGTCATCATCGGCATGACCGGTAGCGGCAAGACGGGCCTTGGCATCGACCTCATCGAAGAAGCCTTGATCGATCGCATCCCGGTCATCGCCATCGACCCGAAAGGTGATCTTGGAAATCTCGCGCTCCGTTTTCCCAAGCTCGCACCGTCGGACTTCCGCCCGTGGGTGGATCCGCAACAGGCCGCTAACGCCGGCGTTACACCCGATGCGTTCGCCGAGCAGCAGGCGAAGATCTGGCGCGATGGGTTGGCGAGTTGGGGCGAAGACGGTGATCGCATCCAGCGCTTCACCGATGCCGCAGACATCACGATCTACACACCGGGCAGCACGGCCGGGCGACCGATCTCGTTGTTGCGCGCGTTCGTTGCGCCACCGGCCGCGCTGCGCGAAGACAGTGAAGCGCTGCGTGAACGTGTCGACGCGACCGCAACAAGTGTGCTCTCGCTGCTTGGCATCGATGCCGATCCGATCTCCAGTCGCGAACACATACTGCTCGCAAATCTGCTGTCGAGTGCGTGGAGCGAAGGCAAAGATCTCGATCTCGCAGCTTTGATCGGCGGCATTCAGTCGCCGCCGTTCGCGACGGTCGGTGTAATGCCGCTCGATACGGTCTTCCCACCGAAAGACCGGATGGAGTTGGCAATGAAGCTGAACAACCTGCTCGCGGCGCCGGGCTTCCAGAACTGGCTCAAGGGCGAGCCGCTCGACACCGCAAATCTTTTGTACGACGCCAGCGGCAAGCCAAAGGGTTCGATCATTTCGATCGCGCATCTGGGCGATGCAGAACGCATGTTTTTTATGACGCTGTTGCTCGCCGACATTCTGGCCTGGGTCCGTTCGCAGCCTGGCACCGGGTCGTTGCGCGCAATCCTGTACATCGACGAACTGTTTGGCTACATGCCGCCCGTCGCGAGCCCACCGTCGAAAGTGTTACTCCTCACGCTGCTCAAGCAGGCGCGCGCATACGGACTGGGCGTGGTGCTGGCCACGCAGAATCCCGTCGACCTCGATTATCGCGGACTCTCCAACACCGGCACGTGGTTCATCGGTCGGTTGCAGACGGAACG
>JBKJTE010000217.1:0-34177 GCA_046590495.1 Gemmatimonas sp. | reverse complement strand
CGCGAGCGGCTGACCCGCAGTCGGGTACCATCCTTCAACTGCAACTCGTAGTCACCACCAGCTGCCTTGTGCAACGTCTCCACGAGTGAAAGGCGCACAATTGCCGACCGATGAATGCGAAAGAAGAGCGCGGGATCGAGGCGATCTTCGAGCGTCTGCATCGCTTCGCGAATTAGCATCACACGGCCGGCAACATGCAATTCAGCGTACGGCCCACTCGCGGTGATGAAGTCGATCTGCTCGACCGGCACAACGCGAACCTTGCCACGCATTTCCACAGCGATGCGCTCGAGATATTGCGCCACTGGCCGAGCAGCAGCCGAGTCGCCGGTTGGCGGCACGGCGTTTCCAGCGTCGACCTTGAGGAGCGCCAACATCTGTTCGCGCAATTTGCCGAGTCCTTCGAGGCCAAGGAGGTGCCGTGCGCGTTTGAATGCCTGTTCGAAGCGGTCGTCGTCGAATGGTTTGACGAGATAGTCGATCGCAGCAAGATCGAACGCCTGCAACGCATACTGATCGAACGCCGTGACAAAGATTGTCGCCGGCATCGCGTCGACTCCTATGTCACGCACGACCTCGATCCCGGTGCGTCCGGGCATCTGCACATCGAGAAAAACGAGGTCAGGCCCCAGCTGGCGGATCGCGTCGATCGCCGAGTTCCCATCTGCTGCCGTGCCGACGAGTTCCACACCGTCTTCGTGCGTGAGCAAGTCTTCAAGTCGCATACGCGCCAACGGCTCGTCATCGACGACGAGCACGCGAATCGACGGCGTGTCAGCCATTCGGCAACCCAGCGGACGGTCGCGCAACGCCTACCGTTCGCAGTTCGGCGGAGCCGTGATACGGCAGCCGCACTTCAGCGACCGTGCCGCCATGCTCACCGGCGCGCAGCGTGAAGGCCTGCTCCGTGCCGTAGAGCTGTTCAAGGCGCGCGATCGTGTTACGCACGCCAACACCGCCGGCCCGCTCCTGCCGAAGCGGGGTCCCGTCCGACGGGCCGGGCCCGTTGTCGGTCACACGCAGAATGAGGGTTGCACCGGCGCGCTCGACGTCGATCCCGATGCGACCATCGCTGGTCAGCTTTTCGACACCGTGCTTGATCGCGTTCTCGACCAGCGGCTGGAGAATCATGTTGGGAACCAACGCGTCCAGGACATCCGGATCAATATGTGTATCAACCGCGAGCTTGCCTTGAAAGCGCACTTGCATGATCTCGATGTAGCGCGTGAGCAGCTCGAGTTCCTTGCGCAGTGCAATCTCCGGCTCGTTCGCGTCCTCGATGCTGTGGCGCAGCAGTTCGCTCAACCGCGCGATCATCCGACGCACGCCGCGTGGGTCACGTTCGACCAGCGACGACACGGCGTGTAGGGTGTTGAACAGAAAGTGCGGATCGAGCTGACGGCGCAGTGCGTCAAGACGCACTTCGGCCAACTGCGCTTTGAGCCGCGTTGCCTGCTCCTGACGCGCGCGTGAACTGATGGAAAATGCGCGCGCGAATCCACCGGCGAGCACACCCATCCCCATGACGACGTCATTGATGAACTGAAAGCCGCCGATGCTGAACGACCACCAGTGCCGATGGCGTGGGCCGCCCCCGCCGCCGCCGCCGCGATTGAAGCGCGAGATCGGAAAGAACTGTTCGCGTGCGAGGTCGCTGATGGTGCTGGTGAGCAGCGCGACGAGCAACACTGCCCCGACCAGCAGCAGCGCACGCGCGGCACGACTTCTCTGATCGATCGTCGAGCGCGCGGCCAGAATGAAGAGTGGGACAGTCAACACCGCCCACAGCGTGGCCTGGGTCAGCGCGATCGCGATTGTGCCGAACAGAATGTTGACGTCGGCGTTGTTGGGTCGACGCGGGTCGAGCACGCGGTTGGCAATCGTCACCAATGCGAAGAGCAGCCAGAAGGCAACGATCAGTCCGAACTCGCTCCACCGGATGCCGAGTGCCTCCGAACGCGCGTCGCCGGGCCGCTCGTGTTCGGCCGTCGCAAACATGCTGGCCGTGCGCGTCGTGGTGCGTACTGTGCTGTTCATGGATAGAAGCTACGACGACCGCGGGACGCCGGAACCACCGCCGTCATGAATCGCACGTGGAGATACACGAACGGCACGCGGCCGGATTGTGCGTCACGCGTGCGTGCCGCTGATGTCGAATTACACGGGTGATCTGAATACTGACAGTATCGGGTTCGCAAGCGCGTCGGCGATCCGATGCGCGCTTCATGCCCGTTCCATCATGCGGGTGGAGCGGGCGGCGTGGCCGCGAAAGATGCAGCAGCGGACGCTTTCCTCGGAATCAGTATGCCGTCGCCAAATGACACGCGTCCCGGCAGCATCCCCAACTCCTTTTTGATCGGCTCGCACAACGTGGCGCCGCTGAACTTTGCTGAAGCTTCGGCGAGCACCTTGCCCGGCTTGAGCGCGATGATCTTGCCGCCGTCGATGATCAATACGGCCTGTGCGAAATTGAGCGTGACCTCGATGGCGATTTCGATCGAATGTTTTGCTACGCCGGCGATCTTGATGTCGACGTACGGTTTGTAGCTCCATTTGACAGGATGATCATAGAGCGTGACGTAGTGCTCCTGTCCTGCCGGATACTGTGTGGTCTCCGCGTACTTCATGACTTCGGCGCGCTTGTTCCACGCACTCACGGCAATTTCGTGAATGCTCTTCTCCATCACGGTCGCCACGCAGTCCACAACGTTCGCCACGGCCATTGGTGCACGCGGGCCAAGCAACGCACCGACGAACACCATGACCTCGCGTGCGATGTTCTCCGCAGTCTGATCATCGAGTCGGTGTTCACCCTCTTTGCGCGGGCGAATGCCGAACAGCCATGCGAGCGAGTTTTCGGTCTGTGCCATCACTCCTCCGGCGGGACCACGAGGAAAGTTGCATGATCGACGGTGATGACCGGTTCGTCGCGCGTGATCGTCACTTCTGTTTCGATCACCGATCTGTCGTCCGGGAACTCGATCGACGGCATCGGCGGCACCGGCACACGAAGGGACACATCGACGATCAACGGCGGTGGTGGCGCATGCCGCGGCGCGTGCGGTGACGCATGCGGTGGCGTTGGTATTGGCGGCGGTATCCGGCGAATCCACCGGTACCAGGCCGCGCCGCCGATGCTCACGACTGCGACGAGCGCGAGCACAAGACGCCAGTACGGTGGCGGGGGAGGGGCAACTCGCAGGACTACCGACACTTCCCCGTTCGGCAAGACTCGCGCATCCGCAAGCGGAAACTGACTGTCGACGATTGAATCAACAGTCGCGTTGGCATCAGTTTGCACGGATACGACACCGAGGCGGAACGACTTCGTTCGAAGCATATTGCGCGCAACAGCGATTGTTCGGCCTCTCACATCCGGCACGATTACGAGGCCCGTTGGTTCTCGCCACTGGCCCACGGTGAGTAGGACGCGTTCGCCGGCTGCCACCGGCTCACCAGCGTCGGGTGCCTGACGCATTACACGGCCGCTCTGCGCGCTGTCTGAGGTCAGCTGAGTATCCACGCGAACATTCCCTGTGAAGGGCGCGACTGAATCGCGTGCCGCCCGTAGCGTTCCACGAACCACGCTGGGCATCAACCGTGGAGGAACTGATTCCACCACTGTTGCGAGGTCCGCAACGATGATCACAACGGACCGACCGGGGGGCAGACGTTGCGTGGTATCCGGGCGCTGAATGAACACGCGCCCTGCGGTGCCCTCTGGCCCCGGCATCACGTTTGCTTTCGACTGGAATCCGGAATCCCGGAGTGTGCGCTCCGCGGTCTCGCGTGTCATGCCAACCACCCACGGAACGCGCCGCTCCAGCGGAGCGCGCGCAACCGTAATCGTGATCACGGCGGCGGCGCCCAGCGGCGTTCCTTCCGCCGGTGATTGCGCGACCACAAGACCAACGCTGGTCGCATCCTCGACCGTGTCGACGCGCGACGCCTGAAGTCCGCGTGCGCGCAACGTGTCCAAGGCAATCGCCAGCGTCCTATTGACTAGTGGCGGCATGGTGCGTGTTGGTGTGATCGGACGCGCGCCGAGTGAAAGCCAGACAAAGACCGTTGTTCCGGGCGATGTATTGGTCGGTACTGCGGGGCGTTGGCGCGCGACGAGTCCTGCCGCGATCGAATCGTTGTATTCGCTACCGGATGTGGCGAGCAGAAGCCCCCGCGCGATAAGCCGGCCTGCCGCGTCCGTCGTCGAGAGCCGTACGACATTTGGCACCGCGACGATGACCTCGACTGGCGCAACCACCGGAACGGGCGGGGCGTACCGATACACCGACAGCTCGATGCGAGGTTGCGTGCGCACCAACAGCGGCTGACCGGGCATGGGGATCTGGGCGAAGACTCGGCCATCAAGCTGCGCGGCCGAGGTGTCCTTCCGTGCGATCTGCGGCCTCAGCTTGTATCGGTAGAAAAACTTTGTCGCGACAGACTCGGTGCTGTCGATGAATGACGGCATCAGAAGTTGCTGCGTTGCAACGTTCGTCGGTGCGTTGGTTACCGAGCTGATTCCTGCTCCGGCGCCAACGCCCGGGCTGACCTTGCTCGTGACCTTGGGCGTGAGGTTGGGTGCGGCCTTGGGCACGGCCGTGATCGCGGGCGGCCTCTTGATCGCAGCGATCGAATCCGCAACACGCTGTTGCCTCGCCGCCGCGGTCATCGCCGGCGTCACTTGCGGTTGCCTTGTCGTTTGCGCGAACAAAAAGGAGTGCGCATTCGCTTGCGCCGCTGATGCCAAAACAATCAGCGTGGCGACAAGGACAATCTGCTTGCGCGGGGCGATACGCACGATCAGCCGCGGTTCAACTTTTCGTTCCGGACGATCCCTTCTTCGCGGACTTCTTCGTGGACTTCTTCGCGGACTTCGTCGTCGGCGTCTTCGACGACGTCTTGATTGGCTTGGACGCCGACGCTGCTGGCGTGGCATCCGGTGACTGCTTGCCACGCTGTTTGGCAGTGGGCGTAATCTTGCTTGCCCGCTTCGCCGAGTCGTTGGTCTTGGCGATGGGGCGCGGACGCAGAGGAATTGTCGCGGCGCTCGCCGAGGGTGTGTTCGCGAGCGTGTTGGATACGGTCGTCGTTGCGCGCGGAACCGCTACAACCGGGATCGTTGACGCCGGCGCAACGGCGGGCGTACCGCGCGGGAAGTTTGTTGCAGGCGCCGTCGCAGCTGGTGTCGCTACTGCCGGTGTCGCGGCTGACATTGTCGTTGGTGCGGGTGTCGTAGCTGCGGGTGTCGTCGCTGCGGGTGTCGTCGCTGCGGGTGCGGTCGAGCCTGAGTTGGTCGCCGCTGGCGTCGATGCCGCGACGTTCGATGCGGTGGGCGTCGGCGCGTTCGGCCCCGCAGTGCCGGGTGTGTCCGGAACCGACGGCTCGGCGACAAACGTCTTCGGATCGAACTCGGGCAACGGTTCCGACGCCGCGCGGAGCATGTCCATGATCGCCACGCGACGCTCGAGCAGCTCGCCCTGCGCTGTTGCCGCATCACCTGACGATGTCGCCGCAGCCCCGGCCAACTCGGCTGCGCGTGCGATGAATTCCGCCGCGATGGTTTGCTTCGGCGGCTCCACTGGCTTGACGATCGTGCCAATGTTTCCTCCCGTCGCGTCGGGCCTCGCCGACGCGGCTCGCACAACTTCCGTGAAATCGGGTTCGACCTCATCGAGTCCCGCCTTTTCAACTTCGTTGCGCAACGCGTAGGCCTGTTCGAGCAGTGACAAGTCCATGGGAGAGACCTCAGGTTGTTGTCACGTTGAATGCTGCAAAGGGCGCTGGCGCCTGCGGCAGGCCGGGAGCAGTGGGAAAGACGCTTCCACCCTTTGAAGACGCGTTGCCGACGGCCGAGAGTGCTTCCTGAAAAACCATGGCCATCTGCGGGATTGATCCACCGCCGCGGACCCGATTGCCGGTGACTGTGGTAACGGTGCCGATGGTCATCACCGACGGGACCTTCTGCCTATCAAAGTTCACGCATCGATTCGTCGCCAGCATCACCTCACCGAACGAGACAATTTCAACGAGAACGAGCGCTGACTGCTCAATTACGTTGTCTGTCGCGTCCGCAAACGGAATCACAATCAGATCGGCAAAGCCCATCAGTTTGTTGATGAGACCCGGTGGCAGCGTCCAGATACGAAGGGGGCGCGATGCATTGTTGACGGCCGTTGCACCGCCAGTAGGAGGACGACCGAGTGGCTTGCTCGCGATCTCGCAGCCACGCACGCGGACACCAATGGCAAACAGTACAACAATGCCATGACGTCGGCCGGTGAACAGCGGCACGGATGGATTCGGCGAGTCGCCGGTGTCGATCACATGGCAGCCGTCGACGGTAACCAGTGCAAGGGCCAAAACGGCGAGTATGCCGTACCCGCTCGCAGTCGGCGTCCCGGCCTGATAGCCGACGCGTCGCACATGATTGTGCGCAATCGTCAGTTCGTGCAGCGAGAACAGCGAGACGATGCCAATTCCCACCGCGTCTTCGATGGTGTTACCGCGCACCTCAAGATCGGCGTCGATGATCGAGAAGACTCCGGCGCCCACCTCATAGATATTGTTGTCCTGCAGCCGGATGCCGCCCGTGAATCCGGTGAGAATCCCTTCCACGCAGTGACTGATCACGTTGCGCGCAATCACGCTGCGGAGTGAGAAGAACACTCCGACGCCCAACGAAAGCACACTCGAGAGACCGCTGTCGACCACGTTATCACTCACGTCGGCAGCCGCTACCGCCACGCAGACCGCGCCGAACAACGAACTATTGACGCGGTTGCGCGCGATGTCCGTCGCGAGTGTGAACTGTGCGAACACCCCGCACACCGACGTATCGATCTGATTCCCTTCCACGCGACAACGACTGAGATCACCGAGCGCAATCGCCGACACCAAATCCAGTGCGCCAAGCAACTTGACGAATGCATTGCCTCCCGGCGTCACCAATAACCCGGCCGACGCAGCCGCTCGGAGCCCTTCGTCACCGATGATCCGGTTGTCAACTATATCGACGCGGTGCTCGCCACCGCTGCCCACCCCGGTCACGGCGATCGCCTGCTGCATACCAGTGAACACGTTCTCGCGAATGGAACAGATCAGTGCGTCGTTCAGCGCCTCTACGACCGCGATGCCGATTGGAACGCGCCTCGTCGGATTCTTGAAATCGAAGGGGACGTTGGAACGGACTTCGTTGCGCCCGAACGTCACGTTCCCCCCGGCGACAAGCACACCGTACTGGTCGTACGCCGCGATATTCATCGCATTTTCGGTGATGTCGCACCGCGCGATGTGCGCCGCAATCGCGAAGGCGATCGCACCAATTCCGCCTCCACCTCCGGCTCCGCGCGGGCCAACATGCCGCGTGATGGTATTCGCGACTACACGGCAACCGCCTTGCGTATTTGAAATATCGACCGGCCTTCCGAAGCCACCACTGGGCAGGATGGCCGCAGCTGTGATGTCTCCGAGTTGAATGCCACGTTGATAATCGGTGAGCGTGTTTCGTTCGACGTAAAGCCCGGCGAGATCATCGCCAGCGAACTGCACTCCCATCAGCCCCAGCGACAGCACGGCGCCGCCGCTCGGCAGGATCAACTTTGGGCCAATGAAGGCGCAGTCGATCACGCTGACCTCGGTGCTGTTCCGGCCGAGTACTCCACGCGCGAGCTCGAACATCTGAACGGTGTCCACTTCGTAGTCGTGGACGGTCGTCAGCTCGATGCCGAGCGCTCTCGGCGAATCACCCGACGCGACAGTGACTCGCACACCACACTCGACGATGTGTCCGCCCCGAACGCGTTCGAGCGTGATGACGGCGCGCGGGATTTCACCACCGGGCGCTACGAACAAGATGCCCTCGATACTGACGTTTCTCACGCCACTGATGCGCAACATCTCGGGACCGCCAGCGTCGAGAACTACGGTCACCCACGGCACCTCGCCATGCATGGTGACATTGTCCTGCAAGATCGTGAGGGGCGCCCGTATGTGGTGCACGCCCATTTTGAGACAGACGCAGCCGCCGATCCCATTCAACTTGTTGATCGCGGTCTGAATGTCTTCGCCCACCTGCACCACTACCGTGCAACAGCCCTCCTTGGGCGGCCAGGGAATACGACAGTCGGTGAGTACGGCCGGCGGCGCGCCAGACGTGACAAGGGCAAGCGGCGTGTAGTGGTGAAGCGTGTTGCGAGGCGGTTGCTCAACGACGGTGTCGATCGTGCCGTCGGCCGTGCGTGCTGCGAACACCCAGTAGTCGCCGGCATGCAGCGTGTCTGCAGCAGCAGCGCCGAAGGTGACGCTGATCCCGCTCTCCAGCGGGATCGCCGCGCCAACGATTGTGTTCCGCGCCAACGGCTCCGCCGCGTTCGCAACATCCCAACGTCTGATGCGCGGATGACGGCCCGCGACAATCGGGAATGTCGTGAGATCCTGATCGACATGAATTTCGCCGGTGGCGTGATTGACGCTCGTGATACGGGCCATGAGTCCGCCCTTGCCACTCTCACGCATGGCGAATTCGACATCATCGTCGAGCAATTCGACATGATTGCCAAATTCGAACCGCATCCACGAGTCGCGCCCGGTCGAGGCGAGCGTGAGGATCCAATCGGTCGCCGTCACCTTTGTCGACGATACGACTCGTGCGCCAAGCGATGCATTGTCGCGCGACCATTTGAACGTTGCCGGCGTCGCGCCGCCGACTGTACCGGCGGTCTGCACTTCCACGCGATAGAGTCGATTCTCGAGTCCGATGTAGCCGCCCGCCGGGCTGATCACACACGGACCAGGTGTGGGTGGCGCAGCCGTTGCGGCCGCGGTGAGTCTCGCTGTCGACGGTGCCGTCAGTACTCCCCACGAACTGGGCGGCATGAGGCACGTCGGCGTGGCCGATGGATCGATGATCGATTTGACTTGCCACGCGGTCTGAACGCGCGTGTCAGTATCCGGGCCGTTGAGCGCAATCTCGCGCAGCGACGGATCTTCGAACACCGTCACTTCGCGCTGCCACACGTCGAGATACACGAGATTCACGTCGCCCGCCGTCGGCGAGATCTTCGGGAACGCGGGCGTGGTGTAGAGGAACGGTTGCTGGTCGTAGAGCAACGGATTGGGGCCGACCAGATCGTTCATCTGGGCATCGAAGACATTCGCCGCCGGCGCCGTCATGTCGCCAAAGCATTCAACCAGAATGCCGTCGACGTACATTCGCCCCTGACCGATCGTCACCTTGCCACCTAAGTCAACACCGATCTTGAATCCGTTCGGTGTCGTCAGTGGATACACGGCCTTTCCAACCGTGTCGTACATCTCGGCACGGTCGCGACGATCAAGAATCGCCTCGAGTTCGTTGGCGTCCGAATCCAGACTCACGCGGCCCTGTTGCTTCAGGACACCGCTGAATCCCTTGGTTGGATCAAATGTGAACCGCGTGTAGTCGCCGCCCATCGTAAGCCTCAGGTGACGTAGATGATTCCCGCTTCGAGTCCGACGGGGAGATACTCGTCGAGACGAAGACGGAGATTGCTTTCGCGCTGCGACTGCTTGAGCACGCAGAACGCGCCCATTTCGGAACCATCTTCTGCACCCATGCGGATCTGCTCCGGACAGCCCATTCGAAGCTGCGCAAATTCGGGTCGCCCATACTGATCCGTCTCAAACGACGGCACGATCCACATCGCGATCTCGTTCTCGACGACGAGCTCCCAACCAACCGGGAGCGGAATGCCGCTCTTGATGCTGTCGGCGATCTTTTGCTCTTTCGTCAAGTGCGTCTGCAGGGCGGGCTGGCAGCGGTACTTCTGCGGCGTGGCCGACCCGCGCGGTACGAATGAAAAGCGCACGCACCCTTGTTGACGCTGATCGACATTCACCAAGCCAGTGAAGATCGATTCACTCGCCATCTCGAGTTTGAGAAAGTTCGACGTGCCGTACAGTGTGCTGCGCTCGATGTGTGCTGGCGGACCACTGCTCCCGGCATTGTCAGATACGGCCGACCCAATTGGCCCACCGTCCGCCATGATGCCGTCCACGATGGAGTCGAGCAGCCACAGCTTCGTCATATGCGATGGCATGCGGAGCGCACCAACGATGCTGCAGGCGATCTGCACTTCGAGTCGCGTATTGATGTCGTTCGGCCCGACGGTCGGCGTCACCAGGATGCTTGGTCCCGTTGGCGGTGCGACTTTTTCCTGTTCCACGCACCGGCCCGGAACAAGCGTGCTATGGAGCACACGCAGCGTGTCCAGATCGCCCTCGACACGCAACGCGCCTTCAATGAGAAGTCCGCTCAGCGTCAACGAAGCACCGACACCAGCCGTGAGCACGGCAATCGATCCTGCCGACATTCTTACATGCGGACGCGTTTCGTTTGCCGCTTGAATGACGACGGACTCACCGGCGGCGAGCGAGATATTCGCGGCGAGATCGTACGTCGCACTGTCCGTGATCTGGATGACGGTCGTTGGACCAACGCGCGGTAGTGCGAGCGCTGCGGCAAGCCCGGCACCGCCACCGTTCACAAGCACCGGTGCAAGCGAAGGGACGAGCCATTTGCGCCGATCGTACTCGCCGCCGCCCATGCGTGCGCTGAAGCCGTAGAAGTACGACACCGTGAAGCGTTCGCGAGCCGGGCGCCCAGACGGCACGACGATGCGGCCGCGGCTAATGTCCAGGAGAACCTGCGTGCCTGCAGGCTGCGCGAACGTCGCCCAGTTCTCGAGATTCGCGCAGCCGATTTCATTGGCCGCTAGCGCAATCCCATTGGCGAAGACCACGACGCTCGCATCAGTCGTGCGAGGATCGCCGTAGTACGCGGTGTGGGTTGTGAGTGGCGGCGATGGTACGATCGCGGCAAGATCTTCGAAGAATGCGGCTGCACGAATTGGCGCCTGTACCGTCAGCTCGTTGGCGAGCATCGAATCACCAGGTTCACGCCGACCCGCGTTGAAGAGCGGCGTGTTCTGGCCAAGTGGACTGAAGGTCAACCGCCAGTTCGTCGCAGCGATTGCTCGCGGCGTGACGCGCGTAAGTTCGAACGCGATCAATCTCCAAAGAAAGAAGCCGATGTTCGGGATGTTGTACCAGCCATTCAATGTGTTGATACGACGTACATCGACTGTCTTGGTCGTGGTGTCCCACGCACCGCCAACGCGATCGGCAACATCAACGCGTCGCAGGTCAGGGCAGCCGTGACAATCAGGTCGGAGATGCTCGAGATTCTGTGTCCAATCGAGCGTCGAGAAGAACTCGACCACGTGGGCATCCCACCCCGTGACATCGCGCGCCAACTCCTCAAGCATCGCGGGCGTTCCCTTGCGACGCCGATAGTAGATGGTCTTGGCGACGTCGGCACGAGTGGGAATCGCGCCAGGTGGTCTGAGATCGGGACCGGTGAGATCGGTGAAGATCGATTGCGCAGTGATCGCACTCGCGCCCATGTCGAGATCGTGCAACGGAATGTTGCCCACCAACTCGCCGATATACGGCACCACCCATTGCTGGCACGTCTCGATGAAGAAATCATCCCACAGCTGCTGCGTATTGTCGTAGAGTGCGTCGGCTTGTTCGGTGACGCGCTGGAGCAGCGCGCGCAGCTGACCGTTGTTTTGCGTGTCAGCAATGCGATACAGCGCAGGCAACAGTTCAAACAGGCGATCAGGATTGCGTTGAATCGCGGTCATAGGGCGAGCCCTCCAGTCGCATGCAGCACGAGATCCTGTGCGGGCACTTCAAGCCACGCGAGTTCGGCTGGTAGCACAACACCGATTCCGGCCGGTCGCGCAGGAAGCATCACCAGCTGCGGTTGCAATTGGCCCGCAGCGGCGACAATGCCATGTGCCGCGCGGAATCCGATGTCGCTACTCTTGAGGTCGAGCGTATTCACATCGACGGCAACGACACCGGCCACATTCTGCAGCACAGCAAACACTTCGCTCAAATACACCGGCTGCGCAAAGCGACGATTGTCGAATGACATGTCCGCCAGCATCGCGGCACGCGCGGCAGCCAGTACTTCGACCGCGACGTAGCGATCGTCGACCAGAATCGTTGCATCAATCAGCACCGCGACCGCACTGTAGTTTGCGATCAGCAGTTTGTGATTCGGGTCGCGCTCGGTGAGCAACGTCGCGACGATACGCTGCATCCCGTTCGCCGAAAATACGGCGCCACCCTGCGCCGCAATCGTGAGGTGAATGGCACGTCGCTCACCGGCCCACACCCAGGTTGCGGTGGCCTTCGCGACTTCGCCAGCCATGAGTGCAGAGTCTTCGAAGTCGCGTAACGACACCGCGCGGCCGAAGGTCCGCACTGTTCCCGGCGCCGCGCCTCGAGCGCGTGCCATCGTTTCAGGATCGGCACCACCATCTGCAGCCAACGGATTGATCACGCTCTTCACGCCCGTTGGCCGATCCAGCAATGTGCTGATCTTCGACGCGCCAACACGCCCCGCCACGCCCAACCCCTGCCGATACTTCGCCACAATATTCTGTCGACCACTCGGCAAGCGCGCGCCGGTCACGCCGTCCCCGAACTGTACCGACGTGGTCCCATCGTCCGCCGTTCGCGTGATGTAGATCTGCTCGTTGCGGCCTGCCCCGAACAACGTCGGTCGTTCGCTCCACCGAACCCCGTTCACAAGCAGGGTGAGCGAACTCGAGACGCCACCAGGCACCGCCGACGGCGTGTACGTAAGCGGCTTCTTTCGAAGTGTGAATTTCTGGAACGACTGTGATGCATCGCCGTCGCCGACGACTTCGTTGTGTACAGTCTCGCCGTGACTCGCTGATGCAACGTTACCCAACAGCACCGCACTGCTTGCATCGAGCACGACGGCCGTGTCGAGGGCGAGTGAGAGATGCACGAATGAACGCGGCTCCTGCGCGGGCACCAACGGCAACAGCAGGTAGCGACCATCGTCGCGTGCAATGGCGATGCACGGCCACTGTGCAGCAAGCAGTCCGGCGAGTTGCGCAACGCTCGCAGGCGCGCCACCAAATGCGAGGTCGACGGGCTGATCGATTCCACTGCGCACGCGCGCACTCCCGACAATGAGCGCGCCGAACGACGTGATTTTCCCGGAGAGCAGCCCGTCGAGCCATCGCACACGCGCACTGTCGAAGCCGAGTGCGACGACCGTGTCCGTATCGCTGGCCGACGGCGCCAGCGACACGTGATCGCTGGCGACACCGGACGTTACGGCGAGTGCGTTTGGCGACGCGACGAATACCCGCGCATGCGCGAACGATGGCGTCGATGGCAGTGCACCCCGAATCGCCGTCTCCATCGCGGCAGCGATCTGCGCGAGCGTTGGAGACGATGGCAGCGCGGCACCGAGGGCGATCGTTTGCGGCGGAAGTGTGCCGAAGCTGACGAGCAGTTCGCGTGGCGCGGCGGGCGCGAGTTTTACGGGCGCAGTCAGTGACGCCGAAACCAGCGCAGTGATCGCGACTGCTTGATCGGAAGCGAGTCCTAGCCGACGGATGGTGTTTGCGTCGGTCGCGGTGGGTTGGACACTGATGTCGAGCCCAGTGAGCGCCGCAGCAGCGATGGTCGCACCGACCGGTGCACCGCCATTGGCATCGGTGACGAGGACCGCGCGCGGCACTTCGAGGTCGCCTGCGTCGAGCGATGTCCCAGGCTTGTATTTACCGCGCTCGATGGTGCGCCCCACCTCGATCGATGACCAACCATTGCGACGACCGGACACGTACACGTCACTCGATGCAACGATGTTCGGATATTCGTAGGGCCAGAAGCGCAGTGGATCCCCAATCAGTTCGTGAATGACGATGTTGCGTATATCCGCGCCAGCCGGCAGCAGACTCGCGAGACTGTACGCAACGGGTGTCGAGAATGGCGTTAACGTCAACTGCGTGACGGTGCCGCTCTGCGCGTTGGCTGTTACGACTGGCGCAACGCCGGTCGCTGTGCGGATCACCAGTCGTTCCGCAGACGTTGCAACGACGAACGGAAGTGCGACGGTGCCGGTGGCCGAGGATGCGACCGCGAGTACGACCGATCCGTGTGTGATTCCTGCATGGCGCGCATCAAGCGAAATGCGCGATGCGAGGATGTCAGCCGCCGAGATGGTGAAGTCGGTCGTTGCCTGAACCAGAACGGCCGTCTTTGGATCGCCTGCGGTTTTGAGCGCTGACACCACGACGAATTCCGGCGCATCGTAGCCGAAGAGGTGTACCGAGCGACCCAGCCGAATCGCGCGGCACTGCGGATTGCCACCGTCAAATGCACTATCGAACGCGTTCCCGGCAATTGGCGCCTGCCAACGCACCGTTAACAGGTCATCGGCGCTTTTCACGTCGCGGACGGTGAGCTCTTCGAGCGCCGTCGGCGCGTACAGCAGCACACGATCGCCAGTGGCGAGCGTCGCTGCGTTCGCCACTGCATCGGCATCGGGTGCCACGATCGCGTGCGTAGCGCCCTTACTCGTCGGTGACGCCTTCACCGCGTTGGCCTCAAGCCGCAACTTGTTGAACCGGGCATCGGCAACGAACGCCGCGAGTGTTTCAAACTTCTGCGGCTTCTCGCCTTCGCCCGGCACACTCTGCGTTCGCGTGCCAACCGGGATGAGCGCGCGTGCGCCGGCTTCGAGCGTGAATGCGAGTTGCGTAGTTGCGGCCGCGCCAGTGGCAAGCTGATAGTCGATCAGGCGCACCAGTCGCAGCACCGAATCACGCAGCGTGGCCGTGCGCAGAAACGCTTCGTTGGCGATCCGTTCCTGATAGAACGTCAGCACGTCGGCAACTGCGGCCCACAACTCGATCGCGGTGACTGTATAGTCGTCACTGACCCTCGCACTCAGGCCGGCCAGTTCCGGCGTGTGCGACAGCTCATCAATCAGCGCCTGCCGGAACGACGCAAAGGTACCGATGCGATACGCGACGGCCGACAACCACGGACGATTTTCCGTCTGCGCTTCCGCCGACACAACGGTACAACAGCCACAATCGTTGCTCACGATCCACCTCCAGCGGTGATGGTGAGCGTGCCGTTTTCCATATTGCTCGGATCATTGTCGAGACGAGCGATTTCCCACGGCCCGATCGGGATGCTCCCGGTATCGAGTTCGTTCGCGGGCGGCCGACCATGCGGATGAAAGACCGACACCGTTGCCGACTCCACACCGTCGACAGTTTCGACCGCCGCATACACACGGCTCAGATACACAGGCTGGCCAAACGTCAGATTGGCCGGATTGAAGAAGCCGGGCATACCGTTGCGTTGCGTGCTCCCGGAGAGCGCCTGCGATACAGCGTGCGCGACATCGCCGCGGAAGTAGCCGGGCTTGGCGCACACTTGGATGGATATATCGAGCGGGACGTAGCGCGCCGAGCGAATCTCGAGATCGTATCCTGCGAGCCGCACACGCGTGAGCCTGTCGTGCACTTTGCGTCGTAGCTGTTCGTCGAGTCGCGTGCGCCCGCGTCCATCGGTAATCACCATCTCGGGATCGCTCGGGTCGATGCCGATATAGACCGTGTACCAACTGCCAGTCCATCGAAAGTTCGCCACGGCGCCTGACACGCCGGGAATCGCGAGCGCCGCATCGCGGTAGTCATTCTCGGTGACCGCGCGTAACTGCGTCGCGCGAAACGCAGCAGGCGCGTAGTTCCGCACCTGCTCAATCAATTCAGGATCTTGACCGCGCAGTGCTGGCAGCGGATTGCGAATGCGTAGGACGTGGGGCCAAGTCGCCGGCAACGGCTCGGGCTTCACGATGTGCGCGAGGGAATCCGCGCCAATGTTACCGGCGCGACCATTGCCGATCCGATAGATCGCGCGAATGCTGGCGACGTCGATGAGCCGTTGCCCGTATTCCCCATCACCGAATCGCAACACTGCTCGGCCCACATCGTCAACATCAGCAACGAAGTCTCTCATGAACTCGTCGCTCGACAGCAAGTCCGGTACAGGCTTGAAGATGTCAGGCGTACCGCTGCTGTACGCGACTGCAACGCTGACCGCCGGAATCGCGTCGCGCACATCAAAATCGAGCGCAACGTCCGGCGGCGCGTGCATCGTCAACGGTCCTTCATTCAACCGCGCCCGGAACGTCGACTCCGCAGTCAGCAGCGGCGAAAAACTCAGCGTCGGGTCGGTCGGAAAACGATCCGACACTGTACGCCCGTGATCGGCTAACGCGATATTTCCGCGCGCAACCGAGATGTTGTGTACGGCGTTCCCGTCCCGGAGTTTGGCCGTCAGACACAACGCAAACGCCAGTGCGTCTTCCGCCATCCACGTGACTTCCACGAGTGGCAACGTCTGCGCGACCGGCACCGGCACCGTCACCCGCTTCGGTTCGTTCGTAAACACATCGATGTCGTCGAGAAACAGTCGATCGTGCATTCGATCCGATGCCACACCAACCGTGATGGTCGACGGGTCGGGATTGACACTCACGACGCGCACCACACAGCGATGCGTCGGATCTGCGTCGGCGCTCGCACCGTTGGTGGGGCCAAGTATCTCCTCGAGCAACAGGCGGTCGCCGGCTTTGATTGGTGGCCGCACCGCCTTGGCCGTCGTGGTATCGATCGCGTACATGTGAGCGGTTACGGCACCCCGCGGCAGACAGCACTGCTCGTTTCCCCACGCGTGCAGGCGCAGCTCATTCAGCAACGGATCGACATCGACGTCCGCCGTCGTTTCGAACACCCGCACCTGCGACAGCGCTCCGTCCGTCCGGTAGTCATCCGGTTCGATAGGATTGAGCTCTGCATCCTTTTGCAAGTCTGGCGGCGCAGACGGTTGCGGTACCGGTACGGCGCCGGTGCGATTGAAACGCATCGCCGAGCTGATCTTCGTCACCAGCTGAATACCGGCGGGGATCGCGCCAGATTTCTCGACCGCCGCATGCACGTATGTCCACGCATTTCGACCATCGTGCATCCGATAGTCCACCAACTTGGCGTGACGTTTCGCCGACACGCGCTGCCGCGCCGTATCGAGGAATGCCTCGTTGGCGACGGCATCCTGGAAATAGCTGATCTGATCGCCTTCGTACGCGAATAGTTCGAGCAGTGCGATGCCGATATCGGCGGGACTACGTTCGACCCACGTTGGATTGCGTTGCGCGACAAGATCAAGCAGCAGCTGCCTGAAACTCGCGTAGTCGCGCGCGAGATAGTCGAGCGCCGGTTCGCTCAGCGTGCCGGGCGGACAGTCTTCGACCGGCAGACAATCGAAGTCGACGGGGCATCCGGGGCGAAAGTTGATCGGCGCGACGGAGAACAGTCGATCGACGTCGTCGAAGGCGTAGCGCCAAACACCAGCGCCATCACGTGCCCATCCGATCGAGATGAGATACGGCGAGAAGTCTCCCTGCTCATCGACTTCGACATCGAGAACGTTGGGTCCACCGATTGTCGCATTTTTGACCGCGATCCCAACGATGCGCGTGCCGCCGTGGATGTGAATCGGTGACGGATCGACGAGCAACCCGAACGCGCCCGCCGGCAACGGGTGCAAGAAATGCAGATGCAGAATGAACGCGCCGCCCACGACTTCAAATTCCACGAAGTCGATACCGTTCAACACATTCTGCCCGAGGAGTAGCGCACGCCGTGCACTATCTCGGCAGCTGGGCCCGAGCGTTTGCAGAATCTGGGTAATGGGCGCGGCGCTCATCGTCGGCTCGACCTCAGACTCGCCACGGTGAAAGGAATCGTTCGTCGCGCTCTTCGCCGGTGCTGCGCTTGGTGAACACCACGCCAATCGTGAGCGTGCTATCGAAGGCAACGACTTCGACTCGCTGCACGGAGATCACGCTGTCGAGCCAACGTATGAGCGAGCCTTGCACGAGAAACTGCGTCGCCGCGGCAAGCGCATCGGAGTTGGGCATGAAAACGAGTTGCCCGACACCGCACCCGAAGTCCGGACGATTTACCCGTTCGCCCGGATTGGTGAACAGCACCTGATAGATGAGATCGCGGATATGATCATCTTCACTAGTCTCTGCCGTGCGTCCGCGTCCGTCGATGTGAAACGGGAAGTCGAAGTAGTCGGTCCGGATCATACGTAGCACCGTGTAGCCCGCGAAGTATTGATCGGATTCGAATATTCCGGATGCGTGTGGAGCCATGCGTATCTCATCCGAGTTTCACCTTCATCGACAGCATGTCGGGCGTGGGCGGCGTGAACGGCGGCACAGGTGGAGTCGGAATGACAGGGAACACGCCGGCCATCTCTCCCGGATGCATGTGTGTGTTGAAGAGAAGCACCAACTGGTTCAGGTAGGTCATCAGGCTGTCGCCGAAAACCGCCGGATGCATCGCGTTCGCGACGAGCTCGATCTGCGGTGAATCAACGACCACCTTTGTCGTCGCCTTGATCGTCACCTTGCCCTGCTGCACTTCGATGGTCAACAGATTGCTCCCGTTGGAATCGGACAGCGCAATCGTTTTCGAGTCGTCGTGGAATGCGAGCAGCATACCCTCTTCGCTGCGAACGATCTTCACGTCGGGCTTGACGCCACTCCCACTCTCGTCCGTGGGTACCGAATCGCTCTGCCACCAACAACCAACCCAGATCGGGCGCGACACATCACCCGCTTCGAATTCCACCCACACGCCGGCACCAACACTCGGCACGGTGTACGCACCTGACTTGTCGCCCGCGTACGGTGCGCACGGCAGCGCCCAGCCGCTGTCGACATCGCCGAGTATTTCCGGCACCTGTGCTTTGACTCGACCTTGATTGCGCGGATCGCTGTTGTCGACGACAGTGCCGCGATACTTGCCGTAGTGCTTGGCCGTGCCGCTGGCACCGTTGGTGGCGCGCGCACCTTGCGTCATCGTTGGTGGGCTCATGAGGCGCTCACTGGAAGACCATCGTCGTTCTTGAAGTTTTCGCGTCCGGTCAACCCCGTCGCGTTGCGTCGCAACGTGAACTTCTGCACGTAGCTGCCGTCGCTGCCGATTTGATGCAGCACGCGTTCGACGTAGTAGCGCCCGCTGAACTGTTGGCCGACACCGCGCACCATCACCGGCTGCTTCGCTTTGAGTGTGCCGCCGTACGCCACCGTATTCACTTCACCTTCAGCGACGATCGACCAGCTCGATTTATCGACGACTGCCTGCGCGAACTTCTGCACTTCACCAGCTTGCGCCATGCCGAGTTGACTGAGCAGCACTTTACGTGGCCGATCAGCGGGTACTGACGGCTCCTCTCCCATACCGTCCGCTTGCGACGCGTCGTCGGCCTGTCCTTTTTGCGACGACTTGTCGTCGGGATCGAGCGTCGTCGCTTTCGCAGTCGCGGGACCGAGCATGTCGAACTTGGCGCGGAAGCGATTGACGTTGGTCGCTGAACCCATATTCACGGTGAGTGTGCCTTGGGGCTGCGCATCGTGCTTGGGCGGATGGAAGTGCCCTTCGATCTCTCCGGCATCATTCATCTCGACAAAGCACTCGTATCCGTTGCGTTCGGCGAGTTGATGCAGAAACTGGATGTCGGTTCCGCGTTGTGTCAGCGTATGGTCGTTCTCCTGTCGCGACCACTTGGTCGATTCGACCACTGGCGTGAACTTGTAGTTTGAATCGGAGAAGATCGACGACGCCACATCGGAGTCCATCATATTGGGCCAAGTCTTCACCTTCTCATCCAGATGCATCAACACGGTCGGGTCCATGGCCGTCACCACCATCTCGGAGCCGCCCGGCGCACTGTTGAAGTTCGTGTCCACTTCGATCACGTAGGCGCTGATGACGGGAATCGCCGCGCCTGATCCGACCGTCACCGACAATTTGAGATTCGCCAGTCGTGTGAAGAGCGCATCGTCGAGCAGCGTCCAGCCACTGCCATCTTCCTTGACGGCAACAGCAACACGAAGGCGGAGCATGTCGGCCATCGCCGCATGATCTTCGACTTCGATCTGCTTGAGCGCGTTCAGCAACGTCGCCGAGGCCGCATTGCCGTTCACAGTCAACGTGTACGTGATCTCCTTGGCCAACTCACCCGTCCGATGCTGGGATGCGTAACAGCGCGGCCTCTTCGAGCAAATCGTCGGGCCGCATCGCGCGATTCGCGTCGCAGATGCGCCAAAACCGCTCGGCGTCGCGGAAGTGTTGCCAGGCGATCTGATCGAGCCGTTCTCCGTTGAGCACCCGATGCCCCACGAGCGCCAATGGATCGCTGATAAAGCGCGTGGTCTTGTAGCGAATCTCGCGACCACTCGCGTCGGTGATCTTTGCTTCGGGTACTTTCTCGTAGCGACTGCCTTTGAAAAACATGGATTGCTCCGCCTAGTGAGGAAGCAGATTGCGGATACCCGTCGGTGCGCTCGCCACAAGACTCGGCTGCGCGAGATTCTCTTTCGTCTTCTGATACGCAAGAAACGCATCGCGACCGATGCTCGAATCGGTGAACTCCATGTACGACAGCACTTGCATGCCGAGTTCGACTTTCGCGGAGATCGGATTGAGACGTGAATCGAATGCATCTTCGGAAATGGCGAAGCTCGTGAGCTTCACCGGCACGACGCGCGACTTCCCCCAGATCAACAGCACGAGCGGCACGTCAGCAGGACTGACCTGCACTTTTCCTTTTGCCGCTTGCTCTTCAATCTTTTTTGCGTTGAGAGTGGGCGGATACATCAACAGTTCGAGTCGTGCGAGCGCCGGATGCAAACCATGCTGCGCGACGGCGTTGTTTTTCTCGTTGTCGGGCTCATCGAGTTGATCGGCGGCGTGCATGTCCACGGTGATGCTGATTGTCTCGAGTGGTGGACCCGCGACGCGAAGCACGTCTTCTTTTGCTGCACCACTTTTGCCCTCGGTTGGAGCGGGAGCGGCGCGATGCGCGAGCGTGCGCTTCATCGATTCCGGATTGAACTGGAAGACGATGAGGGCCGTGGGCTGCGAGCCGGGCGTATGCGTCGGATAGACGGCAAGCGCGCCTTTTTGCAGGTTGGGGCGGAGGGGGGATTGGGAGGGCATGATGTGCGAATGCTTCTCGATGGTCTATCAGGAACTACGTCGCTTCGGGTCGACTTCAGCGAGCTTCGGCAGCGGCACGCCGTACGATTTTGATTTGAGACCGCCCGGTGAATCCTTGAATGTCTTCATGTCCGGCGGTACGAGTTCTGTTTCGCCGTATGAGACCGAGATTTGTTTGGCGAAATCGGAAGCCTTGCCGTAGTCCTTCGCGTCCGTGTCGCTGTAGTAATCGACGTCAGCGCCAAAGAAGAAGTATTTGCCCTTTTCAAGTTCTCGCCGAATTGGATTCTCATGTCCTGCCGCCATTTGGGAGTTCGTCGTGCTTGGCGCAGGCACGAGATTCCAAGTCGCACCGGGACCACCCATCTCACCGTTTATCAGGTGCGCCCTTACCCAGTTTGCTGTCGCATCCAGTCTTGACCAGCCGAGTGGGCTTGCGGATCCGGGGGCGGAATATTTTCCCTGCAAAGCAAGTGGCTGTGCATGCACCCACTTCGCTCGACCACCAGCGCCAGTGCCTTGTGCGAGCTTCGATGTTACCGCTCCTGGATTTCCTGCGCGTACGTATGCCTTCTCTTTGGTTCCAGGCTTGAAGGCAAGCGTCGACATCTTGCCTCCGCCCTGCTCGACGCGCCGCTGCTTCGGCGCGAGGTAAAAGATGCGCCACTCCCCATTGAGCAGCTTCAACTCGACGAACTCTCCAACGTCCACGACTTTGCCATTCTTTCCCCTGCCTGTTGCTTGCGGAAAGAAATAGTCCACTTCGGGCTGCAAGTCCTTCAACTCGACAGGTATGTCAAGCTTGTGCTCCTCGACGATTCGCTCGGGGCTCATCGAACCGTACAGCGTCCACTTTGTCTCGGCGCTATCGACACGTAGGGCCGTGAAGCCGTACTGGCTCTTCCATCTTGGGATGGCGATGTCGAGCTCGGTGCGGGTCACTGCACGTTTCTTCTCCATGTCACCGATTTCCCGGTGTACTGCCGCAACGCCGACACTCCACTTGCGCTCCTCGAGCGCCGCTGGCGGGTCATTTGCCGCCTCCTTCCCCCCAACCCCCAACAACTTCCCCGCCTTCTTCGCCATCCCTACCACCCATCCCGCCACTCTGTCCAGCACCGAGTCCACCTTCGACCGCACCTTGCTCAGCACCTCGCGGATCTTCGCAGTGATCCCATCCAACCGCAGGAACTTCGCGAGGAAGGCGATCACCAGCTTCAACCCGCGCGCGAGCCCATTCTCGAGCGCTAACGCCGCCGCGGCGATGTTGCCGGCCGCGATCTCGGTGATGGAGCCCAGGAAGCTGCCGATCATCTGCATGATGTCGCGCGCCTTCTGGATGAAGAACACGATCGTGTCGTAGATCGCGATCACCGCGCGCACGATTCCGGCCCCGGGAACGAAGAGGGCGAGGACGGTCTTCACCGCTTGCTCCACCACCGTCGCCTTGATCCAGTCGGTCACCGAAGCGACAAACGTTCGCTTCAGTTCCTCGCCCATGTCCTTGATTTCCTCCCACGCCGCCATGGGATCCGACACGAGCGTCTTCACGAGCCCGAACGTTGTCTTGAGCCCCTCCACGACAGGCTCAGGGATCAACTTCACGAGCGCTTTCTTGATGTTCGCCCACGTGATGCCGACGAGCTGGAAGATTACACCGACGATCCCCTTCACCGTCCAGCTCTCCGGCAGTGTGATCCCGTCGAGCGATCCGGTGAGCCACTCGAACACCGCATCCTTGAGATGCGTAACGAAGTTCTTTGCGAAGTTCGTGAAACCCAACTTCGCCGCGTCGATCAGGTTCTTCACGAATTGGATGGGACCCGTGAAAATCGCCTTCAGGACCGCGATGCCCTTGTTGATGATGTTTTCGATCGTCGCGAGTGAAAAGCCGACCTTCTCGAGCGCCCATGTGAAGAACTTCTTCGCAGCGTACAGAAGTAGCCGGCCCACCTTGGCCAGCATCCCCGACATCGCCTCCTTCATCTTCTCGATCTTCTCGTCGATGGCCTTGATGGCGGCAGTCTGCTTCTCCTGCAGCTTCTCCTTGAGTTCCTCTTCCTTGCGCGAAATGGTCTTGTCGAGCTCCGCGAGCTTGTCACCCATCTCCGTCGCAGCCTTCTTCCCGATGTCCTGCAGCGCCGGCTCGAGCCCCGCCACGTACTCGTCGATCTGCTTCCTGCTCGTAGTGAGCTCATCGTGGCACTCCCTGACCGCGCGCGCAGTATCCGCGGCGATGTCTGCCACGAGCTTCTCGATCCGATTCACGAACGCAGTGCGATTGTTCTCGAAGATCGCCTTCACCGCGGGCAGCTTGTCCATGCCGAGTAGCCAGTCCTTAGCCTTGCGCGCCCAGCCAAACCAGCCCGAGTAGCGGTCGTCCTTGTACGCCTCCAGCTCGCGGTTCACGTCGGCCTCGAACGCGGTCGCCGCCGCGGAATTTCCGTCGTCGAACCGCTTCATCGCCTCGATCTCCAAATCGGCCAACCGCTTGGTCACCTTGGTCTGGACCTGCGCATATCGGTCGTTGATCTCCTTCGCCACCGCGTCGCGTTTCTTCTCGAGCGCTGTCCTGGTGTCCTTCTGCTTGCCGCCTGTGGCGGTGAGCGCCGACCTGCGCCTGTTTGCCAGCGCGCCGCGTCCCAGCTGCTCCTCGTGCGCAAGCTCCACGTCCACTTTCTTGCGCTCGTCGTTCGCCATCCGTTGCACGGCGACGGGCTCAGTCACGGCGAACTTGTTCATCGCCGTCTTTTCTTTGTTCGCCTCGGCGAGGTCGCCGCTGTCGACCATGTCGAGCTGGCCCTGCGAGACACCCTCCTCAGTGAGCTTCGCGTCGGCCTGCTTCCCGTAGTCGCCGACATCCGTGTGTTCCTTTTGCAGCGGGGCGATGGCCCCACGCCCGAGCTGCATCGCGGGAGTAGGAGGTGCGCCTTCGGCCGATGGAAGCAGCACGGCTTCGTGTCCTGACGGCACGGGCGGCGGCGAGAGCTTCACGTCGCCGAACGCGGCCACCGTCGCGTTCTTGTCCTCCTGCACGACTGCGAGCACCTGGGCGCCAGTGTGCTGCGCCTTTTTGTCGCGCTTGAAGTTGTCGAGCACGCCGATCGACGTCGGCACGTTTGCCGCGAGTGACCTCGCGAGTGTGCGTGCGCCTTTCGTCTCGTCCACGACCGGCGTCGGTCGAGCGCCGACAACGCTCACCTGGCCGACGTTGCCCGTTGCCTGCTCCTCGCTCGCCGGAATGACGACGGCCTCCTCGCTCCGCTTGAGCTTTTCGCCGGCATCCTCGTGCGTCTGCTCGTTTTCCTTCAGCTTCGAAAGCTTCGCGACGCCCTGCGCCAGCACGGGGCCACCCTTGGTCGCGAGATACTGCGCGACCTTACCGCCGCCGACCGCCTTCTTGAGCGATGCCGTCGCCTCCGTCGCTTTGGGCGGAGCCTTCCCACCGCCGCGCCGCTTAGACCGTGGCTTCTGCTTGGGCAGGGGTGTCTTCCCGGGCTTTGGTGACGCCTTGTGCGCCTCAGGCACGGGCTTCGGCGCCGGCAACTCAGCGAGCCGCCGCTCGGCAGCAATGGCTTCATCCTCGAGCTTTGTCGCCTGCTCGGCCGTCATATCCTCGGGGAGTTCGATGACCTCGCCGGTGCGTGCCTTGAAAAAGGTGGTGTCGCCGAGCTGCCAGCTTAGGATCGGACGACGACGCACGCGTCGCGGGTCCGCGCCCTGTTGCACGACGTGTGTGAGCTCGTGTGCGATGAGTCGCTGCCCCTGCGTGCTCGTCGGCTGATACTCGCCCGCGCCGAAAAAGAGATGATCGCCCACGGTAAACGCGCGCGCGCCGAGCGCGGTCGCAGCGCCGATCGCGTTGCCGTCGGTGTGCACGCGCACCGCGCCGAAGTCGAAGCCGAATCGCTGTTCGAAACGCGAGCGCAGCGACTCCGGCAGTGGGGATCCGCCGCCGGCGCTGAGGGTCTCGATCGTTTGCTCCACCCCGGACGGCACAACCGACGCGCCCAGCCCAGCGCTCTTCTTCTGCACGCTCCTTCGCTGGTGGTCGTCCGTGCGCTTCTCGTCCTCATCCTTCCTCTTCGAGTTGTCGTCCTTTCGCGCCGGCGCGTCCATCTTGCCCATCGCTCGACGCACGACGCGCGAGAGTGATGCGGCAATCCCTTGTCGCGGGATGGCCGGCGTGTCGGTCTCTCCCGTTTTGTCGGGTGACATCACGATGTCGGCAGTCCGGTCAGCTTCACGCTCGTACGCATCGTCCGCCGGTCCGACGGTGAGTCTGGGTTGGAGCGCACCGTTCGCGAGCATGTGGCGCAGCGACAAAGCATCCGGCTCGTTCCGGTTGGACCGCGCACGCGCGCCACCGTGCGTCTCCTGAATCACCGCCGTCGTAGCATGACGCTTCGCCGACGAGGGCACGGAGATCCGTTGCATTTCACCCACGAGCGCGCCCTCCGACTGCCTGCGATACGCCGTGCGCAACGGCGTGCGCGATCGCAGTACCATTCGCCAGCGACGGCACACGCACTTCCACCGTTGTCTTGACCGCACGGCCATTCGGCAAAGCCACGCCCTCGAGTGCCTGCTCGACCGCAGCGACCACCAGCGCGCGCAGCTCTGCGGCGCCGAGGCCGGAGTTTGTCGCGCCCTCAACGCGCACGTGATCGATATCGAGATTCCAGATCGTCATCGGCGGACGAGCCCCGAGTAGGCGCCAAACTCCTGCGCACCGATTGGCTTCGACAACTTCGCATACTCGCGACCAGCCGCGCGCACGACGTGCGTCATCGCAATCGCGCTGTCGTCGGATGCGGCGAGAAATGCTGCATTGATCGCGATCGATCGGATATTGCCACCGCTCAATTCGAGGCCGGACAACAGCGACAGTTCGAGTCCGTCCACCGCGGCCTGTGACGGAAACACGTTTTCCCAGATCCGTCGGCGTTCATCGGCGCCAGGGAACGGGAAGTCGATGACGAAACGCAGACGGCGGAGGAACGCCGAGTCGAGCGACGATCGTCGGTTGGTGGCCAGTATCGCGAGCCCCGCGTAGTCCTCCATCCGCTGCAGCAGATAGTTGATCTCGAGATTCGCGTAACGATCGTGGCTGTCGCGCACTTCCGTGCGACTTCCGAACAGCGCGTCCGCCTCGTCGAAGAACAGAATCGCACCACTGCGTTCCGCCGCATCGAACACACGGCGCAAATTCTTTTCCGTTTCACCAACAAATTTGCTGACGACACCGGAAAGGTCTACCCGATAAAGATCAAGCTCCAGATGTGATGCCAAAATTTCCGCAGACATCGTTTTGCCAGTGCCACTCGCACCAGCAAAGAGAGCCGTGATGCCGCGACCACGACCAAGCTGCGCACCAAACCCCCACGCCTCGTACACACGTGCGCGTTGCTCCACCTGCGACGCCAGTTCGCGAAGTTGCGCGCGAACATCCTCCGTGACCACGATATCGTTCCACCCGTACGATGGCGTGATACGCCGTGCGAGGTCGTCGAGTGACGCCCCCGTCTGTTCGCGACACGACGCCCACAGTGCGCGACCGCTGATTTCGTCGTCTCGCAACGCCGCACGGGCAACCGCTTCCTCGATTGCGTCCGCACCGAGATCGAACTGCTGCGTGATGGCGTCGATTTCGCCATTCACCGAATTCGCGTGTGCTCCAAGCGCCGCGCGCCACATGGCACGTTGGTCGACTCGCGTTGGGCGCGCCACGTGCACGACACCAACGTTGCGGACGCCCGGCCACCGGTCCGCGCTGATCAGGAACAGTGTCGCCGACAACGTCTCGACCAGCTCATCAACGACGAGCGCCGACGCACTTCCCCGCTCCGCATCGCCTGCGTCAACAACGAGTGCCAACCCAGCCAACAGCGCTTCGCGTCCCATTAATGCGATCAATTCCGCGCGCTCCCTCGGCGCGCATGCGGCGAGCCTTCGAAGATCGAGCGACTGCGGCCGCAGTTCGAGTGCGAGACACGACTGTCGCGCCGCGTCACGCGCACCACTCTCAACTGCGCCAAGCAGGTTGATCGTGCTCCACCGGTCATCGGTCATACGGATAAGCGCTGCCGCTTCGATACCCGCGCGCTTCGAACTCTCGCTTGGCAGTGACGGATGAATCGTCGTCAGATACCGCAACAGCCGGTCGTCGAGCCGATTCACACCGCGCAAATAGTCGGACATGCGCTCGTCGACGGAAATTCGACGCAGCAGCAGCGGCGTGTCTTCGCTGTCATCATCGAGCGAAACGAGCCGCAGTCGGCGTAACGCTCGCGACGGCATGAAGCAATCCGCCGCTAGCAATCGGTCGGCAGTGTCTGTACCAAAGAGTGACAGTGCCAGTTGCAACGTAGCATGATCGCGTCGCGGATCGTCATGCAGCTCGGCGTACGCTCGCGCAAAGCCACCGTCGAGTGAGGGCGCCGCCGCAAGCAGCAGCACGTCGCGTTCGAACGATGAAAGTTCAGCTTGCGCAGCAAGATTCGCGAGCGCAGGCAGAGCGCTTCGGTCTGATTCTCCCCGCTCCACATCGCGCACCGAGCGAGCGAGCGCCGTCTCATCGGCCGAGGGCAATGTGCGGGACGCTTCCGCATCATCCGCAGCCACGAGCCAGTCGAGGCGACGATACGTGCCCGTCGCCGCGCCGATCGATACCGCGTGTCGGGATAATTGGAGACGCAGCAGACGGAGCGCCGACCGCAGCCACTCGACGTTCTCTGTACGCCACGACGAGATCGAGGCTGACGGTGCCGTCATTGCGGTAGCACCACAGTTGCACTGTCTATGCTCTCTGCGCCGTTCACGCGCACACGCACCGCGAATTGCGCCTGCAGCTGAAGCTCCGCGACCGTCGTAGCGTCGCCAGGACCAACGCCAAACGAAACGAGACCCGCGGCACCGGGAATCACCAGTAATTGATTGCCACTGACTACAACACGCGCGTTTGCGTACTCGGCTGCTCCCCCCGCGTTGATCGCGATCTGCAAATCATCCGCAAGTGCCGCCAGCGTTGTCGGGCGGGGGACGTTCAGCGTCAGGGGCGGTTGCGCGCCTACGGTGATTTGAAGTTGCGGTGCGGCGGATGACAGCGGCGGCGGTGAACCAAGTGATCCTGAGATCAATGCGGAGCTTGCGCCTGCAAGTGGCGCTGCGAGCAGCCCCAGGTCGTTGGCGAACGACGAGCCGCCGAATGGCGTGATCGCGATCGCGTCGGTCAGCCCACCAGACACCACGACCAGTGCATTCTGGCGAAGATCCACCCGCACCCCCGTGAACCGCGGATCCGTTGGATCGGCATCGTGAATACGACTCGCAAGGATTGCCGCAATCGAATCACGCGGAATCGTGGGTGGAAGATTCGCGTTGACCACCTGCGCCGTGCCGCCGATGTCAACGGAGAGTTGCAGTAGCGCACCACCAAATACGATTGGATCCGGAAGCACACTGCCTACCACAACGCGGACCCCGCGCGTCGGCAACGAGTCCGGAATCGGCACGACAATTTGCGTTGGCACAGCGCTGATGTAGCTCGCGCGCGCAATCGCGTTCCGGCCGATCAAGGTCTCGCCTCCAGCGGTCGGACCGATGAGCCGACTACCGTTTATGGTCAGTCGTCGCGGCAACACGGCATATGTAATCGTCGCCGGATTCACCGACGGCACGAGCATGAACGCAGCCTCGTTGGACGAGAACGCACTCTGCGGAATGAGCGGATCACGGACGATCACTTTGGCCGTGCGTACGCCGGGTTGCAGCTGTAACGCGGGCGCAATTGGTCCGACTCCCGGCACCGTTGCATCGGGGATCGTCACCACCACGCGCAACGGATCGGCGCTCTTCGCTGGCACCTCGACATCGCCGATCATCACAGTCGTAATCGGCCCGGCAAGTGAGGTCCCCCGCAACACGAGATCATCACCGATCGCCGCGTAGGCAAACGGACTTTCGATCGTCGTGCCGAGGCGTATCACTTTGATGTCCGTGATCGTGGGCGTCTGGATCGTCAGCACATGAACCATCGGCCCCGGTGTTGGCGGCGCGTTCGGCAGCGGCGGCGTAGTCGGCGACACGGGCTGACCAACAGGGCGCGGAAAACGGCGCACCCGTTGGCTTTCGATCTGCACCACATTCACCGCGTAGCCGGCAGACAACCGATATCTGAGCGCGAGGGCCGTCCAGATCTTGGTCACATCCTCAAGCGTCAACGGTTCGAGTGTGATCTTCACCTTCTCGAACTCACCACGCAAACTCGGATGCAACACCATAGAACCGCTCGGCGCGCGTACTGTCATCAGACTGTCGGTGATGATCGGCACGTCATGCAACACACGCATCGCGCTGCCCAATACCAACTGCGCCTGAGATTCATCGAACATCTGCGCCGCAGCGAGCTGCGAGGTGCCGTAGCCGGTGACGAGATAGTGCAGATTGAGACTGAGCGGCGGATGCCCGTATGCAGCAGACGCACCGCGCCCTGGTATTTCCTGATTTTGTAACGCGCCATTCTCCGTCACGCGGTAGAGAAACAGGTTGACCCGCGCCGCTTCGATGTGCGGATCGTTGTCCTTCGAGGTGAAGGGCGGCGTCCCGACCGTCACAGGCACTGCCGTGCCGAACGGTTGATCCATGCGATCCGCGAGCAACGTTTGCAGCGTTGCGCTGACGCCACCGAGTGCGCGATAGTCGCTCATCGCGTTACTCCGATCACCACGCCCACGGCGCGTAACTGCGAAGCGCCGTGAAATCATCGAAGCCACTTGACGCGGTTGACGATGCCGCTGCGTCAACGGCCGATGGCGCCGCAGGCAACGCCGCCTGCGGAATAAATGCACTTGCTGCACCATGAATTTCGATGGCGCCAATCCGAACATGCACCGTGCGCTCCGGTGCAGACGGACCGTCGACACGCGGCGCCGGGGGCGGCGCATACACGTCGGCGCGTGGCGCCGGTTCGACCATGATCGCAACTACGTCGGTTGATTCACTCCCTGTTGGTAGCGCTTCACGCAGGGCCGGTTGTGGCGCGTCGACCTTCACTCCCGGCTTGTCAGCGGCGGGACGCATCTCCACTCGCGGCTCGACACGCACCGTCGCGGCTGGCGTGATTACGTGGCTGCCAGTTTCAACGACATGCTCGACGAGTCGCGTGACGACCGCGTTTTCTGCAGCGAGCGTAGGGGCTGGTGGCCTTGGTGAGTCGTCTCTGGCACCATCAATTCGCGTGAGCGCGTTTCTCCCAACGCTCGCATCGTCCGTCGGGCGGAGCGATTGTACAGTCGGTGCAACGGGTGCCACCGTCGGCATGGCCGCCGTGATGGGCGCGCGCTGCATCATCGGGCTCGATGGATTGACCATTGCGATTGGTGCGACTGGCACTGAAGGCATCACCGACGATGCTGACGCGACGGTCGCGGCAATCGTCGGCACCGGCGCCGCAGCTGCATCATGATTCGTTGCCGGTGTCGCGCGTTCGGCTATCGACTCGGGGGCCATCTGCGTTGTTGCGTCGATCGGAGGCGCCGGAGGTGCAACACGAGCGCGGACCATCGGCGCGAGTCCAACACTCCGCCGCGCGAGATTCACGAGATAGTCGCTCATCGTCCCCTCGACCGCGCAATCGATTCGGCGACGAGCTCGAGGTAGCGCGTCCGCCGACGTTGCGGCAACTGCAGGATCTCCCGCTCAGTCCAGTGATAGTGCAACGCCAAGGTATGCACGTCCTGCAAGAGCCTCTGCGCCCGCTGGTCAAGTTCCTGCAACAGGAACATCGCAGTATCGAATACGACCGAGAACGCAATCCCGCACGTCGGGCATGTGAGATCGAGTTCGATCTCAGCCTGCGGATCGCGCGCAGCCATCGCTTCTGAAATTGCAGCACGCACGGTGGCGCCCAACGCACTCGTCGGCATTGGATCACCGTCGCGCGTCGCCGATACGACGCAATCCCGAAGCATAGACAGCGCGCTGCCTTCCACGTCTGCACCGGCCTGAATCGCCGCGCGCTCAAGATCGTCTGCCGTCGGCAACCGGAAGCGGATCTCGTAGCGCGCGCCATCCGCGTCGACCGAGAGCGCGTACTCACGCTCAACCTCCGCATACGGCGGGAGCAGCAGATCGCTCACACGCAACGCGAGCTCCATCCGCTCACCACATGACTCGGCCGGACAGCGCAGCACGCATTCGAAGGAATCCCCGAGCGTCAAACGACGCAGCTGCAACAGCAAAGCCTCACGATCGCCAACCGTGAGACTACGCGCCGTCCGGTCCGCATCAGTCTCTTCGAGGCAACGCGCGAGCAGCGCAGTCGCGCGCGCACTCGGCACCGAATGCTCTGCGGTGTCGAGCAGGAAGACTTCGTCTTCGCCACCGATCGGCCGCAGTGCCAACTCGCGCACAGGGCCGTCGGTACGCAGCGCATCGCCACGCCACACGCCGCCCGGAATGGCGACGCGCAGCATGTTACGTCCCCACGCCTTCGAACTGCGGCTCCGGCAACTCCGTCACGTCCGGGTCACGCACCCACCCTTCATGCTCGATCTTGATCGATTGAATCAGGATCGCATTGGCGTTCGCATCGAGATCGGTCTGCGCCGTGAACTCGCTCACCCACGCATTGAAGACCTTGTAGGAAATGACCTTCTGTCCCGCTTCGTTGAAGACGTCGATTGTCAGGTTGCGACGGAAGTTCTTCAGCGAGACTTCCAGTGTGCGATTGTCTGCTGGCGCCTGCGCGTTGGCGAAATTCCAGACCTGATTGGCCCATGCCTCGAATTCCCGATCCTGCGTCACGCCACGCTCCATCGTGATTGCCTCGTACTTGGTCCGGCCCGGCGACTTGTGACTGGAACTCGGATCACCGCCCTCGCGGTGCTCCACCATCTCCGTCGTGCGTTTGAGCGCGCTGATCTTGCTGACACCAGCGACATATCCGTTCGCGCTCCACTTCACCCGGAACTTGAAGTTCTTGTACGGATCGAAGCGCAACGGATTCACAGTGAACTTGGCCATGTATGGTTGTTCCTCAGGTCTGGAGCGCGCCGGCGATCTGCTGGATCTGGATGACCACAAACTCCGCGGGCTTGAGCGGTGCAAAGCCCACCACGATGTTCACGCGACCGAGATCGATGTCGTTCTGCGTTGTCGTCTCCCTGTCGCACTTCACGAAGTACGCATCGCGCGACGTCCGCCCCTGAAACGCGCCCTGCGCAAAGAGCGTGTGCATGAAGGCGCCGAGATTGAGTCGGATCTGCGACCAGAGCGGTTCATCGTTCGGCTCGAACACGGCCCACTGCGTTCCGCGGTAGAGACTCTCCTCGAGGAAGAGGGCAAGACGGCGAACGGGGATGTACTTGTATTCGTCAGCAAGCGTGTCCGCTCCACGCGCCGTCCGCGCTCCCCAACTCACCGTGCCGAACACCGGGAACGTCCGCAGCGCATTCAGCCCCTTGGGATTGAGCTTGCCATTTTCGCCATCGGTGAGTGTCACGGAGAGGCCCGTCGCACCAATGATGTTGGCCGACGTGCCGGCGGGCGCCTTCCACACCCCACGGTCCGCGTCGGTGCGGGCGTACAGTCCGGCCACTGCGCCCGCAGCCGGAAAGGTGCGCACACCCCCCGCCATCAGCGGATCGGACATGCGCAGTCGTGGGAAATACAGCGCGGCATTTCGGCTGCGGAGCGATGCAGCGTTGCTCGAGCCGATCCACGGCTCCGCATCGCTGAACTTGAGCAACCAGGCCGGGGCATCGATGATCATGAAGGAGCGTCGTCGCTGGCAATACGCGATCGCTTCAGATACGGCCGCGATATCGGCGGCCTCCTGCGACTTCACCAGCAGCAGATCCGGGATTACCAGCAGGTTGAAGAGATCGACGCCTTCGAGCGCATACATGCCCGTCTTCAGCAGCTCGGTCCCCGTGATCTCGGTCGTCAACGGCGCGGTGCCGTTGTTCCCCGGCGGGGAGGCCGATGTCTCCGCTCGCACTGTGATGCCCGCGCCGAGCGCGTAGTGCGCCACATTCTTCGCCGCAGCAGGCGTAAGCCCGAGGCTGGTGGCAGCGGTGTCCAGACCTACAACGGCAAATTCGAACACGTTGTTCGGCTCAGCGGTACCGGGCGCCACCCGCAGTACACCGTCCACGACCGATACGGTCACACCATCGAGCAACGGATCACTCACCGCCGCCAGCGCATCGCGCACGCGATTCCTGGCTTCGTCAACCGTCGTTGGAGCGATAGCAGGCGATGCTCCCCCCCACACGTCAAGGGTGAACGACTTCACAGTTGCCAGCGGCGTTCCACGCTGCACGTTGAGCGTGACCTGCGCAGGCGTTGCCAACCCGACCAGGTTGAGCGCACCGCCAACGGTGCCGGATTGGGCGGGCCGAAAGGTCGCTTCACTGTCTACTTCTATCCCGCCGCTTGCCACGCCAAGCTTGAGCGTAGTGGTCGCGCTGTTCATGCTCGCGTCGAAGAAGTGCACGGACGAGCGATCGGTGGTGTCACCCGATGTCACCACGATCGTGCTGCCCACCACCGCGGCCGAGACGGCGGATCCTGCTTTCGCGGGCATCTTGAGTGTGAGCTCAGCCGCCAGCGCTGCGAGTGTTGCAGCAGGTGGAACCGCTAACGTGATCTCAAACGGACCACGCCCGTTCAGGGTGAATGCGAGCACGTTGTGCGTCGCGTCGATACCAAAGGGGGCCGCCAACGCCCCGCTCGTGCTCGTGCCGCCCGGCAGCACGGCCGCCAGCGCCAGCTTCACGGCGCCGGTCAGAGCGACCGTGATCAGCTGCGACCCATTGTTGACCGCATCGACCACAAAGCCGGGATCAGCAGCATTCATCGACAGATTGCGAAACGTTTCCGTAGTGCCGGGCTCCATGCGCCCGTTCTTTTCGACAAACGAAGTGACTGTCAGATTGAACAGGCTTTTGGGATTCGCCGTATCGTAGTCGATATCGACCTGGATGCTGTTCCCCCATGTTCCCGCACTGGCTGCCGTGAGCTCGAGGACATCCATGCCGGCGGTGGTAGAGTTGCGGAGCGTGACCTTGGCCGGCATCGCATTGTGCGCCACCCGAACGACGTACGCTTCACTGCCGCCATTCTGGAAGAACAGCTTCACGGAATAGCTGAGTGGGCTGTCCACCGCGAGGCCGCCAAAGGCGCGCTCGAAATCAGAAAAGCTGAAAATG
>JBKJTE010000177.1:0-4548 GCA_046590495.1 Gemmatimonas sp. | reverse complement strand
TTCGACTCGTCGCCAACAAGTCTGCACGCGTGCGTGTATACGTACGCAATCGCCCGGCCGCTCTGCCCGGTGTCACCGGCACCGTAATGGTGCAGAAGCGACGGTCCGGCATCTGGGCCGATACCGGCCTGCTCATGCAACTCGGACCGGGCTCCGTCACCGCTGAACCGTCTCCGGGTTACGCAGCAGAACGCAGCAACGGCAACAGCACGCTCAACTTCATCATTCCCGCCGCAACCATGCGCGGACACGTGCGACTCAAAGTACAGGTCAGCGTGCCTGGTACGAGCCAGCAGGACGAGTGGGTTGAAGACTTCGATGTTTCGTTATTGCAGACGCTTCGCATTCGCGGCATTCCGATGCGTTACCTCGGCCCCGATGCAAACAACAATCAGCTCTCACTCCCCGCGCCAACGCTCGCGAACTTTCAATCGACCGCCGGTTCAACACTGCGCATGTATCCGGTTTCACAAACACCGGACATCTCGCTCGCCGGTACCTTCACGTGGAGTGAACCGCTGCTCGGCGCGATCGTGAACGGTCAGTGTCCACAGTCGTGGAACGATCTGCTCTTCTGGTTGGGGATCGCGCGTGTTGTCGATGGCAATCGCACCGACGCCTTGTACTACGGACTCTTTCCCAACGGCATACCGATCGGTGGCGCGTCCGGGTGCGGCGGCGGCGGTGCCGGCGTTGGCTCGGGCGCAATCAACGATGGCATGACGATGGCCCACGAACTCGGTCATGTCCTCGGCTTTGCCCATGGACCGTGCGGATTGGGCGCCGGTGACGCGGGCGATCCGAACTATCCGGCGTACGAACCGTACGACACGCCCGCAAACAGAATTGCGTCGATCGGCGAATACGGCATGGACGTCACGAACGGTACGATTTACCCGCCGAGTTACGTCGCGGACTTTATGTCTTACTGTGGACCGTCGTGGGTCTCGCTCTATCACATGCGGCGGCTCATTCAGCATCAGCGACTCAACCCGACCTGGGTTTCCGATGGACGCGAGAGTCTGCCGCCGTATCTCGACGAGCAGTATCACGGACCGTCCGTGTTCGATCGTCCGGATCCACCTCCGCCATGGGTCGGTCGAGCCAAGTTTTTCCGCCGAGAACCGGATCCGGTGCGTCTCATTGTCGTGAGCGGCATGCTCCGCGAGCACGATATCGAAATTCGGAGCGTCATGCGCCTCGAAACTGGTCCGACACCAAACGGTGAACGCATTCCCGGTGCATTCGTCGAACTGCTCAACGCAAACATGAGCGTTGTCAGTCGAACGGCATTGCGTCGTCTTACAACGCAGGCGTCATGCGGATGTGGCGGTGGCTGTGGTGGCGGTGGTCACGGCGATGAGCCGCCAACAGGACTCGTGCAGGCGTTGCTCCCCGATGTCGAGTCTGGTCAGACGTTGCGCGTCATGATCGGCGACAAGGAGTTGTGGACGCGACAGGCGACTGCTCAACCCCCGACGGTCGCTGGCGTCGCTGCCACTGTCGATGGCGATGAGCTCTATGTCAGTTGGCAGACGTTTGCATCCAGCGAGTATCCGCTCGAGCGCGTCGTGCGCTGGTCCAGTGACGGGGGCAAGCAGTGGCAATCGCTTGCTGTCAAACTCGACGAAGACCAGGCCGTGGTGCCAACCGGTTGCGTCACGGCCGGAGTGATTCTCATTCAGGTCATCGTGTCGGATGGTTTCTACGGCACGACGTCGGACTCCGTCACCGTCGATATTCCGGCACGTCCGCCACAGGTTGCAATCATGTGGCCGGTCGACGGATCGACCGTGCGCACCGACGAACCGGTGCGACTCTGGGGGAGTGCAACGTCAAGCGATGGAAGCACACTCGCTGACGACGCGATGACGTGGTATCTCGACGGAGAGGCCGTTGGACACGGACAGGAACAATGGGTTTCGCTCCCTGATTGGGATGGAGAGCACAAGGCGACGTTGCGCGCGGTCGACGGACAGCAGCGCGGCGAGACCTCAGTGATCTTCAACGCGAGCTGCAGTGGACGACGCGCCTACCGTGCGCCGCGTGACTAACAACTCTAAGCTGCCAACCGTCATGCGTTTTGCCCGATTTACCTGTGCCATCGCCACCTCGTTGACGCTCGCCGTTGCGATGCCGTGGTCTGCGCACGCGCAGTCCACAGCACAACGGGTCGATCGAGCGGAACATCACGACTTCACGATCACGAACTTTCGCACCGAAAGTGGTGTGACGATTCCGACGGCGCACATCGTCTACGGTACGTACGGTCACCTCAATGCTGCACGCGACAACGTTGTACTGTTGCCATCGCACTACATGGCCAACCACCATGGTTACGAGTGGTTGATCGGCCCAGGCATGGCGCTCGACACATCGAAACTGTTTCTGGTCGCAACAGAACTGTTCGGCAACGGGTTTTCGTCATCGCCAAGCAACACGGCTGAACCGTTGCATGGTCCGCGCTTTCCGGTCACCACCATTCGCGACAACGTCGAAGCGGTGCACAGACTGCTGGTCGACGATCTGCAGGTGCAGCACCTGCGCGCCGTCATTGGCTTCTCGATGGGCGCGCAGCAGGCGTTTCAGTGGGCTGTGAGCTATCCGTCGTACATGGATCGCATCGTGGCGACGTCAGGCACGGCCAAGACATATGGCCACGGCATCGTACGACTCGAAGGACAAATTGCGGCCCTCACCGCCGACGCCACATTCAACGGTGGCGACTACACTGCGCCACCGAAAGCCGGGCTCGAAGCGTTCGGTATGGTGTGGGCCGCCTGGCTCTACTCGCAGGAGTGGTGGCGAAAGGAGCTGTGGCGGGCCAACGCCGCACCAGGCACGACATTCGATCAGTTCATGCAGAGCATGGGGCGCCGCTTCAACGCCGACGCCAACAACTACATCCTGCACGCCCGCACCTGGCAGCGACATAACGTCGGCGATACACCAGGCTTTGGCGGTGACGTTGAGAAAGCGCTCCGGTCAATCAGCGTTCCCGTACTGTACATGCCCTCCGAAACCGATCTCTACTTCCCACTCGGCGACGCAAAGTACGAAGCGCAGTTCATTCCGAAGGTGCAACTCGTGCCGATTCCCAGTTTGTGGGGACATCCGGCTGGTGCTGGTGCAAGCCCTGCGGACAAGAAGTTTCTGAACGAACAGATTGGCAAGTTTTTGGGCAACTGAACGCGAGCGTCGCGCGGTCAGTCTGGCCTGACGTCCAAACCAAGCGCCGTCGCGATCACCAGCGCCTGTTCGTAGCTGATGATCGCGCCCTTGATGACGGCACTCTGCGGATCGAGGGCGCTGATTTCGCTCCCGCGCAGATCGCACTCCGTGAAGTTCGCGCGCTCGAGCGACGCGCCGGCGAGATCGACATCCAATATCGATCCGCCCTGACAGCGCACGCCTGAGAGGTCGGCTTCACGCATACGTGTGTCGCGAAACGTAGCCTTTCTCAAGTCTGCACCCACCAGACCAACGAAGGACCAATTCCCACCGCTGACCTTCATCAGGTCATAGGTACACCGTTCGAACTTGCTCCCGACAAATTTGCATTCGATGAACTGCGTGTCGAAGAATGAGCAGTTGGCAAAGGTGCAATTGGTGAATGCGGCATCGCGGTGCACCGACACGTTGAACTGCACGCGCTGAAAAGTGCATTTGGTGAAGCTCGCGCCGTTGTTGATCGCCTCGGTCATATCGATGTCGGCCAACATCACCCGCACAAATGTCTGGCCAGAAATGTCGCGGGAATCCCAGTCCTCTTTCGAGAGGACGCTCTCCATTTTTGGTACTGGCGCACTGTCTCGAGAGCTAGCCACGGCGACGTGTCTGATAAGGGATGACAGCAGGGAGCGGGCCAAGCATCTGGAATAGTGTTGGGGGGGCGAAGTGACCTTCCCCAGGCATGATATGCCGTTTCTTCGCAGCGCACATCGTCGAAATACGATGCCCCATGCGGCGCCGGCGCCCTCGGCGTGCAATTGCGCTCTATAGCTAGTCGGGAGCATGCGCACCGACGGATGGGCGCGCCGGCGTGTGGAAAACGGCCGTCCAGCTTCTGTACGGTGCAACACTCACAGGACCAGCCGACCGATACGGATAGCACACAGGTTCGTATGTGCGTCTCCTTCCCCGCGGTGAGGTCTTCCCGATGCTCGGCAAGTATAAGATCCAGACGAAGCTGCTTGGTGGTTTTATCACCGTCGCCGCGCTCGTTGCGGGTGTCGGAAGCATCGGGATGTTCGCCCTGAACTCACTGCAGACGCAGACCGATCAAATCGGCAAGATCTACCTGCCGTCGTTGCGCGGTATCGCACTGGTGAACGTCGGCCTGGCCGACTCGCGCCGCCTCGAACTCGCGCTGCTGCTGGCGCGCCAGCAAAAGGACGAAGCCAGATACGCGACCAACATTAAAGAGCTGAACGAAGCCATTTCCGCTGAACTGGAGGTGGGTTTGAAACTTTACGAACCGTTGCCGCGCGATGCGGAAGAGGACGCGGTGTGGAAAGAATTCTCGACAGCGCTCGCGCAATACCGGCA
>JBKJTE010000119.1:0-3655 GCA_046590495.1 Gemmatimonas sp. | reverse complement strand
GACCGGTCCACGTCATCGTTCCAGTCACCCACCACCAGCACGCGCGCTGTCGACCAGTTGTCGTCAACATACCGCTTCAACGCAGACGCTGCACGCGCGCGCCGCGTCCAACTACCGGCGTCGGCAGTCGCCTTCATGTGCAGCACGATCAGCACGAGCTCGTCCGATTGTCCCCGGATCGTCACGCGCAGGCGCACCTGCAAGGGCGGCCGTCCCGCGAAGTCGTTGTCGTTCTGCGTAAGGATCACTTTTGCGTCGAGCAGGCGCGCGACGGCACGCTTGTACAGCACGCCGACTTTCTGCTCCGTCGGGCGATAGTACGACCCGCGACTGGTCACCGGACCCTCGCTCGCAAGAAAGCCGTCATACTCCGGCAGCGACTCCTTCAGACGCTTCCATTCACTGACGTCTACGATTTCCGCCACGCCCCAGATGTCCGCGTCTGTGCCCCGTATGACGTCGCGGGCGTTGTCGCGCTGCAGCCGGTCGTTGGAAGGGTCGTGCGTTGGGTCGCCGAACCACTCGATATTCCAGCTGGCCACGTCGAGCGTCGAGTCGGTCCCATGCGGGGGCATCCGGCGCTTTTCAGTGCTGGTCTTCGAGGCGGCCGATTGCGGTCCAAACGGCGGCGTGGGCTTTGCGGCGCCCCGACCGTTGCCGTTGGCGGTGTCGGTGGGCGGCGAGCACGCGGCGAGCAGCAACAGCACCGCCGAAACCGTGCGCCATGGCGCGGCAGAACAAACCCCCATCAACGCCTCTCTGGTGTATGTCGTAGTGTCTGCATGGCCCGCGGGAGGCGTGCGGACCGTCGAGGGCGAGCAGCCGCTGGCCGGAGTCTCGGTCCGATAGGCGGTCGACCGCGAAACAATGTGGGGCGGGTCGCTGGACGGCGCACCGTTCTGCCCCAAGATTCCACGCACGTCGAGGACACCCGCCACCGGCCCACGCCGATACGGTCATTGCTGTCGGCAATGCCGCACCCTGCCTCGCTCCGAACCACGATGGGGATTCGCCATGAAGCTGCGACTGAAAGTGAACGGTCAGGTCAAGACGGCCGACGTTCCCGCTGATACGCCCTTGCTCTGGGCGCTTCGCGACGCCCTCGACATGAAAGGCACGAAGTACGGATGCGGTGCCGCGCAGTGTGGCGCCTGCACGGTGCATCTGAACGGAAAGCCAAAACGCTCTTGCCAGGTGACCGCTGTTTCGGCGCAAGGCATGGAGATCACAACGATCGAAGGCCTTTCCTCCGACGGCACGCACGCGCTGCAGCAGGCCTGGGAAGAACTGGACGTGCCGCAGTGCGGCTACTGTCAGGCCGGCCAGATCATGTCGGCAGCCGCCCTGCTCGAGAAAACGCCTAAGCCAACCGATGCAGAGATCGACGCGGCGATGAGCGGCAATCTCTGTCGCTGCGCCACGTATCTGCGCATCAAGGCTGCGATCCATCGTGCGGCAGAAATCAAAGCTGGCGCCAAGGTAGCGCCGCGCGGCGCTACCAGTGGTACTCCGGGAGGAGCCGAATCATGAGCACCACCCCGATTGTTTCGAAGACGCCTGTTTCGCGTCGTGATTTTCTCAAGGTTACGGCGATCGCAGGCGGCGGAATCATGCTCGCCAGCTACTTCGAGCCGCTCTCGGCGCTTGATGCCAACGGCATCGCGGGCGCCGGTCACAATGGCGTGGCCGATCCGTCGCTGAACGCGTTCATTCGCATCACACCGGACGGTATCGTCACGATCATCGGAAAGAATCCTGAAGTCGGACAAGGGATCAAGACGATGTTGCCGATGCTGATCGCTGAAGAGCTCGATGTCGACTGGAAGAACGTGCGCGTTGAGCAGGGCAGTTACGATCCGACCAAATTCCAGGCGCAAGTTGCAGGTGGCAGCACCGCGACGCCGACCAACTGGTTGCCGATGCGTCGCGTTGGTGCAGCCGCACGCGCGATGCTCGTCGGTGCGGCGGCGCAGAAGTGGAACGTGCCGGCCACCGAATGCGAAACCTCGCTGGGCGTGGTGAAGCACACGCCGAGTGGACGCAAAGTGACGTACGGCGAACTCGCGTCGGCGGCAGCGACGATGGCGGCGCCCGATCTCGCCACGATTCCGCTCAAGGATCCGAAGAACTTCAAGATCATCGGTACCCGCGTGCGTGGCGTCGACACGAAGTCGATTGTCACTGGCAAGCCCTTGTACGGTATCGATGTCACCGTGCCCGGGATGTTGTATGCGACGTTTGTGAAGTCGCCGGTGTTCGGTGCGAAAGTCGCGAGCGCGAACGTTGACGAGATCAAAAAATTGCCCGGCGTCAAGCATGCGTTCGTCGTCGCTGGTGACACGCCGCTCGCCGGGTTGCTCGGTGGTGTCGCGATTGTTGCGGATAGCTGGTGGCAAGCACAAACCGCGCGCAGTCAGCTTGCGGTGACGTGGGCCGAACATCCGACATCGCAGCAGAGTACGGCCGGCTTTGACAAGCAGGCTGCCGCGCTCGCAATGCAGACGCCGCAGCGTTCGCTGCGCAAGGACGGCGATGTCGATGCCGCACTCGCCAGCGCGACCAAGACGGTGAAGGGTTCGTACTACTATCCGTTCATCGCACACGCATCGCTCGAGCCGCAGAACTGCACCGCCAGCTTCACCAACGGCACGCTCGAGATCTGGGCACCGACACAAAACCCTGCCCCTGGTCGCGCCCTCGTTGCCAAAACACTCGGCATGAAGGAAGACGCAATCACCGTGCACATCACCCGCAGCGGCGGCGGTTTTGGTCGTCGCCTCAACAACGACTACATGGTCGAAGCCGCGTGGATCGCGAAGGAAGTCGGTGTACCGGTCAAGTTGCTCTGGTCGCGCGAAGACGATATGCAGCACGACTTCTATCGTCCGGCCGGCTGGCACAATCTCGCCGGGGGCGTTGATGCCAAAGGCAAGCTCGTCGCATGGCAGAACCACTTCGTGTCGTTCGGGGAAGGTGCCAACTTCGCGCCCTCGGCAAACATCGGCGGCGCTGAGTTCCCGGCCAGATTCGTCCCCAATTTCTCGCTCGCGACATCACTGATTCCGTTCGGCGTGCCGACTGGTTTCCTGCGGGCGCCGGGCAGCAACGGCATCGCGTTCGCGACGCAGTCCTTCATCGACGAGCTCGCACATGCAGCTGGCAAGGACGGACTCGCATTCCGTCTCGACTTGCTCAACAGCATGACTCCCGATCCTGCGCCCGCGGCGGGTGCACCGCAGGGACCGCAGCAGCCCGGGTATGACGGCCCACGCATGGCCGCCGTCGTGCAGGAAGTCGCGACGCGCGCTGGCTGGGGAAAGAAACTCCCCGCAGGTACCGGCATGGGGCTCGCCTTCCACTTCAGTCATCGCGGCTACTTCGCCGAAGTCGTGCAGGCCACGGTCACCAAGGCCGGCAAGTTGACGGTCGAAAAGGTGTGGGCGGTGGGTGATGTCGGCAGCGAAATCATCAACCCGATGGGCGCAGAAACGCAGGTGCAAGGCTCCGTGCTCGACGGTCTGGCGCAAGCACTCGGCCAGGAAATCACCATCGAGAAGGGTGCGACGGTGCAGGCGAACTTCGACGAGTTCCTGCTCCTCCGTCATGAAGACGCGGTCCCGGTCGACGTGTACTTCAAGAAGAGCAACAATTCGCC
>JBKJTE010000063.1:0-6334 GCA_046590495.1 Gemmatimonas sp. | reverse complement strand
GAAATACACCGCACAGGTCTCGCGAGGTACACCACTCGCCAGGGATGCCTGCGCTGCGAGGACGTCGAGGTGTTCGAGTCCCCAATCACGGGATGTAATCAGCGAGGCGTGCGCAGCGAGGGCTCCATGTACCGGTGTACTGCGTTGTGCGACCCACACGGCAAACACGAAAGGCAGCCCTGTCCACTGCTTCCACGCCTCGCCAAGATCAACGCGATACGGATAGCGTTCGGCCCACGCACCACCGCGATTGGCTTCGTCGAACAGTTTGAGCGCAGCGTCACCGATGACCAAGCGCGCTTCGTGAGGGTCATCGTTGAAGCGCGAGATATCGGCGAGTTCGGCATCACCAAGCACGAACTCGGGACGGCAACGCCACACATTCTCGAAGAGCAGCTCGAGTAAGGCGACACTCGTCATCGAGCTCTTGCTCACCAGGACGCGCTGCCCTGCGAGCGATTCCGGCGGACGTCGGGAAAAAAGCATCACGCTGCGCACCGGACCATCGCTGGTGATCCCGATTTCAGGCAGCAGCAAATAGCGTTTCGCGTCGCGTGCATACTCGACCGCCGAGACGACGCTCACATCGAGCTGGCCCGCCGACATGAGATGGTTCAGGCGCGTTGGTATGCCGTCCACGAGCATGCCGTCGAGCGGCACGATCCCGCGATCAATCCCGCCGTAGACGGGATAGCAGTTGATGTATGGGATACGGCCGATGCGAAGCATATGCGTCAGCTCAAGCCGAAGCCGCTACCAGTTCGTGCGCCTGCACTTCGCGCAATTCATCATCGGCGAATTCGTGAATCACGTTGTAGAACGAATCGCGTTCGGCGGGCTTCTTTCCGGCGCCGCGGATGAGCTTGAGCAGCTGCGAGAGCGTCATCCCCTGCGGCGTGTGTGCACCGACAGCGTGGTAGATCTTTTCGCGCACGACCGTGCCTTCGATATCGTTTACACCGAAATGCAGCGCGATCTGGGACACGGCCTGCGTCACCATGATCCAGTGCGACTTGATGTGATCGAAGTTGTCGAGGAACAGTCGACCGACTGCGAGATTGCGCAGATCGTCGAAGCCCGTCGATGCCGTGCCCTGCCGGCCGAGTGTCTGGCCAAGCTCGTTGTCGTCGGGATGGTACGACAGTGGGATGTACGCGAGGAATCCGCCGGTCTCATCCTGCAGATTGCGAAGCATCGTCAAATGCTCCATACGGTCTTCAATGGTTTCCACATGACCGTAGAGCATCGTGCAGTTGGTGCGGATTCCCAACTTGTGCGCCGTGCGATGCACATCGATGTAATCGGCGCCACCGAGTTTCTTGTCGGCGATAACATCGCGCACCGCCGCGCTGAATGTTTCCGCGCCACCACCGGGCATGGTGTCGAGTCCTGCTTCACGCAGGGCGATCAACACATCTTCGCGCGACATCTTTTCGATTCGCGCGATGTGCGCAATTTCAACGGCAGTGAGCGCCTTGATATGCACCTGCGGGTGACGCGCCTTCAGCGCGCGGAACATCGTCTGGTAGTACGCCAGCCCCGCCTGCATATCGAGGCCGCCGACGATGTGAAATTCGCGCGTGATCGTTCCGTCGGCGCGATCGGATTCCGCGAGTACCTGCTCCAGCGAATACCGGTATGCGCCTTCTTCCTTGGGCAATCGCGCATAGCCACAGAAGACGCACGTCTTTCGCAGCACGCAGATGTTCGTTGGATTGATGTGCTGATTGGACGCGAATGTCACCCGATCGCCATGTTTCGCGCGATTGGCAGCATCAGCCATCGCACCAACGCCGATCAGATCCGGCGAACGAAACAGCAGCGCGCCGTCGTCGGCCGTGAGGCGCACGCCTGCGATGAGCTTCTCCCCGATAGGGCGGAGCGCAGGGTCGCGCAGACGTGCAAGATCGAAGGCAATCGGAGCGGGCATCAGGACGAACTCGGGACGTACTCGGGTCACTGTGCGGCCGATGCCGCCAGCTGCTTCACCGCGACGAACGTCGCGTCGCGCTCACTCGTGCCAGCGACGGAGTGCGATCGAAACGTTGTGACCACCAAAACCGGAGCTGTTCGAAAGCGCGACATTCACGTCGCGCGCTCGCGGGGTGTTTGGCGTCACATCGAGATCGCACTCGGGATCGGGCGTGGAGTAGTTGATCGTTGGCGGGATCATGTTGTCGCGAATCGCCAGGGCGCACGCAATGAACTCGACGCCTCCAGCAGCGCCGAGCATGTGCCCAGTGGCCGACTTGGTCGAGCTGACCGACAGTTTGTAAGCGTGGTCGCCAAATACCGTCTTGATCGCTCTGATTTCGTTGGGATCGTTGAGCGGTGTCGAAGTGCCGTGCGCGTTGATGTAATCGATGTCGGTAAGAGCAAGCGAACCGTCCTTCATCGCCTTGCGCATCGAACGCTGCAGCCCTTCGTGAGCGTCCGGCTGACCGGTCAGGTGGTACGCATCGCCCGTCGCACCGTATCCCACCACTTCACCGTAAATGCGCGCGCCACGGCGCTTCGCGTGCTCCAACTCTTCGAGCACCACGACACCGGCGCCTTCGCCCAGCACAAAGCCGTCACGGGTCGCGTCGAACGGACGCGATGCCGTGGCCGGCGAATCGTTGCGTTCCGAGAGCGCCGTCATGTTGCCGAAGCCACCGATTGCCATCGGCAGCACCGCGGCTTCTGATCCGCCGGCGATCATGACGTCTGCATCGCCGTACACAATCGTGCGGAAAGATTCGCCGATGGCGTGTGCGCTCGTGGCGCACGCGGACATGGTCGCGAAATTCGGTCCTTTCGCACCGAAACGCATGGAGACCACACCCGCCGCGATGTCGGCGATGAACATGGGCACGAAGAACGGCGAGATGCGACGGTTTCCCGCCTCCATCAACGACGTGTGCTGCTCTTCCATGGTAGCCAGTCCACCGATACCGCTGCCCACGATCACGCCGCAATCCTCCGCGACGAAGCCGCCCTTCTCGAGCCCCGCGTCGCGCATCGCTTCGACTGAGGCAGCAAGTGCGTACTGCGTGAACAGGTCAGCGCGCTTCGCTTCCTTGCGTTCCATGTAAAGCAAGGGATCGAAGCCTTTGACTTCGCAGGCAAACTTCACCTTGAAGGTGCTTGCATCGAACTTGGTGATCAGCGTGCCACCCGACACGCCGCCGAGTAACGCCTGCCAGGTCGTCGCCACGTCGTTCCCGACGGGCGTGATCGCCCCAAGACCCGTAACGACGACCCGCCGACGCATTAGCCTGCGACCTTTGCCTCGAGGTAGGCGACCGCGTCACCAACCGTACGAAGCTTTTCGGCATCCTCGTCGGGGATGTCGATGTTGAATTCCTTCTCGAACTCCATGACGAGTTCGACGATGTCGAGCGAGTCTGCACCGAGGTCTTCGATGAAGCTCGCTTCGGGCGTCAGCTTCTCGCGCTCCACGCCGAGCTCTTTTTCGATGATGTCCTTGATCTTCGACGCGTGATCCGTCATGAGAACGATTCCTCTGAAATTGTTAGAAGGTAGAGTGGGGAACTTAGCCATTACGCACCGCTGCAGGGAGTGTCCCCGGGGACGTTCTGGTCCTGCTACATCACGAGCCCGCCGTCGACGACAAAGACCTGGCCGGTCACGTAGCGGGTCAGGTCGGAAGCAAGCACAGCCACCATTCCCGCGATGTCGTCGGGCGTACCCAATCGGTCGAGCGGGATGGTCGAACTCATAGCCTTCTGTGCTTCGGGCGTCATGGCCGCCGTCATGTCAGTCTCGATAAAACCGGGGGCCACGACGTTCGCGAGAATATTTCGCGACGCGAGTTCCTTGGCGATCGACTTGGTCATGCCAATCAGCCCAGCCTTGCTCGCTGCGTAGTTGGCCTGCCCCTTGTTGCCGATCAGTCCCACGACGCTCGCGACGTTGATGATCCGCCCCCACCGTCGCTTCATCATGCCGCGCGACGCCGCACGACAGGTCGCAAATGCGCCGCGAAGGTTCGCGTTGATGACTGCGTCCCAGTCGTCATCCTTGAGACGCATGAGCAGGTTGTCGCGCGTCAGACCGGCGTTGTTGACGAGAATATCCAGCTGACCGAAATCGCGTTCGACCGACTCGATCAATGCGGTGGCCTGCGCGATGTCGGCCACGTCGACAGCATAGCCGCGCGTTTCGACTCCCGTGGCCGCAGCGATTTCCGCGGCGGCGGCCTGGGCGCGAGGAAGATCACGACCGGTGACTGCGACGCGCGCTCCCCCCCTCGCCAGCGTCTCTGCAATCGCACGACCGATACCGCGCGTTGACCCGGTAACCAGCGCAACGCGACCCGTCAGGTCGATACGCAATCCAGCCGACGTTTCAGACATGGGTACCGGCCGAGGCGAGCAACTTCTCTACGTCTGCAACGGTGCCGCAGCTCGCCGTTGCAACATTCGGTGCGATCCGTCGTGCAAGCCCGGCCAGCACTTGACCGCTCCCGATCTCGACGAACGTTGCATCGGGATAGGTGTCGGCAAGACGACGCATCACCTGCGTCCAGCGCACCGGTGACGTGAGCTGCTGCACCAGGAGTGAACGCGCGTGTGCAGCGTCGAGTACGGGTTCCGCATTCACATTCGCGAACACCGGAAAGCGTGGATCGGCGAGCGGCACGGCGTCGAGGGCCGTCGACAGACCATCGGCTGCCGGCGCCATCAACGGGGAATGAAACGCGCCACTCACCGGAAGCGGCAATGAGCGCTTGGCTCCAGCTTCCTTGGCGAGTTGCATCGCTCGTTCAACACCGGCGACTTCACCTGAAATAACAACCTGTTCTTCGCTGTTGTAGTTCGCAGCGACGACCATACCCGCTTCAGCAGTCGCCTGCGCGCAGATCTCGTCGATCGGTGCCGACAGCACGCCAATGACAGCAGCCATCGCGCCCGGACGGGCGATCCCCTGTTCGTACATCAACGTGCCGCGACGACGCACCACGCGCGCGGCGTCTGCCAGTTCGAATGTCCCGGCCGTGTGGTACGCCGAGAACTCGCCAAGCGAATGTCCGGCGGCGGCACGCACCGTTGGGCCGATGGCATCGCGTACCACGGCCCAGACGGCCGCGCTGTGCGCGAGGAGCGCAGGTTGCGCGTTATGTGTGCGCGTGAGTTCGTCTGGCGGACCTTCGAATGCCAGAGTCGAGAGCGCGCTGCCGACGGCATCGTCGACGGTGTGAAATGCGTCGCGTGCAGCGGGAAAGGCGTCGTAGAGATCCTTCCCCATTCCGACGCGCTGCGAACCCTGACCGGGCAGCAGCAGCACGAAGTCCATGGACGTTCCGAGTGCGGTGTGAGAGCCGACAGCGCCTAGAAGCGCGCTACCAGCGAACCCCAGGTGAATCCTGCACCAAATGCTGCGAACATCACCGTCATCCCTTCCTTCACGCGCCCCTGCAACACGGCGTCGTTGAGCGCGATCGGAATTGAGGCGGCCGATGTATTGCCAAAACGATCGACGTTGACGAAGACCCGATCCATGCCGATACCGGCGTGCTTCGCAGTCGCTTCGATGATGCGGACGTTGGCCTGATGTGGAATCAACAGATCGATATCCGTCGACTTGAGGCCAGCGCCCTGAAGCGCTCGATCGGTCGATTCCGCCATGGCGCGTACGGCATACTTGAATACTTCGCGACCCGCCATCTGCACAAACTGGCGGTGCACCGCAGGCTCTTCCGTCGAGATGGCTTCTTCCGAACCGCCAGCCGGACGCCAGAGCAATTCGGCAAGATTCCCATCCGACCGCATGAACGTCGACAAAATGCCCTTGGTGTTGCCCTCGACGTTACGACGCAGAACGGTCGCGCCCGCGCCATCGGCAAACAGAATGCACGTGTTACGATCGGTCCAGTCTACGATTGCGCTCAGCTTCTCTGCGCCGATCACCAGCACCGTGTTCGCGGACCCTGACTGAATCAACGACTCACCAACGATGGTGCCGTACAGCCAACCAGAGCAGGCGGCAGCGATATCGAATGCGGCAGCGCGCGTGGCGCCAAGGCGCTTTTGCACATCGACCGCTGTGGCCGGAAGCAATCGGTCGGGTGACGCCGTCCCGACGATGATGACGTCGATTTCGTCGGCGGTGATACCAGCCTTCTTCATCGCCTGCAGCGCAGCATCGGTCGACAATGACGCGACCGACTCTCCCGGGCGCGCGATGTGGCGCTGGCGGATACCGGTGCGTTCGATGATCCAGTCATCGTTGGTCTCGAGTCCCATCGCGGCGATATCCGCGTTGGTCACGATCCCCTTCGGCACGGCGTGACCGGTGCCGGCGATGTATGCAACGGGTCGCGTCACGCTGC
>JBKJTE010000060.1:0-15090 GCA_046590495.1 Gemmatimonas sp. | reverse complement strand
CACCGGTCGCACGACGGCCGGCGCGCTCGCGATGCGGCAGGCCGCCGTTGGCGATCGCGGCGCGACGACGTTTGCCGTCGCCCGCGGCAGCAAGTTTTTTGGCCGGGCCACGCGCCTCGGCACGACCGTCTCGCTGCGCGACGGTGGGGTTAGTGGTAGCAACGTCGTGGCGTCAGTGGATGCGTTCACGCGGCTTGGTGAAGCGACGCAACTGAGCGCGATGATGTCGACGTCGACGATCGGCGGGCGCACGGGCATGGCCGCGACATACTCGCTGACGCGCATCACCACCTCGATGGCGACCGGGCTCACCGGCGCGCTGGTCAACCGCGACTACAACCCGCAGACGGGCTTCGTGTCGCGTCCGAATGTGCTCATGACCAGCCCGGCACTGGTGTTCACGTTGCAACCCCGCTGGCGCCCGCGTGCGGTCGTCTGGCTACGGCCAGGGCTGTCGACCACGCTCTACCACGACCCATCGAAGCTCGTATTGCAGGAAGGGAGCGTGGTCGCGACCAACGAAGTGCTCTTTCGGAACGGGGCAGCCATCACGCCCACCCTCGAGCAGAGCTTCCAGCGGCCGACGATGCCGGTCGCCCTGCTGCCGGGTGTGTCGATCGCGCCGGGCACCCACGACTACACACGCGGCGGTGTGGTGCTCAAGAGCGACCAGAGTGCGAAAGTGGCCGGTGTTGCGACGCTGAGTACGGGCGGGTTCTTCGACGGGACTCTCAGCCGCGCCGAATTGACCACACGCTGGTCGCCCAGTCCGTACGTCGCCCTCCGCGCCTCGTACGAAGTCAATCGCCTGCGCTCCATCGGCACCCGCGATTCGAGCTTTGTCACGCACTTGGCCGGTCCCGAAGTTCGACTGGCGCTCAACCCGCGCGTGCAATGGAGCGCGTTCTATCAGTACAACACGGCGCTTGAGCGCGGGACGCTCAATGCGCGATTCAGCTGGGAATTCCTGCCGCTCTCTTACGTGTACGTCGTCTACAACGATCGCCAGGCCGTGCTCAATGGGCTCACGCCAACTGCGCGATCACTGATCGTGAAGGTGAGCTGGTTGCGGCAGATGTGAGCGCGGCGTGGCGACATACAGCGTGTGCTTCGGCCCCGCTGTGTCGTGCGCCCGCACGCGCAACGTCTCTACGGTCAGGCGCGACCGTCGTAATGCATCGAGAAACTTCGGATCGTCGCTGACCGACCAGTAGACAATGGTCCCGCCGGGGCGCAGTGCCGCCACCGTCGTGGCGATCCCGCGCATCGCATACAGACGCGCGTTCTCCGACATCAGCATGCCGTCCTGCCCGTTGTCCGTGTCGAGCATGATCGCGTCGAAGCCGCCGACATTCGCGCTGAGTACGTTCACGATATCGTCGTGCACGATCCGGGTGCGCGGGTCGCGCATCGCGTCCACCGAAATGCCGTACTCCGGGTTCGCATTCCACGCGATCACCTCGGCGAGAAACTCCGCCACCACCACTTCGGCGTCGTCACGCAGCGCCTTGAGGGCGGCGCGCATCGTGAAGCCCAGTCCGAGCCCGCCAACCAACACACGCACGCCCTCGGTGTCGCGGTACGGTGCGCACGCGACCTCGGCCAGCCGATCTTCGGACTGGTGCCGACGCGCGGACATGAGCTCGACCCCGTCGGCGCGGATGAGATACGCACCATCGTGGCGATACAGCACGATGCGCGTACCGTTGGGGGTCAGCGCTTCACCTAGGCGTTCGTAGGGCTTCATCGGCGAACGATACAACGGCCGTGCTAAAACTTCCGGCTGTACCCGACGCGGATCGCCTGCGTCTCGAGGTAGTCCGTGCTCTCCAACCGGAAGTTGGTCCCGCGGATCGTGCGACGGATTTGCATCGTGTTCAGCAAATCGGTGGCGTTGACGACGACCTCGCCCTTGCCGCGCTGAATGGCTTTCCTCACGCCAAGGTCGAGAGAATAGCGGCTTCCGATGCGCCCCTGCGGCAGCAGATCGGGCGCGAGATACACGCTCGACACGCGCGTGTCCCAGTCCTGCGGAAGCTTGAACGTGGCGTTCACCTTGAGGTTGCCGGAGACGAGCTTCTGTCGCTCTGCCGAATACGAAACCGGGACGGGGTAGCGGTTGACGACAGTGAACGCGCCAAACGTGTTCCGGTACACGTTCGCATTCGCGCTCAGCGACATGCGCTTGGACAGCGTCTGCTGCCAGACGAGTTCCGTACCGGTATTCCAGCTTCGGTCGGCGTTCTGAAACACGTTGTAGAGGAGTGCGCTCCCGGGCGCCTGCGTGGCGATGCGGGTGATCGTCGCATCGATGGTGCGGTGAAACGCTGCGGCGTAAAAGCTGCCGCGTGACCAGCTGGTCTTGTAGCCGAGGTCGACCGAGGTGGTGAACTGTGGACGGAGGGCCGGGTTGCCGACCTTGATGAGCTCCGGCTCGTCGTACTTGGGGAAGATGCGGATGTCCACTTCGTTGGGACGGTCCACGCGTCGACTGAAGAACAGCGAGAGCTTTTGATCGTCGTTGAACTTGTACGCGGCCCGCAGGTTGGGGAACGGCTGGAAGTAGCGGTACCCGTCGCTCTTGTACGTGTTGTGATCGGGGTTGACGTCGTAGTCCACGACAACCGTTTCGACGCGCAGGCCGCCTTCGAGTTCGACCTTCTGGCTCTCGAACACATAGTTGGCGTAGAGAGCGGGAATCGTCTCGCGATAGGTCGCCCGTCCGCCCGCTCCCACATCGAGCGGCGAACGCAGGCCGGGGAAAAACCGCATGTTGACGGGAATCGACCGGTAGCGACCCTTGAACCCAGCCTCGACGCGTCCCTGCCTGAGTGGCTTGGTGTAATCCGCATTGAGGTCGAAGATGTGTTCATCAGACAGCAGCTTGAACGAATCCTCTCCGCTGAACGTGGGCAGCGTGTTGGTGAAGAAGTATTTCTCGTCTTCGCGATGGAACGAGTAGTTGCCCGTGAACTGCAGTGAGTGCCCCGGCTGCTGGTACTTGTGGGTGAAGACGGCCGTGGCAAACGCGGTGTACTTGACCTCGTCCTCGAGGAACTGCCACAGGCGATACCGATTGTCGAGACTGCCCCGGAAGTACGGATTGTCCCCCTCGTCGAGAATCTTCTCCCGGTTGACGAGTCCGGAGACGCTCAACGTGTTCCGCTCGTTCAAGGTGTGATCGACCCCCGCGTTGATCGTGGCGTAGTCGGTGCGACGGTTACGCTTGATCTGCTGGATGATGACCGACCCATCGTCGTACGTGCGTGTTGCAAACTCGTTCTTGTTCAAAGTGGGGGAGTGAAGCCAATCTCCCTGCAGGAACGTGTTGGTCGCCCGCGTCCGGTAGTTGAGGCCGAAGGACGGGTTGAGCTTGGGCGTGTATTGGTACTGCGGACGAATGGTTGGCAGGTTCTCGCGTTTCTCCCACAGCGCACCCGCACCGGCCATCAGTCCGACTTTGCCGTTGAACCCCACCTGCTCCTCTTTTTTGAGGATCAGGTTGATGATGCCGGCGCTGGCATTCGCGTCGTATTTGGCAGTGGGATTGTTGATGATCTCGATCCGCTCCACGGCCGACGCTGGCAGGTTCTCGAGGCCGCGTTGCGAACCGGCACCGGTGAGCGCGGTCTGCTTGCCGTCGATGAGGACCGCCACCTTATCGCTGCCACGCAATTGCACCTTGCCGTCCTGCCCGATCGTGACCCCGGGCAAGGTGGACATCGACTGCACGACCGATCCGCCCGCTTGGGCGACGTTGTCCGCCATCCGGTAGCTCTTCCGGTCCATGGTGCTTGCGACTTCGGCGGCATTCGCGTTGATCACGACCGCGCCCAAGGACTTGGCGACGGCCACCATTGGCAGGACGCCAAGATCGAGGAAAGCACTGAGTTCGCCGACCCTGACCTTCTGGCGGAGCGGCTCATACCCGATGATCCGCGCATCGAGAAGGTAGACGCCCTTCTTGATCCCCGTGAACGTGAACGCACCCGTTCCATCCGTCAGCCGCCCTGCGACGAAGGTGCTGTCCTTTTCTGAAAGGAGTTGGACGGTCAGAAACGGAAGCGGTGCCTTTGACTGAGCGTCGTGCACTCTGCCAAACACGGTGACACCACTGGACGGGGACTGCGCGAACAGCGCCGATGCAGCGAAAAACGGCAGCAGCAGCGACAGCATCAAGTGTCTGAACATCGGTCGTTGGGCGGGACAACGGTCAATGTGTATCTAGGGATCCGGCTTACGGTCGGGAACGTAACCATCGCGTAAGCCGACGTCATCCGGGAACGTTCGGGCTGAGTGGCGCGCTGACCGTTGTGTCTGTTCGCGGCTCATCCTCAACTCACTCGCAACCGCTCACAATATGTCAGCCAAGAAGATCATCGCGGTCATCGGTGCCACCGGCGCGCAGGGCGGCGGACTGTGCGCAGCCATTCTTGGCGATCCCAATAGCGAGTTCGTGGTACGCGCGATTACCCGCGATACAACCAAGGACGCGGCCCGCGCACTGGCTGCAAAGGGTGCCGAAGTCGTAGCGGGCAACCTTGACGACATGGACAGCCTGCGCGCAGCGTTTGCCGGTGCATACGGCGTGTACGCGGTCACGAACTTCTGGGAGCATTTCTCCGCCGAGCAGGAGAAAACGCAGGCGAAGAAAATCGCCGACGCCGCCCGCGCCGAAAAGGTGCAGCACGTGATCTGGTCCACGCTCGAGGATACGCGCGCGTTCATGCACGCAGACGATACGCGCATGCCGATGCTGCAGACGCACTATCGCGTGCCGCACTTCGATGCCAAATCCGAAGCGGACGCGTACTTCGAAGGTGTGCCCACGACGTTGCTCTTCACGTCGTTCTACTGGGACAACCTCTACTCGTTCGGACTGGCGCCGAAGAAAGGCGAAGACGGCACGTACAGTTGGGCGTTCCCCATGGGCGACAAGCGGATCGCCGGCATCGCCGCCGAAGACATCGGGAAGGTCGCTCACGGCATCTTCAAGGCAGGACCGAAGTTCATCGGCCAGTCAGTCGGCATCGCATCTGAATTCCTGACGGTCGACGAAATGGGCACGCAGTTGTCGAACGTACTCGGCATTGGCCCCATCACGTACCACGCTGTCGACGCCGATGCGTATCGCGGCTTCGGTTTCCCGGGCGCGGACGAAATGGGGAACATGTTCCAGATCTACCGCGACTTCGAGACAGAGGTCATGGCGCGCCGTGATCCGGTGCTGGCCCGTGAACTCAACCCTGACCTGCTGACGTACACGCAGTTCCTCAGCAAGTACTCGGCGAAAATCCCGGTGTAAGCGCCAGCGGTAGGGTCGCTGTGCGCGACTGACGTCCCGATGTCGCGCCCGATCCGGCGGTCGAAAACCGCACCGATGGTTGCATTGCTCAACCACTCGGGGTGCGGCAAATTGGAGCGAGCGTCCCGCCGTCAGATCGCCCTACCGTCACGCTGAGATTCGCTGCATGTCGTTGTTTCGTTTGCTTGTCGATGCGCACCTCGTCGTCGGTGCCGTGGGGCTGCCACTCTTTTGGGTGGCTGTTTTTTCACGCAAGGGCGGTCGCACGCACAAGCAGTACGGACGGATCTTCGCGTACGGTATGCTCATCACCGGAACGTTCGCGATGGGGATGGGCACGCTGTCGGCGCTTGATCCGCGCGGTACTCATCCCAAGATCGCCGACACGGTGATGGTCACCGGCATCTTCGGGTGGATGATGGTCTATCTCGGCATGCTCACGGTGAGTCTGGCCTGGCATGGACTCGCGACGGTGAAGAACAAGCGCAATCATTCGGGCAATCGCGCGTGGTTCGATGTGTCGCTGCAGATCCTCGTCATGGTCGCGGCGATCAACTGTGCGGTGCAGGGATGGCGCGACAATCAGCCGTTGATGATGGGCATCTCCATCGTCGGCATCGCATCAGGGATTACGAATCTCCGTTTCTCCTTGAGCGACAATCCACCGCGTCACGGATTTCTGCTCGAACACGTGAAGGCGCTCGTGGGCACGGGAATTTCCGTCTACACCGCATTCATGACGTTCGGTCTGGTGCGACTGATGCCGGAGCACGCGCTCAATCCGATGGCGTGGGCGATTCCGCTCACGGTCGGTCTCGCCCTCATCATTTACCATCAGGCGCAGATCCGGAAACAGTACGCGCCGAACGCGGCGGCCAATGTCGGTGGCGCCGCGCCGTCCGCGGCACTCGAGCGCTGACCGCAGAGGTCGATGAGTCGGACGGGACGCAGTCTGGTCGGTTTCGGTTGTTACGCGTGTGTTATGGGAGCCGGGCTGGCGACCGTACCAAACACGCTGCTCTTTCTGCTGCTCACCGCGCCGACCCAGGAGCACTGGATCCGGCTGCTAGGCGTGTCGGCCGTCGTGCTGGGCAGCTACTACATCGTGGCCGGACGCCACGAGCTGCTGCCGATCGCGCGCGCGAGTTTGTGGGGGCACGCATTCATGATCGCCGCCTTCAGCACCTTCGTCGCGCTCGGCATCGCGCCCGTGCTGTTGCTTGGCATCGCGGGCAACGAAGCCGTCGGGCTGGCGTGGACGTGGTGGGCGCTTCGCGCAGATGCACGCCGCCTCTCACTCTTCGATGAATGACTGCCGTCGCCGACCTGTATCGCCCCCCAGCGCCTTCGCCGATCTCTCCCGTGCGCAGTCTGCTGCGGATGATGTGGCGTCGCGAGCGAAGCCTGCTGAGTCTCGTGCCCGACGATGCGTATCGTGAATTGACGATGATCGTGGGCAAGACACGTCGCGGCATCCTGCTCGTGAACGAGCCGAGTCTCGTGGCGCATATTCTCGCCGACCCGCAAGGGATCTTCCCGAAGAGCGATCTGATGGTCGACGCGCTCGAGGCGCTGGTCGGCGACGCGATGTTCGTGTCGAGCGGTGATCTGTGGCGCAAGCAGCGACGGATGATCGAGCCGGCGTTCTCACACATGCGCATCAATCGCGCATTCGGACAGATGGTGGCCGCGGTGGACGAGCATGAGCGCTGGCTCGATGCACTCATCGCGCGTAACGAGACGTACTCGCTCGATCAGGCGATGGGGCATCTCACTGCAGACGTCATCACCCGCACGATTTTCTCGACACCACTGGCGTCGGGCACGGCGCGCGATGTGTTCGCCGCGTTCACGGTGTTCGAGCGTACGGTAGCGAGCGTGAACATCAAGGCGCTGCTACTCGACAAGCCGTGGTCGCGTACGAAGCAACCGCCGGCCGTACTCGAAGCCTGTCGTCTGATTCGGCAGCACATCGGCGACATGATCGATCCACGTCTCGCGCCCGGTGCACCGGTGCACGACGACATCGTAGGCGCCGTGCTCGCGGCGCGCGATCCAGGCACTGGCGAGGCGTTCACGCGTGAAGAACTGGTCGACGAACTCGGCGTGTTCTTTCTTGCCGGGCATGAAACCAGCGCCAGTGTGCTGACGTGGGTGTTCTTCATTCTCGCGATGCAGCCGGACGCGGTCGCGCGCATTCGCGCTGAAGTCGACGCCATGTGCGGCGACGGTCCGATCGAAATCGAACACGCCAAGCGCTTCGTGTTCGTGCGCAACGTATTTCGCGAAACGATGCGGTTGTATCCGCCGATCACTTTCTTGCCACGTGTCACGACAGAAGACACGACGATCGGCATGCACCGCATCAAGCGCGGCACGATGCTGATGATCGCACCGTGGATGATTCACCGACACGTAAAACTCTGGAAGAATCCGGATCGCTTCGACCCGGATCGTTTCTCACCTGAGCGCGAAAGTGCGATGACGCCGGGCGCGTACCTGCCGTTCGGTGTCGGACCGCGGGTATGTGTGGGCGCCGCGTTTGCGACGCTTGAAGCGGCGCTCATCATCGCGCGCCTCACGCGCCGCTACGACTTCGAGGCCATCGACGCCGAAAACGTGCGTCCGGTGGCGAGGCTCACCACGCGGCCGCTCCACGAAATCATGTTCCGCGTGCGCCCACGGGCACGGTAGCGCACGTGCGGCGGGCGTCGCCTACTCAGGCGCGGAGCGCTGCCCGGCGGGCTCGATCCTCTTCCCATTCAGTGAATGGGCCGTCGAAATCGACCAGCCGCGTCCCGTCGAACCACCAGACACGCGTCGCGACTTCGCGCAGGAAGGCGCGGTCATGGCTCACCAGCAGCACGGTGCCTTCGTAGTCGTCGAGCGCATCTTCAAGCACCTCGATGTTCTCGACGTCGAGATGGTTTGTGGGTTCGTCCAGTACCAGCAGATTGGCGCGCGAAAGCGTAATGAGCGCGAGTGCAACGCGCGCCCGCTCGCCGCCGCTCAGGCTGGCTATCTCACGCAGGACCTCGTCACCGCTGAAGCCAAACGCGCCCAGATGGTTCTGCACCTGGCCGCGGTTCCAGAGTGGTCGTTGCTCCTGAATCGCGTCGAACAGCGACTTGCGCAGCGGAAGATCGGCTAGGTCCTGACGGAACCAGGCGGATGTGATCGAGCCGCCGATTCGCGCCTTACCCTGCGCTGCTGCGCGATCGCCGATGATGGTCGAAATGAACGACGACTTGCCCGCGCCATTGGGACCGACGAGCGCGACAAAGTCATTGCGCCGCAGCACCGCGGTGAAGTCGTCGACCAGTACACGACCCGGAACCTCCACACGCAGCGCATCGATCGCGATCACCTGATCGCCGCCGCGATCGGCGACTTCAAAATGAAGCGACATCGCTGCCGGATCACCCGGCGGAGGCGCCAGTCGCGGCAGTCGCTCGAGTCGCTTGCGCTTGCCCTTGGCCTGAAAAGAATTGACGCCTGCAAGATTACGCATGATGTAATCCTGTTCCTTCTTCACATACGCGCGCTGCTTCTCCAACTCGCGTTCGCGCGTCAATCTCCGTTCGGCGCGCTGCGGCACGAACTGGCTGTAATTCCCCTTGTACGACTCGCTCGTTTTCGCTTCCACGTGCAGGATGTTCGTGCAGATGGCATCCATGAACGCACGATCGTGCGACACAACGATCACCGTCTCGTCGGCCTCCGCAAGCCACTCCTGAAGCCACGTCGTCGTGTCGAGGTCCAGATGGTTGGTGGGCTCGTCGAGCAGGAGCAGATCAGCTGGGGCGATGAGTTGCGCGGCGAGCCCCACGCGACCGCGCTCACCCCCTGAGAGCGACGACACGAGCCGCGTCTTCGACTCCTCGGCGTCGAAGCCGAGTCCCTGGAGCACGGCGTCTACACGGGCGTGGTACTCGTAGCCGCCCATGTCGGCGAAGCGCTCCTGATCATGACCAAAGCGTTCGAGAAACTCGTCCGTGACGCGCTCACCCATCTCTCCGAGCACGATTGCCTGTTCCGCAATGTGGGCTTCGAGGGCCATGACCTCGCGCCAAGCCGCGGCCCCCGCCTGCCATACCGTGGTCGCGCCTTCGAAGGCCCGGTGTTGGTCGAGCAGTGCATGCCGGAGTCCCGGTTTCCTTGCCACTGTCCCGACGTCCGGCCGCAATTCGCCCGTGATGACATTGAAGATGGAGGTCTTTCCCGCGCCGTTCCGCCCGATGATGCCCCACCGTTCGCCTTGGGCGACGGTGAAAGTGATGTTCTTGAAGAGTTCGGTCGCGCCGAATGAGATGCCGACGCTGGATACGGAGAGCAGGGTCACGCTGAGTGGGGAAAGGACCGCGAACGCGCTTTCGCTGGGCCGATCAGATCCGCCACGAGCTTTCCTGACGAGATCACGCCAGGCAAACCGGCTCCGGGGTGGGTGCCGGCGCCGCAGAAGTACAGGTTGGAGATATCCGGGCTGCGATTGTGCGGCCGCATGTACGCCGATTGCATCAGCGTCGGCTCGATGCCGAACGCGCTGCCGTTGAAGCTGTTCAGCGTCTGCTCGAAGTAGCGCGGGTCGATACGACGTTCGGTGACGATGTGCGATTGCAGCCCGGGCAGATAGCGATCTTCGAGAAATTGCATGATGCGATCGCGGTAACGTTGCCCCACCGCTTCCCAATCGATGCCGCTGCCCAGATGCGGCACGGGCGATAGCACATACCAGCAGTCGTGCCCCGGTGGCGCCAGAGACGGGTCGGTCGCCGTCGGGCGATGCAGGTACAGTGAGAAATCGTCCGAGAGAATTTTCTTCTCGAACACGTCTTCGAGCAGCTCCTTGTAGCCCTTGCCGAGGATGATCTCGTGGTGCGCGGTGTCGGGATAGAGTTTGTCCGTGCCGAAGTAGATGACGAACAGCGACATCGAGTACGTGTAGCGCTTGATGCGATCATCGCTCGCGCGCGGGCGCGCCCACGCGGGCACGAGCCGTCGATACGCTTCAGCGACATCGCCGTTGCACACCACCAAATCGGCAGCGATGCGCTCACCGCTCACCAGTCGAACGCCAGTACTCTTCTTGGTCGCGCGATCCACTTCGATCTCGGCGACTTCGCTGCTCAGCCGCAACTTGCCGCCGATGTCCTCGAAGAGCTGCACGAGGCCGCGCACCAGCGCGCCCGTCCCGCCCATACAGAACAACACACCCCACTCGCGCTCGAGGCGATGAATCAGCGTGTAGACCGACGAGGTGTTGTACGGGTTGCCGCCGACGAGCAATGGATGAAACGAAAAGGTGCGACGCAGCCGATCATCACTGAGGAAGCGGTTGACGTGCGCGGCGACCGACCGATCGGCGCGAAGGCGCACGAGATCAGGAATGACTTTCAGGAACGACCAGAGTGTAAGGAATGGCTTGTCCAGCAGTGCCATTCCCACGTCGTAGATCGGCCGCGTGCTCTTGAGGAGTCGCCGGTAGCCGTCCACGTCGCGCCCGTTCGAGAAGGCGCTCACCTGCGCCATCTGGTTCTCGTCGTTTCCGTTGTAGTGGAAGACCGAACCGTCGTCGAAGCGGATGTTGTAGAACGGATCGAGCGGGACGAAGTGGACGTAGTCCTCGCGCCGTTTGCCGCTGATCGCGAAGAGCTCGTCGAAGACCCACGGGGCCGTGATGATCGTCGGACCGGCATCGAACGTGAATCCGTCCTGCTTGAAGACGTACGCGCGGCCACCAGGCTGGTCGAGCTTCTCAACGATGGTGACCTGATGCCCGCTGGCCTGCAGACGAATCGCAGCGGCGAGGCCGCCGAACCCACTACCTATGACAACACAACGCATGAAAAGGAGCCTGAAATCAGAAAGCGGGCGACGAGACGCCCCGGTGTGTCAGCGACCCCAGAGCAGCGACACGTGCCAAATGTGGAACACGAGCGCTGAGAGCAGGGCCGTCGCGAAAGGGAGCGCGGATTTCTTGATGCGTTTAACGAAGAACATCGCCGACATCAGCGACGCGCCCGCACCGAGAAAGGACATCAGTTCCACGGGTTCGGGACCCTGCGCCGTCCGCCGGTGCCAGATCATGAGCGCGGTAGCCTCGATCAACACCACGGCGAGCATGAAGACGATCATCCAATCCGATGCCAGCATCTCGCCGAGGCGGGCCATCTGCTTGCGCCCGAACCGCTCCCCTGACTCAGTCCCCGGAGATGGCAATTCCCTCGACTCCCGATGTGCGCCGTGAATGTAATGGTCGGCCCGCTCCAGCCGGCTCGGCCCGCCATGCAGCGTAAAGGGGTAGGCCGATCGCAATGGTTCCCAGAACACCGGCGAGCACCATGTCCCAGCGGAAGCAGATGAGGATCGGCAGGATGCCATTCGTCGCGTAGAGCGCCAGCGGGAAGCGATGCGGGGACACGCGCGCCGCCCAGACACTGGGCGGAATGACCACGAGCATCAGCCGCGCGACGATAATGCCGGTGAGCAACCACCCCAACAGGTTCGAGAGCGGCATCTGGAAGTAGAACCCTGTGCCCAGCATCCGCCACAGCCATGGCGCGCTGGTCAAGTCGGGATTGTGCCAGATCCAGTGTGTGGTCTTCACCATCGCCGGATCCATGGACACGTCCCACGCGGTCAGCACGGCGCCGGCCACGAACGCCCACCACCAGCGACTCTTGGCATCATCCGTGGCGGGAAGCAGTCGCCCGCAGATGCCGAGGCAGGCGACGAGCATGTAGAACCACGACGTCGGGATGTTGAAGGGTACGAGCCCGGCGATGAGGTAGCCGAGCTGGGTGGTGTACGTGTACGGCCCGAACGGGTATCCCGACGCGGTCCCGACGAGCTCCGCACCGAGAGAGACGACAAAGCTGACGACGAACGCGGCGAGGGCCAGCCGCTGCCCGACGGCCCAGATGAGAAACGCGAGGCCGGCGATTGCTCCGAGCACGACGGTCGATTGTCCGCCCCACACGAAGCTGAACGCCATGATTTTCGTGTTCGTCGGCGTCGTCATCCACGCCGGAATCGGCGGGATCAGAAACGTCGCGAACGCGATGCCGGAAAAGGCGCTGAGCGCCAAGTGCGCGTAGAAGGCGAGACGAGCGATGCGCAGCAGCCGCGGAGCGCCGCCGCCGACCGCGGACGAGGTTTCGACGAGCATGGCCGGAGTATGGAGCAGTCGCGTTCGCCTCGCAATCGCTTCACGGTTGTAGCGCGGGACTCGAAGTGGTGCCGCGCTGCACGAACACTCACCGTCGACCCGCTGGCGCCTACCACGGCGCGCACGTAGGCTGCGGGTCGACTGCGGCGCAGACGCGCCTGCGCCTTGACCCTGAACACCAGCGGGTGCCCACGATGTCAATTCGCACCGCCTTCGTGATGCTGTTTGTCGCACCGATGTTGCTTGGCGCGCAGGCCACGAGCGTCACCGGCGTAGATAATCGCATCGATGTGGTGACGCCGCTGGCGCCGGAGCTGGCTGCATTCGGAACGTACGCCGTCGGTGCACGCACGCTGACCGTAACAGACCAGAACCGTCCGGACATTCTGCGTACGAAGCAGGGAGAGGCCACGGCGCGATACAATCGTTCGCTGATGCTCGAGGTGTGGTATCCGGCCGCCGGCGGTGCCTCCGCCCCAAAGGGCGGCGAGTACCGGGCGATCATGCGCGACCCGGCGGTGACGGTCACGTTGCGCGGTCAGGGGCGACGCGATGCGCCGCCACTCACCAGCGACGGCCCGTTCCCGCTCGTGATCATTTCGCACGGGTATCCGGGCAATCGTTTCCTGCTCAGCCATCTGGGGGAGAATCTGGCCAGCAAGGGGTACGTCGTCGTCGCGATCGATCACACCGAAAGCACGTACGACAACGCACAGGCGTTTGCCAGCACACTCTACAACCGCTCCCTCGATCAGCTGTTCGTGCTGCGGGAACTGGCGCGTCTCGGCGCGAGCTCGTCCGGCAGTTTTCTGGCGGGCCGCGTCGACGCCTCACGCACGGGAATCATCGGGTATTCGATGGGCGGCTACGGTGTGGTGAACGTGATCGGTGGCGGCTATCGGGCGGCCGCGGCTTCGTTTCCGGGAGCGCCACCGAATCAGCTTCTCCTCGAGCGGAGCGCGGAGAATCCTTCGTACACGGCCTCGATGGACACGCGCATCAAAGCCGCTGTCGCCATCGGGCCGTGGGGCATGCAAGCCGGCTTCTGGGATGCCGCCGGGTTGTCGGGTATTCGCACACCGACGCTGTTCGTCGCCGGCAGTGTCGACGAAGTGTCGGGCTATGAAACCGGCACACGCGCCATCTACCGGAATGCGGTCAACGCCGATCGATACCTGCTCACCTTTCTGAACGCGGGCCACAATGCCGGTGCCCCCATTCCCGCTCCTGCCGAGAGCTATGCGTTTTCAGAGACGCTCAAATCGTTTCCGTTCACGCACTACGCTGATCCCGTCTGGGATACTCGGCGCATGAACAACATTCTCGCGCACTTTGTGACTGCACATTTTGATGCGCGATTGAAGGGCGACAGCGCACGACTCGCCTATCTCGCCGTCGTGCCCAATGGTAAAGACGGCGTATTCGCGCTCGACCGCGATGGCAAGCCGCAGGCCACGCATACGTACTGGAAAGGGTTCAAGCGTGGAACGGCCGTGGGACTGGTGATGGAACACGAGCGCGCAGCGCCGCCGAAGTGATACTGCGGGACGGGAGCTGGGAGCGGACGAGAACGTGGGTACCATGCGTACATATACCACGTCCTCGTTGCAGGCGTGGCGTTACTCGGCCAATGCGCGCTGCGCCACGGCGATCCGCCGCAACAGATTCGCGGCATCGAGTCCCGACATCGCTCGCGGGTTGAACGACTGGCCGTCGCTCCCTTCGGTCCCCGCGCTGCGAATCGTTGCGGTGGCGGCGTCAGTCCAGTCGATGACCTTCATCGACCACTCGCCGAAGTCCCGCGTCGTGATGTCTTCGACCAGCATCAACGAACAATTGGTATGTCGCGGATCATTCTCGATGTGATGGTAGAGCGTGTTGACCGTCGCGCGTTCTCCCTCGAGCGCCTGCAGGAACTGCCCGCTGCCGTAGCAGAGCAGGCCCGTAATGCCAACGGCCCGGTTCAACGACGCCGCGACCTCTTGGATCTCTCGGACATCCCGGTACGACAACCCCTCCCGGGCATCACTGGCGTAAATAAGGCGGATGGTATGCACAGCGCACAGCTTACCACGATCGCTATCCGCACCGCTATGGCAGCGAACGTCGGCCTTGGCATCACGGCCAAGGGCGCACGGCGGACTAGGGGCCACTTGCGATACACTAACCGACCCCGATCGAATTTCCTGTCTCCGCAGTAGAATGGTTTTCAGTTGCCGTAGCGTCTCTTCACAGCCGCCCGACTTCCCGACGAGAAGGATGCCATGCGAATTCGTCTTCGTTTCTGCGCCGGTCTGACCGTACTTGGAATGCTGGGATTGCGTGCGCCGACTGCATGGGCTCAGGTGGGCGCGCTTCAGCCGGGTGTGCGTGCACGCGTTTCCGCCCCTGCGGCGAACGTTCGTCGAATGGCCGGCGTCGTCATTGGGCGCACGACCGACTCGTTGTCGATCTCCACCCCGAACGGTGCTCCGCTATGGATTCCACTGTCGGCGATCACCGTCGCGGACGTCAGCCACGGCCGGAGTGTGGGGCGTGGCGTAGCTAGGGGTCTGCTCTGGGGCGGTGGGATAGGATTGCTGATTGGTATTACGGCGGGAAACAGCGCCTCGAAGCA
>JBKJTE010000391.1:0-8209 GCA_046590495.1 Gemmatimonas sp. | reverse complement strand
AGCGATTGGCCTGCTTGGTGAAAATCTGCGACGCCGTGGCGCTGATCTCTCGCGCGCGTGCAGCTGATTCCCAACTCCCGCCGGCGACCGAGACGTGCGCGCCGAGTGGGCCGCGATCACGGGTGTGATCGCCAGCATCGACCACGATCGGCGCATCGATCGGCGGTGCCTTGGGTGACGGCGGTTTGCGCGTCGACGTTTTCACTGCCGCGGCGGCCGGTTTTGACGGAATCTTCTTTGCCGTCTTTTCAGGCGCCTTGCGTGTCGGACGATCGGTCGGCATCGGCGCGCGTTCGCCTTTACGCTTGCGCGCCACCTTTTCAGCTCGTTTGGCGGCGGCCTTCGTTGCGTTCTTGAGCGCCTTCTTCTTGGATGGCATCGAGACGGTCGGCAGAAATGGTTAGAGGCGGGACGAGTGTGCGAAGCGTCGCTTCGTCGGGCGCAGAGGTTGCTCGTCGTGCAACATCGAGTGGCACCACCAATTGTACTATCGACGCTGGCCGCGCAGCCATTCGAGCGGATCGACGGCGCGTCCTCTGGGGCGAATCTCAAAATGCAGGTGCGGCGGCAGATCCGGATCGGTCGCGCCTACCGTGCCAATCGTTTGCCCCTTGGTAATCTCCTGTCCTTTGCGGACATCGATGCGCGACAGCGAGCCGTACACGGAATAATCGCCGCCGCCGTGCTGCACGATCACGGTGGGACCGTAGGTGCCAACCGCATCGGCCAGCACCACTTCACCCGCAGCAATGGAGCGTACCGCAGTCCCAACGTCCGCCCCGATGCCGAGCCCGTTCCAGCGCGTCGTTGTGTTGTTCGGATTCACCACGCGACCGAAGCGGTAGAGAATCACGCCGTCCACCGGCCAATCGAGTTTGCCCAGATCGGACGTTCGGATACTCGACGGCACAGCGGGCTTGGCGTTCGGTGCCATCTCCGCGCGACGACGCGCGGTTTCCAGTGCGGCGATTACGCCGGCGACACGCGATTCGTCGCGCGCCAACTGCGTGAGCCGATCGCGCATCTGCATCGTAGTTCGCTGCACGACGGTGAGATTGCGCTTGCTACTGCTCTCGAGCTCGCGCAAACGCTGCGCCTCGCGCCCCTTCTCCGTACGGTTCCAGATGATCTCCTGCTGCAGCTGCACGAGGAGCGCACGCTGCGTTGCAATCTTGTTGCGCAACGCTTCGACGCGGCGCACGAGCACGCGATCGTGCAATGTGAGCTCATGCAGGTACTTGTAACGCGCCACGAGCGATGCGAACGATTGCGCCGACAACATCGCTTCAACATCGAACAGGCTGCCGCGCTTGTAGATGTCAACCATGCGGCGATGCAGAATGTCCTTCTTGATCTGCAGCTCTTCTTCTGCCTGAATAAGTCCATCGTTCGCATTCGCCACTTCACGTGTGATCGTGGCCAACTGCCGTTCGAGCGCCTCGACCAGCCGCACGGTGGTCAATCGTTGCGCCTCGAGGTTGGCAACTTCGTCGGCGAGTGTGCGAGCGCTGCGCTGAAGCTCCTGCATCCGCTTTTCGAGCGCACTGCGTTCGCGGCGCAGCTTCTCGAGTTCGTCCTGCTGCTGCCGGAGTCGAACGTCCTGATTCTGCGTCTGCGCCGGCGGTTGCTGAGCGCCAACGGCCGAAGTCGCGATCGCCATCGCCACCAACATCCGCGCCAACCGACTCACGCGTCGCGCCAGACCTGGCGGAGTTGACGTCCAACGGAAAACCAACTGCCCACAAAGCCGATGAACGCACCGGCCAAGATACCAAGCGCGATCTGCTGAGCCGTAAAAAACTGCGTGGCGACGAGATTCCGCGAAATGACCGTGTTCGCCGCGTACGAGAGCAGTGCGGCAATGACACCGCCCGCGATCCCCTTCAACGCGCCGTCGATGAGGTACGGGAGTCGCACAAAACCGTTTGTCGCGCCCACCATGCGCATGATTTCGATCTCTCGCGTGCGTGCCAGAATGGCCATGCGAATCGTCGCGCCGATGATGATCACGGCAACCATCGCAAAGACGACGGCCAAGCCGGATCCCGCAACGCCCGCAATCGTGCGAATGCGATACAACTTTTCCACCCACTCGCGACCGTAGCGCACGTCGTCAACCACGGGATACAGTGACAGCCGCTTCGAGACCATCTTCACGGTCTCAGGATCGCGCGAACCTTCCTTGAGTCGCACCTCGATCGAACCAGGCAGCACGGTACTGTCGATCACGTCACGAAACTCGGCGAGCTCGGAACGCGCACGTTGCAACGCCGAATCCGGGCTCACGTAACCAACATTGGCCACCTCGGCCATTCGCTGCATCGTTCGCACGACTTCCGCGGCGTCGTCGTCGCTCGCGCGCTCGCGCAGAAACGCCCGGATCTCGACGCGATCTTCGACTTGTCGCAGCGCGGTCTGCAGATTGATCGCGACCAGGCCGAAGAGACCGAATGCAAAGAGTGAGAATGCAATCGTCGTAATACCAAGCAGCGCCAGTACCGGAGCGCGGCGAAAGGCGAGGAGTACTTCACGCAGCGCGAGTCTCATCGGCGCCCCCGCAGATCGGCGACCAGTCGCGCCGCATCAGCACCGTCGTATGCCAGCGACCCCCGGTCGAGTTCGAGAAAGCGAAGACCGCTCCACTCGATCAGTGTGACGTCGTGCGTCGCCATCATTACGGCAGTCCCCGATGCGTTGATCTCGCGCAGCAACTGAAAGATGCCGCGCGTCGCACGATCGTCGAGATTGCCCGTCGGTTCGTCCGCCAGCAGGACGAAGGGGTCGTTGGCGAGCGCACGCGCAATCGCAACACGCTGCTGCTCGCCCCCGGACAGTTCGTGTGGCATCGCGGTCGCTTTCGAGGCGAGTCCAACCTGGTTCAGCAGTCGCGAGACTCTGGGGCGGATCGACGCGTGCGGCGCGCCAGTCACTTCCAGTGCGAATGCAACGTTCGCTTCGGCACTGCGATCGGGAAGCAGTCGAAAATCCTGAAACACGATCCCCAGTCGTCGACGCAGCTTGGGCAACTCACGCGCGCGTAATGTCGCGCTCGAATAGCCGGAGACCTTCACTTCTCCCGAGGTTGGGCGCTCGGCCATCGACACGAGCTTGAGCAGCGTGCTCTTGCCCGCGCCGCTGTGCCCAGCGAGAAAGATGAACTCGCCCTTGGCCAATTCGAATGAGATGTCACGCAGCGCCACACCGGAACGCGGATACTCTTTTGTCACCTTGGTCAGGCGCAGTATTCCTGCCACCGACTACTCCATTGCCTGTGCAAGGTCGGCGATCAACTCGCCCGCGTCTTCTATGCCGATCCCAAGGCGGACCGCACCTTGGCTCACTGTGATCGTCTGCACAGACGGCGATAGTGTGTGGTCACTCAGCGCAACACCAAGTGCCTGCACCAGCGATGCACTACCACCGATCGACGCACTGTTGCGAAACAGCGCCAATCGTGCAATCACGCGTTGTGCGTGTGCCGCGTCGTCTCCAAGATCGAGCACGATGGTACTGCCGAAGCCGTCGAGCGTCGCCGCGGCGACTTCATGATCCGGATGCGACGACAATCCCGGGTAATACACCCTGCGAATAGTCGACTGTGCCGCCGCCCACTCAGCGACGTGTTCGGCGTTTGCATTCTGGCGCGACACGCGGATATCGAGTGTCGTCACGCCGCGAGTGAGCTGCTCGACCATCTTCGCATCGGGCGCTTGCCCCCAACGCAACATTTTTTCGCGTACTTCGTCGATGACCGCTTCAGGGCCGCAGACAACGCCCGCCTGCAGGCCATGCTCGCTGTGCAAATACGCTTCGCCCGCGTGAATCACGACATCGGCGCCATGCTCGATCGGGCGGAAGTTGATTGGGCTCGCATGGGTGGAGTCGACGACGAGTGCAATGCCGAGTTCTTGCGCGAGCAACCGCGGCGGATTGAGATCGGCGACGCGCGTCGTCGGATTGACCGGCGTGCCAAGAAAAACCAGACGCGTGTTGGTGCGAATCTTCTTCCGCCAACCACGCGTCTCCGTCGGATCGACAAAATCGACCGAGACGCCAAGGCTTGGCAGCTCTGACTCAAAGAACCGCCGGGCGTCGCCCCCAATCCAGGAACTCGCGACGAGATGATCGCCGGAACGGAGCAGCGACAGCATCGTACAGGCGATCGCGGCCATGCCCGTGCCAAGTATGAGCGCCGCCTCAGCGCCTTCGAGTGTCGCCAAGCGCTCCTCGACGCGCCCGCCATGCACCGCTGTCGTCGCGCGCGCACTGTGCGGCGCGGTTGTCATGCGCGCGTGCCGGCGTCGGTGTCGAGCTTGATGACGCGGATCACTTCGGAAATGGATGCGCCTACAACATCACGCAACACGACACTTCCACGCGGCAGTGAATCGTCGATCTGCAGTTCGGCGAGTTCCTGCCGCCGATCCGTCACGATGCGAACGAGTTCGTGCTCACTGACGAGACGAATGAGCGCGTCGTCCGCGCGCATCCTGATCATCGGGCCGCGTTCAGTGTCGCCCTTTCGCGACGAGATGAATCCCGCCACCAGCAACGGAGGCGAGTAGCCGCCGTATCCCTGCGGATTGCGACTGGACTTTCCGGTTGGAATCATACGATCTCCGGCACGGTGCCTGGTACCGCAAATCCGTCTACGTGACGCATAAGCAGTCGGCGATGGCGAAGTTGTTCGAGATGAATGGCGGCGGTTGCATGCTCGACGTCGAGCAGACGAGCGACGGCCTCGGAGTGCACCGGCCCGTGGTCGCGCACCGTCTCCCAATGCGCGCGTTCGTCTTCGGTTACTACACCAAAGAGCTCGGCGAAGCCATCGTGGAAGGCCACGAGGGCGAGTGCGTGACGTTCGAGTACAATCTCGATCGGATCGAGATGGCTGTCGTTGATGCCGCGAAAGAGCAGGTAGCCGGTCGGACCGTCAGCGTCTGCATAGCGCAGCAACAGCTTGGCTACGATTTCATCGGCGCAGGAAAAGTCGAGCACGTTCACCTGCGAAAAATCGATCGTGGTCACGACAGGGGTGCCGATCTCGACCACCTGTCGCTCGATCGCAGTCCGCACCGCGGCGCCTGTCGGTCGCGTGACCAGGTTCGAATACAGATCGCACACGGTGCCACGAAGCACTGTCCCTACATCGATGTGCAGGCTCACGGTTGACGCTCCCGCGAACGCGGACGCGCGCTTGTCGCCGATTTCGCTGCCGCCTTCGGCTCACCGATGCGCTCAGGGATCGTGATCTGCATTTGCGCGCCGGGAAAGAACGGCAGCGATTCCGTCATCGGCACGTCTTCATCCCACTCCGGGGTGATCGCGATGCGCGCAGTCCCGCTGCGGACCGTGAGTTTGCCGTTCCAACGTCCGATGAATCGACGAATACCAGCGAGCCCTTGTCCGCGCCCTTTGTCGCCGTGACGAAAGCGGCTTGTGGCGCGAAGCACCGCGTCCTCAAGCGCCATTGCATCATCCCATCGGTCGCTCCGACGATGACTCGGCGAGCTCTCAAGCGACTGACGAAACCCCATCCCTGCATCGCACACCGCGATGACAACCACGCGACGCCCAAGTCGCTTTGTGTACCTGTAGGCCTGCACCGCAACCCAACCACCTTGCCCGGCATGTTCGACAATGTTGCCCGCCGACTCGCTCAGCGTCATGCCGAACGCACCGGTGATTGCTGTGTCCAGTCCCAGCTGACCGTGCAGAATCTCGGCCGATTTCTGATTGATGCGACCGACGACACCGTGCACATCGTCCGTCTTCACGACCGGGGTGATCTCGAGCAGCACATCGGATTCATGCGAATCACGCTGACGCGGAACAGTCCCATGCAGATCGTATAACTCGGCGGCGTGACGAAAGAATCCGGCGCGCGACCAATACGATGCGGTGTCAGCGTTCTCAGGCACCGCGAAGCTCATGCGCTCGACGCGCGACTGTGCGACACACAACAGCGCAGTCAAACCAAACGGAGATGCCCAGCGCGCGTGACGGGCGTCGACGAGAATTTTCGCGTCTTCGGGTAACGGCGCAAGTTGTTCGACGACATGCTCGAATGACTGCTCGTCGAGCGATGGCGGCACGCTGATGACATTGGTCACGTCGCGCTGAGCTCCCCTCGAAGATGATTCGCCAACCCTGTCGCTCCGCGATGCTCCACGTTGCGCGATGCGGCCTGGTTCGCCTTCGCAATCGCGTCCGTCAACTTATCACCGGCGAGCAGTCTGGAGAAATGGGTCGACCCCCACACATCACCACATCCGGTCGGATCACCCGGACCATCGATGCGCGCCGGTACAGCCGGGACAAGGCCGGTGCGCACCGCACCAAGTGCGCCCGCACCACCGCGCGAGCCCGTCATCACCACTTGAGAAAGATCACGAGACGGGATGTCACTCAATGTTTCCACACCGGGCGCAGCGACGTACACAGCGCCGCGCTTGCCGAGTGTGACGCACAGGCACGAGCAACCAGCGGCCATCGCCGTCGCCGCGAGCGCCATCGGATCGGGCGCCATCATCTGCATCTCGTCTTCGTTCACCTGCAGCACGTCAAAGCAGCCGCACCACGCCGCAACATCTTTCAGCGGACGTGGCACGCGCAGTCCGTCAGGTTGCACGGCAAAGATCAGCATGTGCAGATCGCAGTAGATCTTGCCGTTGAAGTGCGCGCGGATCAGCTGCGTCGTTTCGAGATCGAGTTCCCAACCGCTGAGGAAGTTGATGTAGAGTGCATCGAGTCTCGCAGCGTCGAGCACGGGCTTGAGTCCAAGCCATGTCCATGGCGGCACACCGCCCGAGAGATACTCGCTCCGATGTTCGTCGTCGTGATAGCGCAGCTCGACGCGATTGTTGGGATACGGAACGGCGATCAGCTCCGCGTCGGGCGCGATGCGCTTGAGCGATCGGCAATACGCGCGCGCCTTGTCGACGAGATCGTCCCCGACCTTGATGAGGGGCACAATCTCCCAATTCTCGTCGAGCGCGGCATCAAGTCCCGCCAGCGAATACGAAATCCCGCCCCATTCCTCAACGGGCACTGATCGCTTGTCCCGCCCATGAATGACGTCCCACACCATGGAACCAATGACACCCACTCTACGGCGCTTGGCGGCAGGCCTTGCCGTCGCGCCAGCGTCGCTCGGTGCGGTCTCGCCGCGTGCCGCGTCGCCTTGTGCGGAGTCGCGTTGTGCGGAGTCGCCTTGTGCGGAGTCGCGTTGTGCCGAGTCGCCTTGTTCGGCCTCAGTCACGATGGCATCTGCGCCCGGAAGGCGGCCACGGCACCGACCACACCTGCGTTCCCCGCAAGTTCGCCCGGGACGATGCGACAGGCTTCAACAGCCGGACGAAATGCGCGGCGGCGTACTTCATCGCGCAGCGGCACAAAGAGCGCATCGCCAGCCTGCGTAACGCCCCCGGCGATCACGACGACGTCGGGATTGAAAATGTTGAGCAGATTCGCGATGCCCATGCCCAGAAAGCGTGCGGTATCACGCACGACATCGCGCGCAATGTCGTCGCCGCGCGACGCGGCATCGTACACTGTCTGCGCCGTGATGCGCGTCAGATCGCCGTTCACCAGTTCGCCCAGAATCGACACGCTTTCGGCTTCGAGTGCTTCGCGTGCGCGGTCGGCGATGGCGGGCCCGGAGGCGTACGCTTCGAGACAGCCGTAATTGCCGCAACCGCAGCGCCGCCCGTTCTGATCGATGGTGATGTGGCCGAGTTCGCCGGCCATATCGCTCGAGCCGTGATACAACAGGCCGTCGAGAATCAGTCCGCCGCCGATGCCGGTACCGATCGTGATTCCGACAACGTTCTTCCCGCCGCGCGCTGCGCCGAGCCACCACTCACCGTACGTCGCGCAGTTTGCGTCGTTGTCGATCGCGGCAGGCAAGCCGGTGAGTTCGGACATCCGGTCGCGCAACGGAACGTCGTGCCATTTGAGATTCGGCGCGACCTTCACAATCCCTTTCTCTCGATCCAGCGGTCCGGGCGCACCGATGCCGACGCCCTTGAATGCGCCGCGCGTTGCACCCGTTTCACGCATGGCGGTCCGGATGGTTTTCTCAACCATCTCCGCCATGCGTTCGATGACGCGATCCGCGCCTTCGTCCGAGCGCGTCGGCTCGCTGTGCATGCCGAACTGCCGAGAACCGTCGTCCGACATGGCGCCGACGACGATGTTGGTGCCGCCG
>JBKJTE010000082.1:0-16450 GCA_046590495.1 Gemmatimonas sp. | reverse complement strand
GGCATGTGCAACCGCATGTGCAACCGCATGTGCAACCGCATGTGCAACTGCATGTGCAACTGCTGCTTCAACTGCTTTCGCGGCGCTCCTCCGCGAGTTCCGTCATCCTAGGGAAGTTGTTCGTTCGGCGCAAGCAAAAACTTTCCGACATACGGCAGGCTGAACCAGTTTTTGTGATGCTTGTCGAGTGCGTTGATTGCCGTTCGCCTCGCGCGGGCTCAACATTCCCGGTACCGGAACCGTACCTCGCGTGTCCATCTCACACGTTCCGTCCCTGAGACTCCTGCCATGAACACCGTTGCCACACCGCGTCGCGCCCGCGCCGCTTTTCTGATGTCGATGCTCGCGCTCACTCCGTCGCTCGTAGCTGCGCAGCGCAGTGGAGGACGTGGTGGCGCTGCCGATCCGTCCGCCGACGCTGCTCCGACGACGCGGCTCCCAAAGGGTCCGCGCGCGATGATGCTGGCCGACTGGTATCGCGTGAACAGCATCAGTTCGCCGGCTGTGTCGCCCGACGGTAAGCGTATCGCGATGACGGTAACCACGGCGAAGGAAGCGGAGAATCGCCGTCACAGCGAAGTGTGGGTGGTGAACACCGAGGGTGGTGAACCGAGTCGTTGGACGGCGCCGAGCACGGAGAGTTCGAATCCGCGCTGGTCAGCGGATGGCAAATATCTGTTTTTCAACTCGGCCCGCCCCGGCGGTCGTGGGAATACCTGGGCGATCCGTCTTGATCAGCCTTCGGGCGAGGCGATTCAGGTCGACAACTATCCCGATGGCTCCATGCCCTCGAGTCATGCGTTCGCCGTGTACAGCGGACCGGCGCGCACCGACTCGGCACCTCGCGCGGGCGATCCGTTTGCGCGTATGCTACCAATGGCCAAACCGACATTTGAAGCGATCACGCGTCCGGCTGATCCGATGCGCTTTGACGGGCGGCACGTCACCGACATGTCGTACAAAGTGAACGGTGCGGGCTTTGTGCCGGGGCGCGCGGTGAGCCGTACCTGGCGTCCGCAGCAGATCTGGACGCAGGCCGCGGGCGATACGGCGAAGAAGATGTTGACCAATACCATGTACTCGCATCGGTCACCCACGGTGTCGCCTGACGGCAAACTGATCGCGTTCGTCGCGGAATCGAAGCTGCGTCCTGACTCCGTTGTTGATCTTGAGCGCGATTCGCTGGCCAAGTTGCCGTACAACAAGGTGCGCGACGAAACAGAGCGCAACGACACTGACATCTACGTCATGAGCGTTGATGGCGGCGCACCGCGGAGAGTCGCTGAGTGGATGGGCGCGGAAAGCGATTTCGCATGGAGTGCCGACAGCAAGACCATCGCCTTCGTTGGCCGTCCGGCGCGCGTGAAGTCGGCTCGGATCTATCTCGTTGATGCAGCGGGTGGCGTGCCCAGGAACATCATCGGTGACTGGCAGTTCGAGCCGAACAACATCGATTGGCTGCCGAATGGTGCATTGATGTTCACCGCTGAGATCGGCGGACGGAGCGCGGTCATGCAGGCTGATCTCACCGGCAAGAGCGCGCCCAAAGAGATCGTAAACGGACGTCGTCAGATTCGTGGCACGTCGTACGATCCGACGGGAAAGGTGATCGCGTTTGTCGCGACGTCGATGGCCAAACCGCCTGAACTATTCGTTGCGAACGCCGATGGCAGTAACGAGCGCAAGCTGACGAGTTTCAACGACGATGTGAACAAGGATGTCGTGTGGAGCGACGCCGAACGTTTCACGTACAAGAGCGTCGGCAATACGGAGATCGAAGGGTGGTTGATGAAGCCGTACGGATACGACGCGGGGAAGAAGTATCCGCTGGTGATTTACATTCACGGTGGTCCGCACTCGTCGTACGGCGAGGGCTGGTTCGACGAATTCCAGAATCTGGCGGCGCAGGGAATGTTCGTGTTGTTCACGAACCCGCGCGGCTCGAGCGGATACGGCGCGCCATTCACCTACAGCACGCGCGGCCGCTGGGGGATGGAAGACTACGAAGACCTGATGAAGGCGGTGGACATCGTGGCTAAGCGTCCCGATGTCGACAGCACGAAGATGGGTGCCACGGGTGGCTCGTACGGCGGCTTCATGACGACGTGGCTCGCGACCAAGACCACGCGCTTCAAGGCAATCGAAACGGATCGCACGATTACCGATTGGACCTATTGGTACGGTGCGAGCGATGCGCAGGGGCTTACCGAATTCGAGTTCTACGGCAAGCCGTGGGACAACCAGAAGTTGTACGACACGCTGTCACCGATTCGCTATGTGAACAAAGTGAAAACGCCGATGCTGATGGTGCAGTCGGAAGAAGATTTCCGCACGCCGATGGGCAACGCAGAGATGTGGTTCATGGCGCTCAAGAAGCAGGGCGTGCCGGTGGAGATGGTGCGCTATCCGCGCTCCAACCATGATCTCTCGCGCACCGGCGAACCGTGGCTTTTGGTCGATCGCCTTGGACGACTGCGCCAGTGGTTTGCCTATTGGCTACAGGGCGAAAAACCGAAAGATCCGCCGGTGACGCGTGCGGCAGCGAGTGGGCCGTCGCAGTAGAAACGAGCAAAGGGTACAATCGCTACGGGCGGATGACTTCTACGGTCTCCGCCCGTTTTGCTATCGCGGATTTGCTGTACGGCAGTGGCGCATACGATCCCTGCGTCCACGGCAGAAAGAGGTCGCGATAGTGCGGTGAACGCGGATCACCGCTTTGACCTGGCGTATTGGTGACTGTTGCCCGTTCCCAGTCAATAAGATCGAACACCACGCGCATGCTGGCGCCGGACGTCTGGTTGTCGGTGTTGCCGGTGGAGTTGAGCGTGTTGGCGTAACCGCCACGCGCAATCGGACCTGGCGAGAGCCAATTGCGCAGCGAATCATTCACGACGGCGTCGAGAGGATGCGCGATGCGCACGTGATGAAAGGTCGCCTGGCCGTACTTCCACTTGGCAATCGACGTTCCGAATTTCGCACTCAGCTCAGCGACAGCGTCATTGAAGGAGCGACGCAGTAGTGAGTCGCGGACGGCGATCGGGTTCGCGCCCAGCACCGAGTCGGGCGCCACCATCCACTCGACAACGCGTGAGAGCGGGATCGTGCGCAGCACGCTTCGCGCGTTTGCAGGCAGCGCCTTCGCGGCGACTACGCGCAAGAGATTGCGCTCCCACATCGCATAGATCCCGCCACCGATCGACGTTGTCGCCAGTACACCGTTCCAGGCCAGCAGGGAATCGCGCGCTGCCTGCGCGAGGGCGCCCGTGACGGTCACACTTCGCATTGCACCTACGAGCGCGCGCGCCGCGACCGGCGTCTCGTCGTGCTGCAGCTTCTGCATGGCCATGACGTTCGCGTTACGTATCGTGTCCAGCACTTCCGTGAGACGCAGCAAGCGCCAGCTGTCGCCCCAGCTCCGCGCGATGGCATCCGGGTGCGCGTAGCCAGGTGGCGCGTTGAATGCGTTCGCCGTGCCGATGAATCCGCGCGTCGGCGACAGCTCATACGGGAGGTCGTTGATGGGCAGATAGCCGCTCCACTCGAAGCGACCGTCGCCGGGGACCGGCACCAGCCCGTCCCACGCCTTGCGAATGGGAGCTATCCCCGCTGCCTGCCAACCGATCGCTCCCGAGGTGTCCGCCCAAATCCAATTCTCGGCGGGCATGAACGAGTACGTCAGCGCCTGACGAAAATCGGTCCACGTCTTCGCCTGATCGATGCGCAAGCTCGCCAGATACGGCGCACCACCGGTCTCGAGCCAACCGGCCCGGAGCGCAACGGCGATATGCTTTGTCGAATCTTCAAAGAGCACGGGACCATGGCGCGTGAAGTGCAGCGTGACGCGAACCGGGGCCCGACCGCGCACGCGGATGGTGTCATGCTCTACACGCATTCTCGTCGCAGCACCTTTGAACTGATACGACAGCGGATCGGACGCTTTGGTGTCGTACGTATACAAATCTTCTGCATCGAGCCCGAAAATGGTGAGCCCCCACGCGCCATGCTGGTTGTGCCCGATCGCGACACCGGGCAACGCAGGCTCGCCCCCCCCGATTACATCCCACCCGGGCGCTGTCAGATGCACGAGATAGCGGAGCGACGGTGACGTGATCGTGCGGTGCGGATCGTTGGCAAGCAATGGCCGGCCGGATGCGCTTCTGGCACCCGCAAGCACCCAGTTGTTGCTCTCCCACGGATCGGCTGGGGCCGACGTCGTGCCTTGGTCGCGAGGGAACGGATCGACCGTCAGGGCAAATTCGGACGACGCGTATTCTCCGCTACCGTCACTCGCGCCTTCCGCTGCCGCCGCGCTCTTGCGCCGCACCGACGCGATCACATCATCGGTGCGAAACGACGGCGCATTTTTGAATGCGTCGTACACGGACAGCAGCGCGTCGTCGGACGTGGCGTCGAGGACGCGAGTGATCGCAGAATCGATTCCCAACTGCGGCGGACCGCCTTCAAAGCGTCGGCGACGAATGACGGCGGCGTCACCGATCGCGCGAACGGCGCGTGCTGTCGCGGCTTCTTCCTTCGCGTTCGACGCCAAGGCGTTGTGCCTGGACACGACCACCGCGGGTGTCCATTTGCCCGGTGTGATGCCCAACCACTTGAGCTCTGGCGGCAGCAGCGTCGAATCGCGCTGCACGCGCGTGACATACGCATTTACGCCGTCTACAAACGCGCCGATGATCGTGGCGCCACGCGGATGATAGTGCGCCAGCTCTTTCGTCATGTCGCCGCGATACCGCAGCAGCCGCGACGCGCGATCCCGTGCCACCCAGCGCGGCCCGAGCGCTTCGGCCATCGTGCCGGTCGCCTGACGACGCCACAACTCCAACTGAAACAGGCGGTCGCGCGCGGCACTATATCCCTGCGCAAAGAACAGATCGTGTTCGTTCTGCGCCGCGATGTGCACGATCCCCGCCGAGTCGCGCGTGAGCTGCACCGGTGCGTTGAGACCCGGAACGCGCATTCCCTGCGCGGGCACGGCTGATGTTCCAATCGTCGTCGCGACAGCAATCGCCGTCGCGCACAACAGTCCGCTACGTCTCATCGCGCTACTCCAGGGTTCGTTTGTGCGTACGCGGCCGCAAACTCCGCAACGATTTCGCTTGCCGGTTTGATGACGTCGATTGAGTCGACACTGCGGCCAGCTTGCCAGTAGTCCTGATTCGCACCGTCCATACTTGACCGCTTGAGCTGCCGTAACGAGCGCAGCGCATAGAAGGTACGGATCCAATGCTTGGTCTTGCGTCCGCGAAACATCCATCGCGAGATCGGCCCGACCGTCGTTCCAAGCTTCTCAACGTACGGTGTGCGCAGCACCGAAACCGGAACGCCGGTCAACCGTTCGGTCAGCACGATGTCGCGCGATGTCGCGGCAACGATCGCCTGCTTGTACGCGAGATCGGAATTGCATTCCGTGGTCGCAATGAAGCGCGTGCCCAACTGCACACCAGCGTAACCCATCTCGAGCAGCGCACGAAACTGCGCGCCGTCGCCAACGCCGCCGGCCGCAACCACAGGCAATCCGAGATCAGCAACTTCGTCGAGCAGCGCTTGGGGCGTCCGCGACCCGGTGTGCCCACCCGCTTCGCGATTCACCGCAACGAGTCCATCCACTCCACCATCGCGTCCTTTCAACGCCCACTTTTTCTCGGTGATGTCGTGGTACACAACGCCGCCGGCGGCGTGTACACGATCGACGACCCAACGCGGATTGCCGAGTGAGGTCAGAAAGAAACGGACACCCTCTTCGAGCGCGATCTCGACCCACTTCGCCATGCGGTTGTGATAGGTCTTGCTGGATGCTTCGATCAACGCGTTCAGTCCGATCGGCTTTCCGCCTGCAAGGCGATTGATCAGCCGCAACCCCTCGCGGTAGTCGTGTCCGTGCACGTACGTGAGCGAGATTGGTTGCACGACGCCGAGCGCACCGGCACGACTCACTGCGCCCACGAGTTCAGGATTGCTGCATGGATACATTGGCCCGCAAATGAGCGGAATTGCGATGTGCGCGTGTCGTGTAAGCGCCGTCTCGTGCGACGGCGTTGCGGTACCGTCAGCTGAGGCTCTCACGCCGACGCTGGCACTCGTCACGCGCGCACCATTTCGGCACCAGCGCCGCGCGTGGCGTCGTCGTCAACCGCGGCATCGCGAGGCGGCGAGAGCTTCCACTGCACTTTGCACACCGCGACAACATCGCCTGTGCTGTCAGTGATCGTCGCGATGACTTCATGGCTCATCGACTCCGTGACAGCCGTCGGTGCGTCGGCAGTGGTTGTCGCGACCAGCGTCCCACGTGCCTTTTTCAGGTACTCGATCGAAAGCCCGGTCACGATGCCGCGCACCCCTTTCGGTAGCGCCGTCATCAACGCCACACCGCTCGTCATCTCGGCGAGGTTCACCAACGCAACCGCGTGAATCGACGCCAGGTGATTGCGTATCGCGCGGCGGTCGCGCACTTCGACACGCGCGTACCCCGGACGGATGTGGCTGAACACGCCGCCGACGGTTCCTGTGTATGGCGCGGTCCGTCCCACGATCCAGCTGAATAGTCGCTTGCCGAACGGGACGTGCGAGAGGCGCTGCCACTGCGCCAGCAGCTGACGACCTGGTGAGGGATTCGCTCGCGCCATATGCGTGGGCATCTGCCTACAGGAGGGGTGGGAAACGGGAACGAGACGGAATGCTGCCCGGTTACCTTACCAGTCGTACACGTCGGTTGCCAATCGCGTCCCGCTCCAGAAGGCTCTACGCATGACGGTCCTCATCACAGGAGCCACTGGATATATCGGCGGACGCCTGACGTCGCGCTTGGTTGAGCGCGGAATCAAGGTGCGGCTGCTGGTACGTGACGCGCGCCGAATTCGCGGTCGGTGGTGGGCCGACGAAGTGGACGTGGTGACCGGCGACCTGTTCGACGCAAGGTCGCTCGCACGCGCGCTCGACGGGGTGGAGCAGGCGTACTACCTCGTGCACTCGATGACGGACTCGGACGACTTCGCCGAACGCGATCGCATCGCTGCGCGCAACTTCGTTGACGCCGGCCGTCACCTGCGTCACTGCATCTACCTCGGCGGACTCGTTCCTGAGGCGGTCGGCGTATCGCGCCACTTGCAGAGTCGTGGCGAGACCGGCGCGATCCTGCGAGGCGGTCTGCCAACCACTGAATTTCGCGCCGGTCCGATTGTTGGGTCGGGCTCCGTATCCTTCGAGATGGTGCGCTACTTGACGGAACGGTTGCCGTTCATGGTCGCACCGAAGTGGATCGTGAACGAAGTGCAGCCAATCGCGGTGCGCGATGTGCTGACGTATCTCATGGCGGCGCGCGATCAGGAGCCGAGTGGGATTGTGGAGATAGGCGGCGCAGATCGGCTGTCGTTTCGGGCGATGCTGCAAGGGTATGCCGCGGCGCGTGGACTCCGTCGCACGATCATCGCGGTGCCCGTATTGGCCCCAACGCTCGCGGCGTTGTGGATTGATCGTATCACACCCATCCCGCGTCGGCTCGCCGTCCCGCTCGTGGAAGGGATTGCACACCCCGTGCTTGCAGACACGACCAAGGCCCAAGCGCTATTCCCTGACATCCACCCCATGCGCTACAAGCAGGCGGTGGAGCGGGCGTTGGCGCGGATGAACGGGCACGCGGTCGAATCGCGCTGGAGCGACGCACTGGGGGACGATAAGTCGTACGAATTGCGCGATCGGGAAGGTGTCCTCGAAGAGACTCGATCGCTGTACGTAGAGGCGGAACCGGATCAGGTGTTCCGCGCGTTTTGCCGGTTGGGCGGCGAGCAGGGCTGGCTCGTGTACAACATGCTGTGGCAGATTCGCGGCTTCATTGATCGACTTGTAGGCGGCCCTGGGCTGCGGCGAGGGCGCCGTGACCCGGCATGGCTCTATCTTGGAGAGGCCGTCGATTTCTGGCGCGTCGAGATGGTCGAACGCCCGCGATTGCTGCGCTTGCGTGCGGAGATGAAGGTGCCCGGTCACGCCTGGTTGCAGTTCACGGCAGTGCCCGAAGGCACTGGCACACGATTAATTCAGACAGCGCTCTTTGCCCCGCGCGGCCTGTTCGGTCTGCTGTATTGGTACGCGATGTTTCCCGCACACCTTTTCATTTTCGGCGACATGGCCAAGGCCGTTGCACGACTTGCACTCAAGGAGCCCGTGACGGCCGTTGAACCGCGTCTTGGTGCGACCGCATAATGATGACGACCGAACTGTTGCGACTTGGCGGACTCGCGTTGCTCGGTACGCAAGTCGCGGCGTTGCTCGTGATACTTTCGCGCCTGATGCCGGGTCGCACGCGTCGTCCACCTGTCGAACCAGTGCTCACGCCCAATCGTGAGACGACGGTGTCGGTGATTGTTGCGACCTTGAACGAAGCGAAGCGCATCGGTCCCTGTCTCGAAGGCCTGATCGCGCAGACGGATCCGATGCTCGAAGTGCTCGTGGTCGACAGTCGCTCGACAGACGGCACGCGAGCGTTGGTGCAGGCTGCAGCGCAGCGTGACGCGCGCATTCAGTTGCTCACCGACGAGGCGCTGCCTGAGGGCTGGGTGGGCAAAGTGTGGGCGCTGGAGACCGGACTGCGTCACGCGCGCGGCGAATGGGTGCTCGGGATCGACGCAGACACCGTACCAGCACCCGGACTTGTCGGCGCGGTCGTGAAAGCGGTGAATGCTGACGGCTTCGATGTCGCCTCATTCGCGCCGCGCTTCGTCAGTCAGAGTGCGGGCGAGCGTTTCGTGCAGCCCGCGATGCTGGTGACGCTCGTCTATCGGTGCGGGGCGGCCGGTGCAACACAACCGCCGCCGGATCGGGTGCTGGCGAACGGCCAATGCTTCATGGCCCGGCGCTCGCTGCTCGAACAGCACGGTGGGTACACGTCGGCGCGCGCGTCGTTCAGCGACGACGTCACACTCGCGCGCCATCTCGCGGCGCGTGGTGCGCGCGTCGGATTTCTCGACGGTTCACAGATCATCGAGGTGCGTTCGTACGCATCGCTCAGCGAAATGTGGCGTGAATGGGGACGCAGCTTCGATCTCAAAGACGCGACGCCGATGTGGCGCCGCTGGCTCGATGTCGCGCTGGTCTGGCTTGTACAGGCATTGCCGGTGCCGATGCTGTTGTTGTGCGCGGCACTGTTCGCGTGGTTTGGCGTACTCCCGGCCGAAGATCCCCGGGTGATGTTGCTGCAGGCGCTGCTGCTCGTGAATGCGTCCGCGCTGTCGGTACGATTGATGTTGCTATTTGCTCTCCGCGGGCACTACGCCGTGCGTGGCGCGTCGTTCTGGATGTCGTGGCTTGCGGACATTCCTGCGGCGTGGCGTTTGACGCAGAGCACGGCCCGTGTCCCGCGAAGTTGGCGCGGGCGCCAATACGACGCCCTCGCCGCCGACGCGTGAGCAGTTCGACTAGTTCTCGACTTTCACGTGACCTTGCATGCCGAGCAGCGCGTGCGGGTCACACTGGAAGTAGTAGCTCTTGCCGGCGGCGAAGGTGACCGGAATTTCGATGGCCTGACCGGGCAACTGTGCGAAGGTGGAAACCGGCGGGAGTCCCACCGCGCCGGGATTGGAGTCGGCAAGAAAGTGCACGTTATGCACGCCGGCCACGAGTACGAATTTGAGGACGTCACCCCGATGCGCTTCGACGTCGCGCGGCGAGAACGAGCTCCCTTTCTCGTCGGTCGTCATCTCGATGGTGATGACCTTCCCGGTCGGTGCGACCGATGGAGCGTCGCTTTGCGACGGCGCGGCGGGCGCAGCGGTGTCGGCGGGTTTCGGCGCCGCGTCTTTGCTGCACGCCGCAATGAACGCGAGTGATGCTGCAACGACTGCGGTGCGTGTGAAATTGCCAGTGAAGTGGTGCGCGGAGAACACGGTGATGGTCATGTCAGTCATCTCAGTGGACGATCGGTATGCGTGCAGGAGTTGTCGGCGCGTTCAGCGAACGTCGCGTGCGAGTTTGGACGGGGCAAGGTGATCAGAAATCGCGTCGCTCAAACGCGCGGCGTGCCAGCAGTGCGGGGACGACGATCCAGCCCAGCAGTCCGAGCAGTGAAGCAACGCTGCCGAGTGCGCTCCCGAGAAAGCGATGCATGACCGCACCGGTGTATCCCATCAGCGCTGCGGTATCGCTTTGCATCACAATCAGCGCACGCGCCAGATCGACCGGATTGAACAGTGTGAGGGCCAGCATCGGCCGCTCGAGTGAGTAGTCGGCGAATGTTGTCGCCACGAGCAGCACAAGTCCGTCGTATGCGACGGTGAGTAGCAGCCAGAGCGCGAGTCCGAGTGCGACACCGCGCAGTCTGTCATCGACCGAGACGCCAATCAGCAGCGCGAGGCCGCCAAAGATGAGCGTCAGCGCACATCCGGCTCCCAGCGTGGCGAGCAACAGCGCGAGCGCGTCGGCTGTGATTGCGCCATGTACGATGAATGGTGCGAGCAGTCCGATGGTGAACGCAGCCGCGAGCGGTATGACGAGCGCGAGATAGAGGGCCGCAAAGAGCGACCGGCGGCGCACCGGTTGTGCCAGCAGCAGCTCGTTGAATTCCCGCGACGAGTGCCACGAGATGACGCCGAATACGATCGTCACCAGCGGTACAACCACAAGCACGATATCCAGCATCGCAGTGAGCGCGCGCGCCCCCGAACCCGTCAGGCGTAGCACGCTTTCCGAGATCAGCATCATTGCCAGCGCGAAGAACAGGACGCCACGATTCTTCGGAAGGTTGCGCACTTCATGACGGAGCACGGTTCCGACAATCGATGGACGCGTGCGGTCCGCGGTATCGATCGTAGACGCATCATCCGGTGTCGACATCGCCAACGTTGTGGTGTTGAACAGGGTGATCGACGTCATGCGACGAGCTCCGTCGCAGATGATGACGCGAACGGGACGGCTGCCGATTCGCGCATAAGCGTTGCGATCGCACGCTCGAGCGTTGTGCAACCGGTCTGTTCGATCAGGGCCGCGAGCGGGCCGCTCCAGCGCACATGCCCTTCGTTCAGAAACACCACCGCGTCCGCAAGTTCCTGGAGCTCGCTCAACACATGCGATGTAATGATCACCGCTCGCCCTTGATCGCGGACTTCCCGGATCTTGTCCTTGAGGATGCCACTCGCGATCGGATCGAGTCCTGCCGTCGGTTCGTCGAGTAGTAGCAGATCCGGCGTGAACAGAAATGCCGCGGCCGCATTCAGCCGCTGGCGCTGCCCACCTGATAGCAAGCGCACCGGTTGCTCGAGGAACTGCGCGAGCCCGAAGTCCCGCACCAGACTCTCGTCACGTGGACGATCGCGGCCGCGCAGATCGGCGAGGAGCGTGAGTACGTCCCGCGCCGAAAACGTCTCGGGAAAACTGGGCGCCTGCGGCATGTATCCGATACGCCCGCGATACGCGATCTGGCGCGCGATGTCGATGCCGCCGAAAGTGATGCGCCCGCCCGTTGGGCGCACAAGTCCGAGCAGTGCTTTGTTGAGCGTTGTCTTGCCTGCGCCGTTTGGGCCGACGACTGCGGTCACAGCACCGCAGGCGATATCGAGGTCGATCGCATGCAATACCGTGCGGCTGGCGTACTGCTTGGATACGCCGCGAAATGCAACGAGCGGTGCAGGGAGCGGCATGGCGTCAGAGTTCACGGCACTCTCCTGGGAGCGTGCATCAGCGGTGATTGGTCACGAAGGGTCTCGGGCGTCAGCGCAGGCAACACACGCTCGGCCACATCGAGCAGGTCCACGAGCATGCTGCGTGTCAGAATCAGGGCGGACGGCGATTGTTCGACGAGTAGTGCGAAGAGACGGACCGGCGCATGCGCGACATCGCCACGACCGTCGCGGTCGAGATCGTAACCGCGATAGCGATCCCACCAGTTGCCATCAAACGTGCTGTAGTTGCGCCGACTGTTGGTGCCGACGTCAAAAACATTTCCGGAAAACATGTTGCCGCGCAGCACATTGTCCTGCGCATCCGCAAGCACCCGCACGCCCCATCCGTTCCGCACAAAATCGTTGTCCGTCACCGCATTCCTGCTCGCACCTTCCAGATGAAGCGCGATCGAGTTCTCGGCGAACAGATTGCCTCGTATCTCACTGTCGGTGATCTCTTTCAGCAGCAGCCCGTACGCCGCGCTACCGCGATTGTGGGCGAACGTGTTGTTGAGGATCGCGACGCGTTTGGAGTACATCACGGCAACCCCGGACTCGTTCGCGCGAAAGACATTGTTCTCGTAGTGGCACGAATCGGAGAACATGAAGTGCAGCCCGTAGCGATGACTTCCCTCGCTGACGTTGCGGCGCACGATGCCATTGGTCACAAATTCGAAGTAGATGCCGTCGCGATGTCCGCGAATGATATTGTCTTCGAGGATGATGTCGCGACTTGACCAGAGGTGCAGCCCATTCCCGGTCACCGTCTGCGAGCCTTCCATCCCCTGCAACGTGTTGTGGCTGACGCGACAACCTCGTGCGCGTTGCAGGTAGATGCCAAAGAGTGTGTTCTCGAAGCGATTGTATTCGATCAGACAGTGAATCGCTTCAACGACACGCAATGCCGCGCGGTCAGTGGCCTGGCTCGTACCGGTGTTGCGAAAGGTGATTCCGCGAACGGTGACGGAGTCTGCCCCGATGTCGAGGATCTCCCGCTCGCCCTGTCCATCGAGCACCGCGCCACTGTCGCCGACAAGCGTGAGGGGCTGACGGACAACGATCGTCGACTCGGCGTACACGCCCGCATGCAGGCGCACCACACCACCACGGGCCACCCGTACAACCGCTTCGCTGATGCTTGTCGTCTCGTTGTCTGCCGTCGGTGCCGCTCGAACGCGGTTTGGCGGCGTCACGGACACGGTGTCCGGGCGTGCGGTGTCGACTCTCGCCTGCACCGTGGTAACTGCCACCGGCGCGGCAGCAATCTTTTCGCTCTCGACCAGCGACATCACCTCGGTCCAGGCGAGTGCGCGACCGTTGTACTGTGCGACCAATGCGTCTGCTCCGCGCGCGCCATCGAACGCCACGAGTGCACGTCCCATGGGTGACGGCACGCGACTCTTGTGAAGGAAGCGGGCATGAGTCACTTCAATCCAATGCTTTGGATGTTCGAAGTCCGCGACCCAGACTGCGCGCGGTTGGTCCGTTGACGAGAGCGCAGCGACGTACGACGCAAGGCACTCGATTGAATCGAACGTCTCGGCGCGCCCCGTGGCCGTGAGCAGTTGCGCACCGAATCGCGGATCATCGATGGCCATGCGGCAATAGTGACAACTGTCTTCACCGGCAATCAGCTCTCGCGCGCCGCTGCTGCAGGCACTGGCCACCAGCGCCAGCACCAACAGCATGGTTGAAAGTCGGCGAGTCACGCGACGCGTACCTGAAGCGCCGGCGATGCGGCAACATCTTTCTTCGTTCTCGTCGCGACGGCGCCGACTGCGAACACCACCGCCAGAATCGCCAGCACACCGCCGGTCGCCGGATACGATGTCGCCGTGAAGTTGAGCAACTTCTTGCTGCCGATCAGTGGTGGTTGATACGACATGCCCGGGATCTGGATTGGTGCATGCTCCAGATCGAGGTTGTGTCCGTAGTCGTATTCCCACCGCCAGAAGTCTCCAATGCCAACCACCGCTGCGATGAGCAACGCCCCGGTCCACGCGAGCATCCAACGGCGCCGGCCGGCCCATGCAGCACCAAGACCGAGCAACGCCATGGCGATGATTCCGGGACGAATGATGCGCAACTCCGGAATGGAATCGGGGACGATCGTCGCCATCCCGATGTAGTGATTCAGTCCGTTGATATTCTGCAGGTCACTTTCCGTCACGCCCGCTACGGTGTGCGCCCAGATGTACATCCCCAAGCCTTCCGGGTACTGCGGCGCGATCAACGACACGCGCCACAATGGGAAGAAGAGCGATGCGCCAAGCATCACCGCAGCGAGCGCCAACAAGGGCCGGGAACGCACGGAGCTGCGCATCGGGCCGTCGATCACTTGGGTTGCAGAGCGGCCGCGCGTGCGGCCTGACCTTGTGCCTTCACGGTGTTCGCCGAAAGCGCGACTGATGACCCAACCGGCGACACTCGGACATAGCCCGACATCTCCTGGTGTAGCGCCGAGCAGAAGTCGGTGCAGTACATCGGATAAACACCGATCGCGCGTGGGATCCACTTCAGCGTGCGCGTTTCGCCCGGCATGACCAGCAGCTCGGAGTTCTGTGCACCCTGAATCGCGAAGCCGTGCGGGACATCCCAATCCTGCTCGAGGTTGGTGATGTGGAAGAGCACCGTATCACCTACCTGCACGCCTTCGATGTTGTCGGGCGCGAAGTGTGAACGAATTGCCGTCATGCGAACGTGCACCACCTTGCCTTTCCGTTCCACGCCGGATTCGCGTTCCGTACGTACGACTTCGGCGTGGCGGTTCTCCGCCAGCTTGTAGAACTTGATTTGAGCGCTCTCGATCTTCTTCGCTTCGATGGCGTTGGCGTAGTGCGGTTCGCCGGTGGTGGGGAAGTCGAGAATGAGCTTGATCTTGTCGCCGGAGATGTCGTAGAGCTGCGCGGACTGTGCGAGTTCCGGGCCCGTCGGGAGATAACGATCCTTCGTGATCTTGTTCAACGCGACGGCGTACTTACCTGAGGGCTTGCTCGTGCCACCGCCGGGAATCATGAGGTGACCGACCGAGTAGTACGTCGGTGCACGGTCAACCACTTCGAAGGTGCTGAGCTTCCACTTCACGATTTCCGACGAGATGAACATCGACGTGTACGCGTATCCCTTACCGTCGAATTCTGTGTGCAATGGACCCAAGCCCGGGTTCTTCACTTCACCGGCGAGAATCGCCTCGTACCTGAGCACCGGAATGCCTTGCACTTCTGTCTCGAATGCCTTGTCGGCGATCGCCTTCTGAATCTTCGTGAACGAATGCACCGGGATGACACTCGCGAGCTTGCCACCGGCGACGATGAACTCACCACTCGGATCAACGTCGGCGCCGTGCGGCGACTTCGGTGTCGGCAGGAAGTAGATCGAGCTCGGGCACGACTGCGGCGTCAACACTGTCACGCCCTTTTTCAGCTCTGAATGCGCCGTGCGCGTGAATTCGTCCATCACGTTGTGCGAATACTCGGACGGCCATTGCTCACCCTTGCCGGCCTTCTTGCATGTTTCGAGCGTCTTCCAATTGATCGCGGCGATGAAATCCTTGTCGGCCTTCGACGCGTTGATCTCGAGCTTCTCGTACGCCTGCTCGGAGTTGTACGATGTCAGAAAGACCCAATCTTTTGACGGTCCTTTGCCTGCGCGCGCGAGGTCATAGTTGAACCCCGGCACGAGCAGCTGAAACGACACGTCCATCTTCCCGGGCTCATTGGCTGCAATGAAACTGATCGTACCCTTGAACGACTTCTTGAAATCAGAGATCGGAACGTCCGCTTGCGGAATTGGCAGCGAGAAGCGCGTCGAGGCGACCACGTACTCGGTATTCGACGTCAAAAACGGCGAACCGTGATTGCCGCCTGAATTCGGGATCTGTAGAATTTCCGACGTTTCGAAGTTCTTGAGATCGACACGCGCGACCCGCGGCGTGTTATTCGCGTTGACAAAGATCCAGCGTCCATCGTCCTCGCCGTTCGTCTGCGAGAGTGCGGTGTGGTGAAGGTCATCCCACGGGATGTTGCCGAACGTTGTCTCCAGCATCGGCTTCGTCTCCTCCGAGTAGCCCCAACCATTCTCGGGGAATTGCGAGAAGACCGGCACGATCTTGAGCAGACGTCCCGAAGGCAGGCCATAGACGCCGATCTGTCCGTTGAATCCACCGGACATGAAGGCGTAGAACTCATCGTGCTGTCCCGGTGCGACATACGTCTTGACGGCAGCGTCTGCACTGCCGATTGCGCCAGCCGGACGCGACGCGGGTGCACACGCGTAGCTGTACGACAACATCGCAGCGACGGAGGCAGTCGCCACCAACCAACCAGTGCGGCGAGAAAGAGACATGAGGTGCGACCCCGAGATTGGGTGAATTGCGTCAAGCACCGAGCGACGATGCGTCGCGGATCAGGTGCGCGGGAACGAATCTCGGATCTCACATGCCAGATTAAAGTCGGATGAATCCCTGAGTATTTGCGGGATTTCCCTGACAGTCGCGCGGAGCGGTCACACGACACTATCTGGTATGCGGCTTACTAGATTCTCTGACAACGCCGTTCGCTGCTTGATCGTTCTTGCACTCGAGCGTGAACGTGCGATTCCAATCCGCGACGTCGCGCAGCGGATGAATATGTCGTACGAACATCTCGTGAAGATTGTGCACAAGCTCAGTGTACTTGGCTATATCGAAACAATACGCGGACGTCATGGTGGCGTGCGACTGCTCATGTCGCCCGATCAGATCTATCTCGGCACACTGGTCCGGCAGACCGAAGAAAGTCTTGCACTGG
>JBKJTE010000396.1:0-7306 GCA_046590495.1 Gemmatimonas sp. | reverse complement strand
GGGTGCAACGCGGACAGAATGCCATACTCGCGCAGGACGTCGTGTGCGATGCCGGGCTTCACGCCGCGCGGTGGGCGACGCAACACATACCCACGCCACCCATCTTCACCGGCCAGCGAAACGAGATACGTCAGATTCGAAAAGCCCGCGGGAAACTGTCGGATGACAAGCGTCGCCCCGGCCGGCACGAGATGCGGTGCAGTATTCGCGATCCAATCGCGCAGTGCGACCGGATCGATCTCTTCACCTGCGCGAACGGCAACAGTGTCGGGACTGGCCCCCGCAACGGCCTTTTTCGGCGTCGGAGTTTCAGCCTCGCTCACTCGGCCGCACCACCAGTGCGCGAAGCACCCGCCGCGGCGGCCTGCAGATACGGCTTGAGTGCGCGACGTGCGATCACTGTTTTGTGCACCTCGTCGGCCCCGTCGTAAATGCGCGCCGCGCGCTCGTGGCGGTACCACCACGCGAGCGGCGTGTCGTCGGTCATACCAAGCGCGCCATGTGCCTGAATGGCCCGGTCGAGCACGCGTTGCAGCGTGTTGGCGACAAAGACCTTGATGTATGCAATCTCTTCGCGCGCGGCCTCCTGCCCGTCGCGTGCTATGCGCGACGCGGCATCGAGTACCATCAGCCGCGCCGCATGAATTTCGATGCGCGATTCAGCGATCCAGAACTGCACCGCCTGTTTGTTAGCCAGCACATCACCGGGAGCGATTTCGCGCGAGGCGGCACGACGACACATCAGGTCGAACGCACGCTCGCAGATGCCGATCCAACGCATGCAATGGTGAATGCGCCCGGGCCCGAGCCGCTCCTGGGCCAGCGCAAAGCCTGCGCCCTGGGGCCCCAGCAAATTTGCCGCTGGCACACGCACGTTCTCGAAGCGTACCTCGGCGTGACTCGCCCAGCCGGCACCCGCTTCACCCATGACCGAGATGTTGCGAACCAGTGTGTACCCCTTGGCGGGGAGCGGAACGAGAATCTGACTCGCACGCGCATGCGGTGCTTTTGCATCCGGGTCCGTCACCGCCATGACCACCGCGAACGACGCACCGTCGGCACTCGACGTGAACCACTTGTGGCCGGTGATGACGAACTCGTCACCGTCACGCACGGCGGTTGTCGACATCCACACCGGATTCGACCCTGCATGCTCAGGTTCAGTCATCGCGAAGCAGCTGCGAATTTCACCGCGCGCGAGGGGCTCGAGAAACTGCATCTTCTGCGCATCGCTGCCGAACTGCAACAGCAATTCCATGTTGCCGACGTCGGGTGCCTGACAGTTGCACACATACGGACCGAAGGGCGTCCAGCCGAGTACTTCCGACAGTCGCGCATATGCATCGAGCGGGAGATCCAGTCCGCCCAGCGATTCAGGCAGAAACGGCGACCAGAGCCCGAGTTCACGCGCGCGTGCACGCAATCGCGCGAGTGTGGGTTCGATGCTCGCCCATGTTCCGTGCATCAATTCAGGCTCGATCGGCACCAGCTCGTCGCGCACGAACGATCGCGCCGTTGCAAGCAGTGCTTCAAGATCGACGCGGACTTCAGTCGCGCCACTCATGTCAGATATCCTCCGTCCACCATGTACACGCCACCCGTGCAGTACGACGATGCATCGGACGCGAGAAAGAGCGCGAGACCTGACACATCATCCGGAACACCAATGCGTCTGATCGGCTGGTGACCGAGTACCTGATCCGAAATGTGCTCGTCCTGCCAGAGCGCTTGCGAAAACTTTGTCTTGATGAGTCCAGGACAGATCACATTCGCACGAATGCCATCGGCGCCCCACTCCTGCGCCATGACCTTGGTGAGCGAAACAAGAGCGGCCTTGCTCACGCTGTAGAGACCGAGTCCCGCTTCAGGCGAAATGCCACCGATGCTCGAAATGTTCACGATCGCGCCACCACCGCGCTGCGCCATGACAGTGTGCGCCGTGCGACACAATTCGAGCGGCCCCTTCACGTTCACACTGAAGATCTTTTCGAACGCATCGTCGGTGGAATGCTGTAGGGGGCCAAACACGGGATTGGTCGCCGCATTGTTGACGATGATATCGATGCCGTCAAAATGTTCGACGGTACGCGCGGCAAGTTCATGCGCGTCCGCGGCCTTGCCCATGTGCGCCGGTATGCCCACGACATTGTGTCCCTCGTCGGTGAGCAGCTTCACCACCGCGTCGACATGCTCAACACGACGACTGGAGATGACGACCCTCGCGCCGGCGCGCGCAAACGTGGTTGCGATGGCCAGCCCGATGCCGCGCGTTCCGCCCGTGACAATGGCGACCTTGCCATCGAGCCGCAGGCGCGCGAGCGCGTCATCTTTGGGGGGAACGATCGGCTCGACGATCGACATCGGAAACGCTCCGGAAGGTGGGATGTAGGAGTGCGGGCCCATCGGTGTAACTCAGCGATCCAGTCGCGTCACTCGCCCGATCGGCGGCGCGACGATACGCCCCCGCATCGCTTCAAGATGTTGCAAAACCAAATCGGCCGTGCGTGGCGCGGCTTTCGGATTTGCTTCCAACGACTTGCACACCGCGGCGGCCTCCGGTATCCGATATCCGTCACCACCACGACAGGCAGGGTACGTCACGAAGGTAAGCTGCAATGTGTCTGCCGGCACGATCACGCGCCCACTGTCTCGCCTGAGATCACCGACGACTCTCGCACCACTGGGCAGGCGCGCATCGAATGTGAAGCGCACGCCGCTCACCTGCGGATATGGACCGTTCAGCAAACTTCCACGTTCCAGACCGTGCTCGATCAGTTGGCGCAGTCGTGCACCGGTGATCGGGAACGTCACCGCGCGCGTTTCATCAGCAAACAGAAAGATCCCTTCGATCATGTGCCGCGTGATCGGACCCGCGGCCATCATGTCGTCAAAGCGCAACGCGCCGGCGTTGATCATTGCCACGTCGGCGTTCGTTCCGGTGCGCATCGCGTCCGCCACCATGTTGCCGAACGGACTCTCACGCTTGGAAATGGAGTCGATCGCGTTGATTGGCTCCGGTGCGATACCGATCTCGCGATCGGGCCCGATGCGACGGAGCAGCGTGTCCCGCCACGCCTGCACCACGGCGCGCGTCTTTGGTTCGTCGTGCATACCGCGTCCGATCCTGAACACGGTCTCGCGCGCCGTCCAGCGGTTGCCGCTCCGCGCGAACGTGACGAGAATCGCGGAGCGCGCATTCGAGACAGCCTTCACCACCACACGCCCGTTCCGCTCAAATACTCGGCCGTTATGATCGTGCCCGCCGAGAATCGCGTCAATGCGCGGTTCGCTGACGAGCGTCGTCGTGTCTTCAAACAGGTTGCGGTGCGTGATCGCGACGATCAGTTCGGCACCTGCGCGTTGCAGCGTGTCCACGAGCTTCGTTGTTGCACTGTCGGCGTCGCGACACTTTACGTACGCCGGATAGTCGCGCACGATCGTCGTACCGAACACCCCGACGCGAACGCCATTCACGCGCAGCGTATCCCAGCCGCGCACGCCCGGGAACAGCGCGCCGCTGGTTTCGCCACAATTGCCGGAGAGCCAACGAAACTTCGACTCGTTCAGGCGCGCCAGCAGCGTCGCACGCGAGCCGTCAAACTCGTGATTGCCGAGTGCAGCGTAGTCGAGCCGGGCGCTGTTGAATGCGTCGACCATCTGCGCACCGCCGTACCACTTGCCCAACACACTGGGCGAGAGCACATCGCCGGCCAGCACGAACAACACTGGCTGACCCGTCGCACGTTCGATCGAGTCGCGAATATAGGCCACGCGAGCGACCCCGCCGGTACCGTCACGCAACGTGTCGATGACGTAGACGTCGTTCACCAGCAGCATACGCACCGTCTGCGCCCGTGGCGATGCAGTCGAAACCGTGCTCGCGCGCGTCGCGCCCTTGCATGCGGCGACGAGGGCGCAGGCGCCGACAAGCAGCGCCGCAACGGTGACCATGTTGCGCGGCATAACTGGCGTCAGGTGATCGTGGCCGGATCGATCCCGCGGATCGCGAAGACACGCGCAACGGCTTCGCCGATCTTGTTGTTCGGCGTGCTCGCACCGGCGGTGATACCAACGCGGAGCACACCTGTAGTTGGCAGCCACGAGGCACGCTCGTCCTCGGCGTGATGCGGGCCGATCAGGCGATAGCGCACGACGTTCGTTTCGACATCGATTTCGTCCGGATCGGCGATGTGGTACGTCGGCACCTGCTCGGCGCACAGCGCGGCCAGTGAAATCGTGTTGCTCGAGTTGTACCCACCGACAACGACCATCAGGTCGAGCGGTTCGCGCAACAGCTCCACCACGGCGTCCTGTCGGTCCTGCGTCGCGCTGCAAATCGTATCGAAGGTGCGGAAACGCTCGGCCTTGTGCGCGACACCGTGTGCCCGCACCATCGATTCACCAACCGCCGCGCCAATCGCAAGCGACTCGCGCGCAAGCATCGTCGTCTGATTGGCGACGCCAATACACTCCAGGTGAAGATCAGGATCGAAGTTGTCCGACGCGGCGCGCGCAAATTTTTCGAGAAACGCTTCACGCGAAAGTGCCGGACGCGCCGTTGCCTTCCCTGCCTTCGCCTCGATGTAGTCCATCACCATATCCGCTTCGGCCATATCACGCACCACGAGATACTGACCGCCGGGATACTTCTCGACCTGCGATGCCGTCGCGCGCGTCTCTTCGTGGTAGTACTTGCCATGAATGAGCGATGTGAAGCCGTCGCGGGCATACACCTCGACACGCTTCCACACGTTCAACACCGAGCCGCAGGTGGTGTCGACGACAACACATCCCAGGTCGCGCAACGTCTGAAAATCCTGGATCGTGACGCCGAACGCGGGAAGAATCACCACGTCCTGCGCGCGCACTTGCGCATAATCAAAACCCTTGCCGCTCGCGGCGAGGAACACCACACCCATCTCGCGCAACTTCGCGTTCACGTGCGGGTTGTGGATGATCTCACCCGCCAGAAAAATTCGACGGTCCGGGAATTTGATGCGCGTCTGGTATGCATAGTCGACCGCGCGCTCAACACCGTAGCAAAACCCGAATTCCTTGGCCAACCGGACCGTCGTATCGCCCGCAGTCAGCGTGTACTCGCGCGACCGAAGCAGGTCGACCAAATGACCCGTGTAGTCTGCCGCGAGCGTGTGTTGCACTTCAGCCTTGAGTCCAAAGCCTTTGCGTACGTAGGTCATAGCGATGTCTGACATGCTGCAAATCTAGCGGAAACCGGGGCCACCGGCGCGCGCTTCCTCGATCGAGCAGGCGTGCGGCGCAAGTGCATCGCGAATCAGCTGGGGCAACGGTCGCTTTGCAAATGTTGCCACGGTCACGCAGACAACCACCATCGCCGCCGCCGCAATCAGCGTATTCCGCTGGGCGAGTCGCACATCGACGTTCACGGTGAGCGACGTATCTCCCATCCGAGACACGTATGTGACCAATGTCAGTGCATCGTCGATACGCGCCGGCGAGAAATACTCGATCGTAAGATGACGTCGCGGCATCCACACCGTCGGCGCGTCAAAAATCTTCGCATACGACAGGCCGACTGCGCGCAGCATCTCCTGCTCTCCGTTCTCGACCAGTCGCGTGAACGCACTGAAGCGCATGATTCCGACGAGATCGACATCCGCCCAGCGGACTCGATCTTGCGATATGAACGGTTGGGGAGCAGCCATCGGTGAAGGCGTTGAGGTCGGCAGATTGCGTGGTCAGGATCGGGGTGCGTGCAGCCGCGCTCACCTGCCACCTCGCATGCACTGCTCAGCACACGTAGGCTCGCACCCGCAGCTGAGATCGCGCATTCAAAGATATCCCCGCGACTGATCGTCGGGGTTTCCCTGCTGGCGAGTGTTCGGACCCCAGTCTACTCTTGCGCCATGTATACCAATCTCCTCGTCCCGTTCGATGGCTCGCCGTTCAGTGCGCGTGCCTTGCCGATCGCGGCGGCACTCGCGCGGCGTACTGGCGCGACCCTGCACCTCGTCCTCGTCCACGACCCAAGCAGCTATATCCCGTTCGTCGCGGGAGAAGTCGCGGTGCCGGTCTACGACTCGGAACTGGTGCATGAACGTCGGGCGGAAGATCAGCGCGCGCTCGATGCAGAAGTGGCATCACTCACGGCAGAGGGTGTCACGGTCTCGAGCCGGTTGCTCGAAGGGACGACCATCGAAGCGCTCGTCGAGTACGGCCAGGAAATCGGTGCCGATTTGACCGTGATGACGACGCACGGACGCGGTGGATTCGCGCGGCTCAGACTGGGCAGCGTTGCATCGGCGTATATCGTCCGCGCTACCGGTCCTGTGCTTCTGGTGCGAGGCAGCAGTGTGGACGCCGCACCTGTCGTCCCCTCGGGTTCCGTGCTCTGCCCGCTCGACGGCTCAGCCTTCTCCGAGACTGTCATCCCACACGCGCGGGTTTTTGCCGAGGCACTCGGCCTCACCATGTCGCTCTTTGCCGTCGCCGTCCCGCACGCGATGCCGATGGCACCGATGGGCACCGAGCTGCTCTCCGATCCGGGCGCTCTCGAAGCCGAGTCGCAGGGGCGCAACGAATACCTCACCGGCATGCTCGCACACTGCCCCGCAGGCTCGACGACAAACGTCACAACCGACCTCTCCGTCGGACGCGGCATTCTCGAGGAAGCGGCGCGAACACATGCAGGAGCGATTGCGATGGCATCACACGGGCGCGGCGGTCTGCTCCGCCTGATGCTCGGCAGCGTCGCCGATGAAGTCGTGCGACACGCAGAGCTGCCGGTGCTGCTCTACCGGCCGGAGACCTAGCCCCGCAACTCCGCGAACTACGCCGAGAAGTATTCGGCGAAATATTCCGGCGCCAACCAGGGCGCCAGCGCGTACGTCACCAGCGTTTCGTATGCGCGCTGCCGATCGATCAGCCCAGCAGTCAGAATCCCGACGGCGCCGCGGCCGTGCTTCGTGCCAACCGTCTTCGCAACGACGTCCATGGCGTGCCCCAGTTCTTCGCCACCGCGGATGCGATCAGCGACCGTCCTGGGAAGTGGCATCGACAGCGACCCGCCGATCCCGCGCGTCCCACGACGGTCAATTGCGACAGCCCACGCGCATGTGCGCATCGACCCGTCGCTTTCGATCACAACGCCGCCTTCGAGCCCCACCGCCAGCTCCGCGTCGCTGACGTCGAGCGCGGCCCGCGCTCTCGCTTCGGCTCCGCGCTGAGTTTCGAGATCGCCGAATGGCTGATCCGGCACACCGCTTGCCACCTCAACCCCTTTGACGTCGGAATCGATGACCACACGCAACACCACTGCATGCACTGC
>JBKJTE010000367.1:0-7400 GCA_046590495.1 Gemmatimonas sp. | reverse complement strand
GTCGCATCAGAAGCCGACCCGAATTCCGGTGGTGATCGTGCGGGCGCGAGGATACGCCAGATAGTCGATGCCGCGCGAAGCCAGACCTGCCGCCGCATGCACTTCCGGATCGTAACCCGTGTAGTTGGTGAACATCAGCAGGTTGTCACCCGACACATAGATGCGGGTCGGAGACGACTTGGATGCCATCCCCTTCAACTTGAACGAGTAGCCGACCGTGATGTTTGCTAGGCGCAAGAACGATCCGCTCTCGATGTAACGGGACGAGTAGATAGCCGGTTCCGTGATGGCGATGCCGTCGTTAATGGCCGTCTTGAGGAAGTTCTTGTCCTGCAGCACGTTCGACTTGGTCGAGTAGACCAGGGCAGTGTTGTTGAACACCTTCTGTCCGACGTCTGAGCGAAGCAGCGTGGTGAAGTCAAAGCTTCCCCAGTTGCCCTGACTGCGGATACCCATGCTGACCTTCGGGTTTGCGTTGCCGAGGATCGTCTCGTCGTCGCCACTGGGAGCTGTTGTCGTACCCTTGAGCGTACGGCCAGTTTCGATGCCGCTTGCGTCCCGGGTCACAGTGTACTGGTTGAACAGCTGCTGGCCCTGCGCGTTCACTCCCACGAACTCCGGACCCCAGAACGTGCCGATTGGCTGGCCGGGAATGATGCGCTGCGAGTTGCGGCCAGACTGACCCTGACCGCTGACGCCACCCGTGCTGATATAGAGCTGACGGCCCAGGCTCTCGACTTTATTCCGATCGATCGACAGGACCAAACCCGCCGAGAGGTTCTTCTTGTTGTCCTTGAGGAGCTGCGCATCGAGACTGGCTTCGAAGCCCTTGTTGCTCACTGAGCCGATGTTCTGCAGCTGCGTGGAAACAACGGCCGGCTGCGGCACGTCGACCGTCAGCAACAGGTCGGTGGTCTTCTTGTTGTAGAACTCCAACGTACCCGTGAACTTGCTGTTCTTGATGGCGTAGTCCAAGGCGACGGAGCTCTGCGCCGTCTGCTCCCACTTGAGGAGCGGATTCGGATTCTGCGTCGGGACGACACCCGTGTAGACCGTGTTGCCGAACACGTACCGGGCGCCACCGTCGGTGCCAAGCAGCGTCAGCGACGCGTACGGGTTCACACCCTGGTTACCCTGCAGGCCATAGCCAGCGCGGATGCGAAGGTCATTGAAGAGTGTCTGGTTCCGCATGAAGCCTTCGTCGCTCAGGCGCCACGAGGCCGACACAGCCGGGAACACTGCCCACTTGTTGTCTTTGCCGAACTTCGATGAACCGTCGCGACGGACGACGCCTGTCAGGAAGTAGCGGTTCTTGAAGCTGTACGCGGCGCGCGAGAAGAACGACGCCAGCTTGCTGTTCGAGCTGTAGGAGTACGGCGGGTTGAGCGTCGCACCGGCGCTCAGATTGTTGAACGAGAACGCATCGGTGAGGAAGTTGCGGCCCTGCGCGCCGAAGCCAAGCGCGTCGTACTTCGCGTACTCGTAACCACCGACGATCTCGAACTCGTTATCCTGGCCCAGATTCGGCTTGTACGTGAGTACCGACTGGACGGTGGCCGACGAGGTGCTGCGATTGTCGATCGCCGCGAGGCCGTTGTATTCGGCGCCCGACGGGCTGATGGCGGGGAAGTAGTGGTTGCGATTGCTGCCCGTCTTGTCGAAGCCGACATTCACCGTCGCGGTGAGCGGGGCGAAGAGCGTGTACGAGGCGGTGACGTTGCCGAGCGTGCGGTTGGTGGTGGCGTTGTCAACGACCTGATTGATGAGCGCGACCGGGTTGCGCTGCGATTGGCGGCCGGTGCCTAGTTCGTAGTAAGGGTTCCCGCCCGTCGTTGCACTGAGCACGGAGCGAGTCGGGTTGAACGTCACCATGTTGTTGAACACGCCGCCTTCGAAACCACCCGTGGATTCGAAGGGGATATACTTGTTGCCCACCTGCGACGTGGTGAGGTTGAGGCCCATCAGGAGCTTACCGTCGAGCGCCGCCGTGCTGGCGTTGAGACGACCCTGCACGCGTTGGAAGCCGCTGCCGACGACCACGCCCTGCTGATCCATGTAGTTCACCGAAGCGCGGTAGCGCGTGTCCGTGGTGCCGCCCCCGAACGTCAAGCTGTGGTTCTGGGTCAGGGAGCTGCGTGTCACTTCGTCCTGCCAGTTCGTGTTCGCCGTGCCGAGACCGGTCAGGCGGCTCTGCGCCAGCTTGCCCGCCGTCACCTGCGCCTTCACGAAGTCGCGGTACTCGTCGCCGTTGAGCACATCGAGCGGGCGAGCGATCGTCGCCATTGCCGAATAGCCTTCGTACTCGAGTGTGCCGTTGCCCTGTCCGCCCTTCTTGGTTTCGATCAAGATGACGCCGTTGGCGCCGCGGCTGCCGTAGATCGCCGTGGCCGACGCGTCCTTGAGCACGGTGATGTTCGCGATATCGCTCGGGTTGAGCAGGGTCAGCGGGCTGCGGGGCAGCGACGGGCTGCCGCCGAGGCCGATACCGCCGGCCTCCGTCGCTTCGTTGCTGATCGGCACGCCGTCGATGACGTACAGGGGCTCGCTGCTGGCGCTGATCGATGTGCCGCCGCGAATGCGGACTTCGGCGCCGGCGCCCGGCTCACCCGTCTGCAGCGTCACGTTCACACCGACCACGCGGCCGGCGAGCATGCCGTTCACGTTGGGGATGTTGCCGACGTTGGCATCCGACCCCTTCACCGTGGCCACGGAACCCGTGATCTGTTCGCGGCGCTGCTGGCCGTATCCCGTCGTCACGATCTCGGAGAGGAAGGCAGCGATCGGACGGATCTCGTAGTTGAGCGTGAGCGTCGAACCCGCGGACACGCTGCCCGATTTGTTTTGTGCGGCATACCCAATGCGCGACACCCGAACCGTGACGCTCCCCGTGGGGACGCCGGCGATCGTGTAGCCGCCGTCGGCCCGGGTCAGGGTACCGCGCTGGGTACCGACGATGGTGACCGACGCGCTGGCGACTGGGGCCTGCGAGGTCGAGTCAACGACTTTGCCAGAGATGATTCCGGTCGCGCCTTGCGCGCGTGCCTGAACCGTCCAAAGCATGGCGACCGCGAGGGCGCCGAAGAGACGAACGAATTTCATGCGTCGGCCTTGATGGAGGTGCGGTGGAGAGCTGCGCTCCCGTCCCAGCGGGACGTGGAGATTGGGAGACCCGCCGCGCGGATCGCGGTGGAAGTCTCCGAGGGGACTGCGTGGAACAGGGGGAGGGTCGCGTCAACGCCTGGGAATGCACGGCCCGCGCGATCAAGCACATCGTCGGCGAAAGGCGCGAGGGCAAACGGCACAGGGCACGACTCCAATTCGGAAGGAGTCAGGTCATCGGACGGACGGCGCGAAGTGGAAGCGACATACTCTCACGCCGTCTGCGCTGGGAGCACAGATTAGGGTGAGCGACCGCAGGATTTCCCGACCGGGTATGGCAGGAGGTCCTTCGGTTGGAGAAGGACCCAGTTCGGTTGGTGGGTACATGTTACAACTTTGCCCAATCGTAGCACAACATTCATTAATGTCAACAACGAATAGCTGCGATAACTGTCGTGCTAATGCCTTGCCAACCATAAGCTCGCCACGATCGAACGCCCACCATCGACATAGCACATTCCATGCAAATCCTCGCTAATCTGGCATTACTAATTCAGGTAACGGTACCGACAAACCGTACCAAACCTGTATTGTCTTTCCCTCAGCGAGGGCTCGATGAAGCTGCCGCATACCAAGGTTATCAAACCCGCCTATACAAAGACGCGGCTGGCAACACGGTCCAAGTCTACATAGACCAGCGCACAGCCCGCGTCGTCCACCTGTGGGCCGATGCCGAAGATGAAAGCGTCGGGTTCACCGCTCGCTCCAACGGCGACCGCGCCGCCCCCCTCCGCTGGGATGGCGGCGACGCGGCCGTCTCCGGCGGACCAAAGAGCCGCATCCGAACCTTCGACCAATCCTTCATCGCCGATGCTCCAGTCGTTCACCTCGGCTGGTTCCTGCTCGGTTCCATGCGCGTCGAACGGGACTTTCAGTACGAGAAGCGTCAAGCCGAACCGTTTGCAGCGCCGCCATACAAACTGGCCGAGCTCGACCGGCTGCTCGCAGCGCTCGGCAACCTCGATGCGGAAAACCGGCGCTCCCAGCTGGCGTTCTTGAACGCCCCCGATATCGCGACCCTCGAACGGCGCCGGGTCCCGGCAATAACGGTCCGCACGGAGCCGACGCTCTGGAGCGCCCAGATCACGCAGCCGTCGCTGGACGGGCGCGACACGCTCACGCTCGAATTCCGGGCAGACCCGCGACTGGTGATCGCAACACGCGCCGGTGATTCGCTCACACTACGCGCCCGGGCGGGGACGACGGTCCGCTTCTCGGTCCGGATCTCGACAACCGGTAAGCCGCTCACGCCGCTGGCGCGGGGTGAAATCTTCACGCCCGAGTTCCTGCGCTTTCTGGCCGACACCCGTGCCGCCGCCAAGGACAGCACCAGTGCCGCCGGGGTGCACGCGCGCCGACTCGAGCGGCAGGTGCGCGGGGTTGAACTATTGTCGTCACGCGAAAAGCTGATGGCCGGTTTGCCCACGTATGCGACCTATTTCGGGCGCGACATGCTGGTCAGCGCGCTGATGATGCGCTCGATCTGGCGTGGCGCGATGTCTGAAGCGGCGATCGCGGCCGCACTGCGCAAACTGTCGCCGACAGGGCAGGTCAGCCACGAAGAGGCGATGGGTGGGCAGGCCGTGCGCGAAGCAGCGGGCGAGTACGCGACGCTGATCGACTCGATGACGACAGCGAAGCGGCGCAACGACCGGGTCGCGGCAGATACGCTGCTGCGACGAGCGGGCGAAGTGCTGCGCGATGCGCGCCGGACGCGCGAGAACTATCACATGATCGACGACGAGTTCCAGCTGCCGGTCCTCGTCGCACGTTGGATCACCGATACGACGATCAGCGCCGCACAGAAGCGCGCGTTTCTGACGGCAGACGGAGGGCGCGGTGTCTCACGCCTGTCGCTGCTGGTGCGCGAACTGGCGCTGGTGGCGCGTATGACCGCGCCGTATGCCGCACGTTCAATTGCAACGAACCTCGTGTCATTCGCGCCGCGTGATGTGACTGAACGTGGCGCGCCAGCATGGGCGTCATCGAGCTGGCGCGACAGCGGTGTGGGCTATGCGGGCGGACGCTTTGCGATGGACGTGAATGCGGTCTGGGCACCACAGGCGCTCGAGTCGATCGCGCGCATTCTGCCGATGCTCACCACCCTTGGGTTGTCTGCCGAACAAGTCGCCAAGTCAGAGCCGACAGTTGCATCAACGCCGGAGTTCATGCGCTGGTCGCGTGATGCCACCGCGCTCAAGACGGCAATTGCTGCCTGGCGCGGCGCGTCGCAGCACTTTCTCGTGCAGCTGTCGCCGAGTGAGGTGCGCGCTGGGGTGAGTGCGCGAGTGGCGGCAATGCCCGCGGATGAACGGACGTTTTGGAACGCACGCGTAACAAAGGCAGGCACTGAACGCGACTCACTGACGTTTCTGGCACTCGCACTCGATGCGTCGGCAAAGCCGATCGCCGTCGCCAACACCGACCCCGCCACACGACTGTTCCTGGGCGATCACGAAGGACAGTTGGTGTCGGGTGAGGCTGCCGATCTCAAGCAGACGCTGCGCGATGTGCGACTGTTCACGCGGCCGTATCCCGCGGGACTCTTCATCGGTGGAATCGGGCCCGCCGTCGCCAACGATGCATATGCGCCGTCGAGCGTGCGGGATGCGTTCGTGAAGGATCCCTACCACGGTCCGCGGGTGATCTGGGGGCGAGAGGTGAATCTGTTTTTGATTGGCGTCGCGGAACGTGTGCGCGACACGAGCGGATCGCGCACGCCTCAGTACGCGGCGTACGTGCGCGAGCTGCGCGCGGCGATCGATTCCGTACGCAACGCAGTCAACGCATCCGGCTTTCACAGTGAACTGTGGAGCTACGGATTCGTGAACGGGCAGCTGGTGCCGCAGCGGTACGGCAGTGGCGCGGATGTGCAGTTGTGGAGCACAACGGATCTGGCGGTGGAATTTGCGTTGCGGAGAATTGGTGCGGGGAAGTAGGGACAACGAGGCGGGAGTTGGTGGGTACTCCATCCGCTCCTGCGCCACCAGCGACGCGGCGCAACTCGCCGCCCTTGGCTCCCACCTCTTCGTCCAGGCCTACGGCCCGACACACCCCGAGCCCGAGCTGAGTGCCTATCTGGCGCGTTCCTTCGACGCGGAAAAAGTCGCTCGCGATCTTGGGAGCGGTGATGTGTGTGCGCACGTCGTCGAGGATGAATCACACGCGATGATCGGTTACGCGTATCTGCGCGTGTCGACGAACGTGACGTCGACCGTGAATGCACTTCGCCCACTCGAAATCCAACGTTTTTATGTCGATACGGGCTGGCACGGCCTCGGCGTCGCTCAAGCGCTGATGGTGGAGTGCGTCGCGGAAGCCGTGCGACGCCGCTCCGACGCGCTCTGGCTCTCCGTCTGGCAGAAGGCGCCGCGCCCGCAGGCGTTTTACAAACGCATGGGCTTTCAGATCGTCGGCACCGCCGAGTTCTACTTTGGCGACACTATCGAAGACGACTTTGTCATGGTGCGACCAATCGAGCCGGGCGAATCCGAATCGGACGTTTCATCGTACGCCATGAGCAACGGTTGACCTGAGGCGATGCGCGCGGGAAGTTCGCGTCGGTCGGGTTCGCCGATTCACGGCGATTGACGAACGCGGCGCACAACGGAACACGCCGCGTCGCATCGCCACTTACGGTCGAGGTGTGCGATGAAGTGGGTACGTCGAATCGGAATGCTCCTGATCGGAGTGGTCGTCATGGGCATTGGCGCTGCGGCCGCCGTGTACGGAATGTCGGAGCGCAAACTCGCGGCGCGATACACAGTCACGCCCGAGCAGTCAGCATCCGCTGCCGCCGACTCCGCGGTGCTCGCGCGTGGCGCACACGTCGCACAAAGCCTGGCCAAATGCGTGGACTGCCACAGCGATGATTTTGGTGGCGGAGTAGTGATCGATGCGCCGCCTATTGGCCACATCGAAGCGACTAATCTCACGACTGGCAGTGGCGGTGTACTCGCCAAGTATGACGACGCCGCGCTCGAGCGTGCGATTCGTCATGGTATCGCGACCGATGGACGCAGCTTGCTCGTGATGCCGTCGTCCGAATACAACCACCTCGCCGATGACGACGTCGCAGCCCTCATTGCCTACATCCGTTCGCGTCCGTCGGTGGCGCGCACACATCAGCCGTCCACGATCGGCCCGGTGATTCGCGCCATGTGGATGGCTGGTAAAGTCGACCCGGTCCCGGCCGCGGTGATCGCGCACGACGCGCCGCATCTCAAGGTCGCACCAATGGG
>JBKJTE010000281.1:0-14690 GCA_046590495.1 Gemmatimonas sp. | reverse complement strand
GAGTGCGACGGCGACCGTATCAGGGCGCACCCCCATGTACTGGTACGCCGGCGCGGTGATTTTGCCTGACGCCGTTTCGACCGTGAGGTGCTGACCTTCCTTGAGGCCGAGCTTCTTGTACGTGGTCGGGTGCACCTCAACCCACGATTGCCACGAGATTTTGGTGACAGGATCGGGAAGCTCCTGCAACCACGGCTTGTTGCCGCCACGTCCGTCGCCGAGTACCGCGGACGGATAGACGTGCACGAAGTAGTCGCCGACTGTGCTGGCCAGTGCCGGCGCAGGTGATGCTGCAACGGTGCCAGTACGCGAACCAGACGCGATCAACGGCGACGCAGCAACCGATGCCTTTGTCAGCGCGGTGGTAAACGCCGGAACGCCACCGACAAACTTGCTGATGTACCAGTTGCGGTAATCGACGACGTTGTACTTCGCCGCGAGCGCCTGGTCTTTCTTGGCAAGCTCGATGAGCACATCGGCGGTGGACTTGGTATCGAACACCGGATCGAGCGTCGGCTGCTGCAGGCCAAGCTGTCCGTTGGTCGTGACGGCGTCGCCCCAGCTCTCGAGCCAGTGATTATCCGGCAGCACGAGATCGCAAAGCGACGTCGTTTCGTCGGGCATCTCCGAGAAGGAGACTTTGAAGCCGACCTTCGCAAACGCGGCCGCGAATCCAGCGCCCTTGGGCATCGTGTGCGCAGGGTTGGCACCGCGCACGAAGGCGAGCGGCACGGACCCGGCTCCCATCTTGGCCACCGCGCCCGCGAGTTCCGCGTACGTCGACAGTCCGTTGTAACCGAGGTGCGCATTGGCCGGCTTGATGGTCACGCCAACTGCGCCTGCCTTCTTGTTGATGTCAGCCACCATCACGCCGCAGTCGACCGCGTCCGCAGTGGAAGTGCCGCAAAGCGCCATGACGCCGTTGCCGGCTGCCGTGACTGCAGCTGCAAGTGCTTCGATCGTGGCGACGGGAACGCCGGAAGCTTCCGCCGCCGCAGCCGCTGTGCCCTGCCCGATGAGCGCCGCACAGATGGCCATCTCGCTGCCGGGCTTCGCCGCGATCCACTGATCGGCGTTCAGGCCGGTGAGCGAGCGACGGGCACCGACGTACACCAGCTTGGGAGCGTTTTCGATCTTCGCGCGCGCGTCAGCCCAGTCGAGTTGCTGCGGCACGCTGTGGCCCCAGCCATCGAGAAAGTCAGCGCCAAAGCTCACGATCAGCTTGGCCGCACCGAAATCGAGCGCCGGCCAGGCAACGCCGTACGCCTTCTGGTTTGCGGCGATTGACGCTGCAGGTGCGAGCGAATCCACGCTCAGGTGCGCGGGCATCCCCTGCGCCGAAAGCCACTGATCGAGGAAGCCGGGGAAGGTGCCCGTCTCGTGCTGATTGACGAAGACGACATTGCCAGCCTTCCCCGTGCTCTTCGCTTCGCCGATTTTTTGCGCGAGTGTCGCGAGCGCCTTCTCCCACGTCGTGGGCTTGAGGGTGTTCCCCTCACGCACCATCGGCGAGCGATAGCGATCGGGATTGTAGACGCCCTGCATCGCCGAAAGCCCCGTCGCGCAAATGGCGCCGCGGTTCATCGGATGCTCGGGGTTTCCTTCGAGCTTGATAGGGCGACCGTCTCGCACCTCAGCGAGCACACCGCAGGCAGCGGCACACTCACGGCAGGTGGTCGCGTAGTAGGCCGACACACCAGGCACGGTGTTGTCGGGTGACGTGACATACGGGATGAGCTTCCCCACCTTTTCGGAGGAGCAGCCCACGATCGCTGTTGTCGCGCCAGTGGCGCCTAAAATCTTGAGGAAGTCGCGGCGCTTTACGCCGGTTCCCGCTTCAGTGCTCATGCAGTCACTCCGCTCCGGGCGGCCGCACGAGGCAATCTACGCGCATGCTACGCGTCGACGCCCCGTGGACGAGGGTCAGTCGACGATCAGTAGTGGCAGACGGCGCAATCGTAGCGAGCCTTTTTGGCTGGCATCGCTTCGAGTTCGGGCGTGACCTTTTCACCGGCCAGGCGCGCGCCCTCAGCAGGCTTGTACCCCTGCACGTGACAGTTCACACACCAGCCCATGTTGAGCGAGTTGGCCTGCTGCACCGGCACGTAGTTGGTATCGGGACCCTGCTTACCCTGGTTCTGAATCTGACCATGGCACGACTGACAGGTCACGCCCGCATTCACATGTCGCATATGCGGGAAGTGCACGTACTCGGGCACCTTGTGCACGCGATTCCAGGGAATCGGCTGCCCCTTCGCGTAGAATGCCGCCACCTTCTTGATCTCGGGAGATCCGGTCTTCACAACCGTGTGGCAGCCCATACACGTGGAAACAGACGCATTCCCCGGATCAGGCGATTTGAACGCCGCGCTGTGGCAGTAGAGGCAGTTCATGCCCGCCTTCTGCACGTGCGGCGAATGGACGAATTTGACCGGCTGCTCCACACGAAGACCCTGCGATGACGACGCACCGCTATACGCAGACAACAGCGCAGCGGCAGCGGCCAACGCGAGGAAACCAGGGATCACCGTCCACTTCTTCTTGACCGTCATCGACGCGACCGGGAAGGCTTGAGTGGCAATACAAACACAGCGAATTCAACGGGATTCGCCGCGTAGAGGGCAGGACAACGACTGGACCGGTTGTACAAGACCGGCAAGAAGGTCGTAAGTCGCTGTCCAGAAGCTTTTTGCAAGCGCGAAGTATGACCGGCACCATATTTGTACGCAAGTGCAAATACGGTATGCGAAGCGCTCTTTCAAAAAGGTTCCACGCGCTCGCTACGCATGAGGTAAACAGGACGCGCAAACTCCTGTTCCAGCCGCGTTACGTGCTCTGCGACCAACCGTCGACAACGCGCGCTTTTCGTGTGATCGCGTGATTTGGCATCGCGAGGTCGGAGCTGTGCGAGCTCCGCTCAACGCGGCGACGGCGAATCAATTGCCGATTTCGTCGCCGCCGAAGAAGCGGATGCCGCGATGCTGATCCGGCGACCGTCCGCAAACGAGCTGTCGGGGTTTGCGGCACGCAGGTCGGGAGGGAGTAGCTCGACCAGCGCGCGTGCCTGTTGCGTGAGCCTGAGTGGCCACCACGACGACCAGACCAGCCGCTTCGCGCCTACGGTGCGAACCAGGTGCTCGAAGTGATCTTCTGGCGGCCCCCATACCCATCCAAAGTCATACCAGACACGCGCTTGCTCGGCGGGCGTGAGCCCCCAGTGCGTTTCTTCGAGCAACTCCCGGCCCGCCCCCGCGACCACCAGATGGCCGCGACAGCCGGGAAGCCGAGCCAATGCGCGGAGCGTCGCCGCCGGCACGTCGCCGACGACGTCCATCGAGTGACGCTGCCTCAAGTCCTCGAAGCGGACGGTCACATGCAGGACGATCCCGGCCTCGCCGCACGCAGACATCAGCTCGGCGAGCGCTGAGTGTCCGGGCCCCATTCCCCACTGTGCTGGGTATGCGCGGACCGCCGGTGCACCTTCATCTACTGCAGTGGTGAGAGTCTCCTGCCATCCGGGCCAGTCGGGGCGCACGATCGGGGCGGGATGCAACACCGCGCGGTGCGGCGCGACGGCAGCATAAAGCGCGCGATTGGACGGCGCGGGATCGCGATGAAAGGCGCCCGGCAGATGTCCAACCCATGCCCCCGAAAAGCCTTCGCGGTCGAGCACGCGGACAAGAACTTCAGGATCGGGGTGCGGGACGTCGCGAAACGGATAGCTACCGATCCACGCGTTGACATCGATCGGACGGGAATCTGTGGGCGATGTGGTCGGCGGCGGCGTCATACCGTCACGGCGTCTGCAAGCAGTGCGTCGAATGCACCGCGGGGAAAGATTCTCACCGCGTTCCGCCAGCGCATCGCCTGTATGTCACTCGCGGACGCACCGGTGTATTGCAGCGCGCGCAGCTTGGTGAGCCCCGTACACAGCGTGAGATCGGCCGCCCAGAGCAAGCGTTCCGCGCCGACCCAACGCAGCGCTTCATCGATCATGCCGCGATCGATACCACTCCCGGAGAGATCCATCACGATGTTCGGAAAGTCGCGCACCGCAGGAAAGGTGTGCGCCCAATCGCCGCCGCCACCGATGTGCGCGAGCAAGAATGTGGTGTGCGGGTGACGCGCGGCAATGCGCGCCAGGTCCACGCCATCGGACGCATCCTGATTGGGCCAATCACGACGACGGTGCTGCCAGATGTGTTGTAACACGGGCATTCCGTGCTGCGCGGCGCGCGTCGCAATCTCGTCGATGAGCGGATCGTCCGCACGACGTGCGGCCGCGAGCTTCACACCGATCGCACCGCGGGAAACGCCACGCTCGATCTCAGCGAGTGCGTGTGTCGTGAAATTCGGATTGACGGCGACGAAGGCGCGCACCCGCGCCCCCTGCAGCTCGGCGAAGTCAAACATCCAATCGTTTGCGCGCGTCTGGTCGTCGGGCGACGCAAAGTATGTCGGCGAGGTATAGCCCCACGAGCCGAGTACTGATGCGACGTGGCAACGTACGCCAATCCGATCACCCGCGTCGAGGCGCGACGCGTTGTACTGCTGCCAGTCGCCGCGATTGGTATACGGCGTGTGAAAGTGCGCGTGAACATCGATCAGTGGCGCGTCACCGCCAAGCGGTGTGCTCGCAGCTGTTGAGGCGTTGTCCGCCGAAGTCACGCGTCAGTCTCCGACGCGCCGTGGTCCTGGGAGCAGCGCCTGCGTGATCGCCGGCATCGCACGCTCGATCAGGTCCATCGCCTTCTGGTCGTGCGCAATGGCAGCAAACTGATACGCGCCACGTTTGAGCAGCACTCCGTAACGAGCGGCGGCGGCGACGAGCGCATCCAGTTGTTCGGGCGCTTCACTGACAAGTCGCCACATCGCGGGGGGCCCCTCCGCGCGGACGCCAACCCACGGCGCTTCAGCGAGCGACGTGCCGATGATCTCTTGCATCATGCCGCCGGCAAGCGAGAGACGCTCGCTGATGTCCACGCGCTCGTGCCAACCGAAGACGGCTTTCGCTGCCGCGAGCCCGGTCGTCTCCGCCGCGGCGGTGGAGGAGATCCAGCTTTGCGATGCGCCCTGCATCACGTCATGTCGGCCGACGACAGCCGCGAGCGGATAGCCATTCGCCATCGCCTTGCCGAGGGTGGTGAGATCGGGGACGACCGCAAGGAGTTCCTGCACGCCGCCGGTGCGAACTCGAAAGGCAGTCTTGATTTCGTCAAAGATAAGAACCGCGTCTGCACGATCACACGCCTGACGCGCCGCGACGAGCCAGGCGCGATCGGCGATTTCGTGGATCAGTGGTTCGATGATCACAGCCGCGAGTGATGTACTGGCCGACGCTACGGCCGCGTTCAGCGCCTCGGTGTCATTGAATGGCACCCACGTGATCGCGTCCTTTTCTGCAGCGAGCACACCGGCCGCATCGCTGCACCAGTCGAGCCATCCAAAGTAGCCGCAGGCGATGATGTGCTCGCGCCCGGTCGACGCACGCGCGATGCGAATTGCCGCCGCAGTCGCTTCGGCGCCGGTGCGCAGAAAGCGCACCTGTTCTGCGCATGGAATGAGATCAATCAGTCGCTCGGCGATTTCGACTTCGAGCCGATGCGGCAGCCCGGCAATGTTTCCGTTGGCCGCAGCATCCTGCACGGCACGTGTCACAGCGGCGTCTGCATAGCCGATGGCCACCGCGCCGAGTGCCATGGAGCAGTCCACGAAACGTCGACCGTCCGGCGCCCACAGGAGGCAGCCTTGGGCGCGCTCGTAATGTGTGGGGACGGCCGCATCGAGCGCGCGCGTGCCGTAAAGGGCGTCGGGTCTCTTACTTCCGGTCGAACTGCCACCCGGGATCGCGTCGGCGGCGCGTGAGCGCCAGTCGTCGTCCTGCCCACCCTTGAACGGTATGACGTTCTTCACAGGTTGGTCCCCGTAACAGGTTCTGCGACTGATTGCGAGCGTTCAGCGTCAGCCAACGCACGCGCCACGGCAAGTCGCGATTCACGTTCGATGGTGCGAAGTACTTCAATACCGGCGGTGCGGAGCAACAACAGTTCCCGCGCATCGGGTGCGGCGCGATAGGTCAGCGACCGTACCGCCCGCATGATGTGTTCGGAGTTACGCGTCTTGAAATAGGCGAGGGCCGCGAGCGCTGCTTCGATGTCCTTGAAGCTGAGTTCGAGCTCCTGCATTGTGGGCGGTGCCGCGGCGCGTTTGGGAGCGCCGATTTTTTTGGTGGCGTCGCCAGCTTGGGTATGCAGTTCGTAAAGGGCGACGAGACACGCCTGCGCGATGTTGAGCGAGAAGTGCTCGGTTGTCGGGATCGTCGCAACAGCGTGCGCTCGATCGAGCGCATCGTTGGGCAATCCGTGATCTTCTCGGCCAAACATGATCGCGACACGTCCGGTTTCGGCGTACGACAACAGGTCCGCAGCGGCGGTCTTGGGGGTGTGACGCGCCCACTTGGCGGCGCGACGGCGTCCGGAGAATGCGATGACGCGGACGCAATCGGCGAGGGCGTCATCGATCGTATCGAAGTGCTGGATGCGCTCGACGAGATCGCGCGTGTCGTGGGCGATCTGCTCAAGCCGATTCTTATCGTACGGACATGGCCTGATGAGGCGCAGGTCGACCGCGCCCATATTTTTCATGGCACGGATGACAGCACCTATGTTGATCGGATCCTGGCTTTCGTACAGGACCACCGTGACGGCGGTCAGGATGGAGTCGGGCATCCCTGGGGGTGATGATGAACGGGGCAACACACTTGGGCAAAACGTCGCTGGCGGGCCACCGCGTTTCGACCGGAATCGCGGGACGGGTAGAAGATAGCCAACCAGCGTCAGCGCAGCGTCGCAATAACTCCGCTCCCCTCTGAAAACCGAGTCAGCTCAAGGATAGACGCAGTGACCGCGCGGGCTCGTGACGGTCGCCTCGGAGGTATCCAAACCCACCCCCGCCGCTCAGAACCAGTTGTCCTCGGCGGCGCTGCCGGTCGACCGTGCGCTCGTTGATGACGAGATCGAAGCGGACGATTCCGTCATTGCCTCGCGGAAGGTCCGCGCGCCGCCAGACCAACCGGACTGCCCACCCCGTGCGAGTCGGCCGCCAAGAGGTAGTCGGTACTACCGTCATTCCGGGAATGAGATGCGTGACTCGCGCCGCTCGGAGATCACCGGGGACCACCAGCGCCGCGGCCATCCACCCCGCATCGAGCGATTCCGCGAGATACCACTGCAGTCCATCGCTGTTGATATCGTTCCGCTCGTTGTCGAGCGGGTTCTCGACCCCATCGTCAGCGGTAACGAGCGGTCCGGTGCGCACGTCGACATCGACGATCAACCGGGTCTCGGTCGCGGCAACTTGGACGAGCGCAGTCGGACAGTCCGCTTCGCGCCAGCTCAACTCGGTCCGCACATAAAACGGTTCATCGAGCAGCGTCGTCAGCGCGCCGTCAATCGGATCGCCCGGCTGACCGGCCGCAGCGTCATCGCTAATGGTCGGCACGAGGACTGCCGCGTCGCCCTGCACCACCCGCTTTTGCGGAACGGGTTCGACCTCGGGAGTTGCGATCAACCCTTCGAGATCGACGCTGCTGCGCGCGTGACGGGCGTGGAGTTCGATGTGCCACCCGTGAGGGGCACGCTGGTGTTCGGCGCGTGTCCCATCAGTTGTGGTGACGATCACGCGCGGATTCTCACCAAATTCGAAATCGACGTCGTCGACGAGTAGCGCGCCGTCGGGTCCGGAGGGCCAGCACCACACGCCAGTGATGCACCCTTCGGTTCCACGAACGCGCAGCCAATGGCGCATCGTCGGTTCGTGCTCAGGCGCTCCGGGCGTTCGGGCGCGCATGAGCACACCAGGCGCGCTCGATCCGTACCAGAGTCCAGCGCTGTCCACGACCTCAATTGCGCCTTCGGCCCGTGCGATGGTTGGACGCGCTCGGAGCATCACTCGAGGCGACAGCTCCGCGACCTCGAGGTCTTCGAGGAAATCGAAACCGGCATCCTGTCCGCCGCTCACCGACAGTGGGGCGCGAAACCATCCGGGCGCCGGTTCAACCTCGCCCGATGCTGCGATCGGCAACATGATCTCACGTTCGCGTGAGGCATCAGCGACGAGATCATTGTCGTCTTCGCCTTCGCCGCGGTCGTGCGGTTCGTAGCGCCACTCCAGTACATCGACGAGATAGCCGTCAGCGACAACGATTGTGCGATCCATCGTCACGCCGGGTGAAATATTGCGCACGCGCTTCCACATCCACCCCGCGCCACCGCGCTCTTCGAACGCGAGCAACTCGCCGTGCTCCGCAGACTGCGATCGCCCGTCGACGAGTGGCGCGGCGTGCGCGAGTGTACTCCGATACCAGTGCAGCGAGGGATCGACGTAGCTGCCGGTGCCGGGATCTTCGAGCCAACGGGCGGGCCCCGTTTGCAGTGTGAGCGCGAGCCGATCGGGGTGCCCATGCCCACCTCCGTCATGCCCCCCTTCGAGCGCGACATAAGTGAGCCCCTGATCTCGGCGCAACACGGCCAACCCCTGCGACGGCAAGCAGGCGCTGGCGATGTTCCAAGGGCGTTCCGGCGGCGCGGATGTTGACGCCGCAAGAAGCCCACGCCAGGACATATCGGCGCGAGTCAATGCGGTGGGCGCACTGTTGCGCTCTGCGTCGGCGGTGGATAGCCAACGTTCGCTTTCACGCGCTGGTGCGTTGCCATCGTAAAGTCGGGTCAGTACGCCGGCGATACGTTCGTCCTGCGTATAGGCAAGCCCGAGTTCGCACCATTCTGCGACGCGCCACTGTCTGATCGACACGGCGTACTGTGAATCGCGTCGGGACGGGAACGTGTCGTCCGGGAGCACCCCGACGAATGGCGTCACAAATCCGGCGCGAAAGCGCGACTCGAGCGTTGTTTCGAGCGGCCGACCGTACGCCTGCAACAGCTGCGCACCGTACCAGAGTCCGCGATGCGCAAAGAGGTGATAGTTCTCCCCTTCATACCAGGTGCCGTCAGCGAGCACGCCGTTCTGTACAATCCAGGGTAATCCACCGCGCGCGGCGAGTCGACGTTCGATCGCTGCATGGTCCTCGAGCATGCGCAACGCAGAGAGCAGCGCAACTTCGTTCCAGACTTGACGATTGCTTTTGCCCTCGTGAAAGGTCGCAATCAACGCGGCACTTGGCTCGATCAGCCGATCGCGGACAGTGGCGCCGAGTGCGTAGACGCCGGGCGCGGACGCCGCTTCGAGAAGTGCGAGTGCGTGGCAGGCGTTGAGCAGCCAGATCGATTCGAGATACGTGCTGAAAAATGGTCGTGACGGACCAAGCACGTTGTCGCGGTTGGGCCAACTCGCGTAGCGTTCGGCGAGTGTCGACAGGATGCGGGAAGCGAGCGTGGCGTGTGCAGGATCATCGCGCAGTGCGAACAGCGTGGCGGCGTGCACTGCCCTCTCCACGGTCCACAGCTGCGCGTTCATCGCCCACCAGTCGTCGTGCTCAGCTCCGACATACTCGCGGCTACACCGTGTGCAACGGTGTGAATGCGGCGCCCACGGATCGAATTCGAGCAACCCGCCGTGCACCGGGCAACGTCCGCCGATGCGTGTGAGCCGCGCCTTCTGCCGCGGCACCGGGGGCGTGCGAACGAGCAACGGATTCAGCTCGCGCGTGAGGCTGTCAGCGAGTGCGGCGAGGTCGCTGTGCGCGTCCTCACCACTCGATTGCACGGCTGCTCGTCGCGCCGTGAGATCGAACGGCAGCAACACGGAACGCATGATCGTCATGGGGTCGCCCGGCGCGTCCACTGGGCGACGCTGGTCAGCTCACCGCGCAGATCCATCTCCACATGTTCGAGCCGGCGCGAACGACCTTGCACACCACGTGCATGATAGAGCCACGCGACTGGCATAGAGTCAGCGAGGTCTTCTTCGACGGCGTGCCATGCGCGATTTGCGTCGGCCGGTGTCGCCCGGCGTGCGCGGGCGAGCGCGCTGTCGAGCGATGGAGCATGAAAGCCGGTGTAGTCGAGCGCACCGCCGCGTTGTGCGGTCGCAAAGAGCGCGGAAAGTTGGCCGAGTGCGATGTCACCCGGAATGCCCGCAATGGCCAGGTCGAACTGCTTTGAGGGTGCGCGAAGAGCCGCCAGAAACGTGGCCAGTTCTGCGACGCGAATGCTGACGTCGAAACCGCGGGCGCGCAGATCGGCCTGTACGAGTTGCTCGACGGCCATGTCACCCGAGCCGACGGTAAGGATCGTGACCGAGAGTGGCTTGCCTTCCCGTGCGCGAATTCCGTCTGCACCACGGCGCCACCCAGCGGCGTCGAGCAGAGTGTCGGCCTGCGACGTGTCGGCCGGGTGTGCGGTGGCCGGCGTGATCGGAAGGCCTGGCGGAATCGCGCCGCCAGCGGGGGTGGCGTAGCCGGCGACGGCGGCCTGCACGATGCGCGCTCGATCGATACTCATCGAGACCGCACGCCGTACCCGCGCGTCAGCAAACGGCGACCGCGTGGTGTTGAATGCGAGCACAGTCGAGAAGAGCGCGGGCGGCGTCATGAGAACGAGAGTGGGGTCACGAGCAACAAGCGACGCCATCGTCGGCGACACACCGGCAACATCGAGTTCACCGCTGACCAATCCGGCAAATTTTGTCGACGCTTCGTCGACAACGGCAACGACAATTTGTTCGAGCTTGGGTGGACCACCCATGACAACGGGAAATGCTTCATTGCGCGCAAAGCGCCAACGTCGCCCTGCAATGCGATCAACAAAACGAAATGGACCGTTCCCGACCGGCGCAGTGGAAAATGCATGCGCGCGCCAGCGAGCACGAGGGACAGTGTCCAACAAATGTTGCGGCACGATCGGTAATTCGGCAAAGATGGTTGGCAACGCCGCCAACGGCCGCTTGAAGATGACGCGCAACAGGGTGTCGTTGACTACCTCGACCCGTTCGACAATCTGGAGATCACCGGCACGAGGCGACCCGACTTCAGGATCGCCCGCGGCATCGAGCGTGAAACGAACGTCATGAGCCGTCGTGCGCACGCCGTCGTGCCAGCGGAGTTGACCGGTCAGTACGAAGCTGACACTGGTGCGCGTCGCGTCCCACTCCCAGCTGCGTGCATAATACGGGACCGGCTGCAGCAGAGAGTCGAGTTTGACCAGCGTGACGAACAGTGCGTGACGCTGCAACTGCCGAGACAACGGATGTACCGTGACAAGCGGATTCCCCGATTCGAGGTCGGTACCGGAGGCCATCACCGCAGTGCCGGGCGCGCGAACGGGCGCGCCACAGGAGGCGACGGTGAGCGTCAATGTTGCCACCAGCAGCATCATGCGGGTTGACGTGCTCCGTCCGAGCGCCATCATCTCGACGTGCATCGTCTTCCGTCGCGCGTGCTCGACGCGCTCGTTCTCCTTTGGACCGTCACGACCCTCACCTTCGCGCTGATTCATCTGGCGCCGGGTGATCCGGCGTCGCTACTCATTGCGCCCACCGCAACGGCGGACGAAGTCGCGCGCCAACGCGCGTTGCTCGGCCTCGATGCGCCGCTGCTTGTGCAATATGGACGCTGGCTGTCCGCTCTGCTGCACGGTGACATGGGAAACAGTCTCGGACTCTCACGACCAGTTACGCGTGTTATCGGTGATGCGCTGCCGGTGTCGCTGTTTCTTGGGCTCAGTTCGTTGACACTGAGCTTTGTTGGCGGGATCCTACTCGGCGCGGTGCAGGCGCTCCGTGTCGGACGTCGCACCGACACAGCGATGACGATTGTGACAACGACGGCGTATGCGGCCCCCACGTTCTGGTTGTCGCTGGCGCTCGTAGCAATGGCGACAACGGGTGCGTCGCGTTTGGGCGTACCGGCGTGGCTGCGATTACCGGCGTTCGGTCTGCATGAACCGGCGGCGCTGGCAACTGGCTTCGATGCATGGCGCGACCTCGCACGACACGCCGTGTTGCCGCTGCTTGTCTTGTCAGTCCCCGGAGTGGCTGGTGTGGCGCGTTTTGCGCGCCAGACGTTGCTCGATGCGTCGCTTGCGCCGCATGTGCAGGCCGCGCGGGCGCGTGGGCTGCCGAGGCTTCGGTTGGAGACGCGGTATGTCCTGCGGACTGCGTGGTCCCCGCTCGTAGTGTTGTTCGGTTTGATGCTACCGGGCGTCATCGCGGGTTCAGTGTTTGTGGAGCAGATCTTTGCGTGGCCTGGACTCGGCCGCGCGATGATGAGCGCAATCGCATCGCGTGACTATCCCGTCGTGCTGGGGCTGACGCTCGTTTACGCGGCGGTGGTGATTGCGTCTAACCTGCTTGCCGATCTGGCGGTCGTGCAGCTCGATCCACGCCGTCGGGACGCCAATCGGCTAGGCACCGAGGCGCGCAGATGACGTCATCGAGCGTGAATGCCGCACGCCGCGCAGGGCCGTCCACGCGAGCGTCAATCTTCAGAATGACGTCCGATCGTCGACAGACAATCGCTGGGGGCGTGTTGCTGTTGCTCGTGGTCGGGGCAGTCGTGCTTCCGTACACTGCCGCGCACGATCCGGCACGCATCGGGGACGTCCTCTCAACGCGTCTCGTGCCGCCGTTTGCGCGTGACGCACTTGGCGGTTGGCACATGCTTGGTACCGATGCCTTCGGACGCGACGTGTTGATGCGACTCTGGCTTGCAGCGCGTATATCGCTCGGCGTTGGCGTGGCAGGGACTCTGCTCGCCGGATTCTTCGGTGTGGCACTCGGCGCAATCGCTGCGTGGCGGGGCGGCTTCGTCGAACGGCTGATCCTGGCCGTCGGCGATGCATTACTTGCCGTACCACGCCTCGTGTTGTTGCTCGTGATAGCCGCGCTCTGGGGACCGGGACTCGGAGTGGTGATCACGGTGCTCGGACTCACCGGATGGATGTCGATCATGCGACTGGTACGAAGCGACGTGCTCGGGGTGCGCGTGCTTCCATTCGTCGAAGGCGCAACGGCGCTGGGGATTCCGTCGCGTCGGGTTTTGTGGCGTCACGTATTACCGAACGCGCTTGGCAGTGCGACGGTGGCAATCACGCTTGGAGTTGGTAACGCGATCGTGCTCGAGAGCGGATTGTCGTTTCTCGGGCTCGGTATTCAGCCGCCGGCTGCAAGTTGGGGAAACATGATTTCCGGTGGACGCGAGTGGCTGCTGATCGCGCCATGGATCGCACTTGCGCCGGGTGTGCTGCTGATCGTGACCGTTGTAGCGTGCACTGTGATCGGCGATGCGCTGGCGACACCGAATGCCCAATCGTCCTCAGGCGCGCGAAATCAGTAGCGTGTGTAATGCGCGCGGCGAGAGCTGAAGCGGGAATTCGTTCTCGAAGATTTCGGCGTCTGACAACGGTGTTTCATCAAGTCTGCAACGCGTGGCACTCCACGGGCCTGAGTACGGCATTTGCCACGCCCCGACGGCCGGTGCGCTGGTGACGTTCGTAACGCGCAACAGCAGCGATTGGCCGTCGGCCGAAAGCGTTACCGCGGATGCACGTAGTCCTGCACCAACGAGCGTTGGCCCAGCGAGTGCGCGCGCTGTTCCGGTGTAGTCGCGCCATGTTTCGCCGGTAAGCGGCAACAGCAACGCATCAGCGCTGTCTTCGATCAGCGCGATTGTTTTGTCGCTCCATGCGCCGTGCAACAGCAGACCCATTCGCGCCCGAAACCGCCCATGCGACTGCGAGCCTGGCGTCGCGCACGGCCAGCCGGCGTGCCCCGGACGTTCGGGCAAGTCTGCGCGCGACAGTTCGCCAATGGCGCGCAACAGGGTGATGGAGAGTTGCCCGTGAGCGACTTCAGCTTCGGCCAGTCCGTCGCCGAGCAAAGTGGCGCCGAGTTTCGCGTCGCTGATTGCGACCCACCGGTGCATTGGCATGGTTGCCGGCACTGCTTCGATCGCGGTGACCGCCGCGGCGGCGACGACCGGAGCGCGTTTGACCGGACCAAAGGCCGCATCGGCGTAGACAGTGCCGGTCGTGACGTCCGTATTCCAACGCAGGCGCAGGCGATGATCACGACGACGATTCACACCACGCACATCGCAGCGCACGTGATGCGAGTCCGCATCGAGTATGAGTTCAGTCTCCGCTGTCACCGCACCATTCGCGCGCCGAGAAGGCGGGCCATCACTCGTCATCGATTCGATGTCGCCGGGCACAGTTTCATCAGCCGGCAGCGCTGCATCACCGGCGAGTTTCCAACGCATGCGTATGCTTGCCCGCAACGGTCCGCGCGCGCCGACACGCACACTTATGAGTTCCAAGTCACGCGGTGCTCCGCGCAACGACGGTGTGTAGCTGTCGCCGGCATCGACGTGGGTTTCGAGCGTGAGTGCGCGCGAAAGCAGTCGCGCACCGACCTGTACATGCACCCCATCCGCATCGCATGTAACGCGGACGATACCATTGTCGATCGTAACACGCGTGTCGGATTCGGTGAGCGAAACGGGGTGCAGCGGCGAACCCGGCGGTGCAACCGCATTCGCCTGCGCGGCCGCGTCATCAGCGGTGGTGGAGGACGACGGCCCGCTTTCAAGAAGGCGAACACCGTGCGCGGGAACTGGCGGCACCCACGCGACAACATCGTGCATGCGTACCAGATCGTTGTCCGGATAGTGTTGTGGCGATTCGCGTCGCGCGTGTGCGAGACGCGCGCCCCCTGCCTGCACGAAAAGGCCGGCA
>JBKJTE010000237.1:0-5766 GCA_046590495.1 Gemmatimonas sp. | reverse complement strand
CGCCGACCACCAATAGCCTGGTGACAAAGGCGAGGCGTGAAAGAGCGGGTGCGGTCATGGTTCGATTTCTCGTGGTTTGCTGGACGAGGGGTGGTCTGACAAGCCTACACCGGTTGTCGCGGAAAGTTGTGGGACGAGGCGCCCTTTTGCCTTTCCGCTCAATGGCAAATCGATAGCCGAGCCATGACGCCGCGAGCAGTAGGCCCGCGCTGTTGTCAGAGGCGAACGGGACGATATGTGATCGAGCGGTGCGACACCGTCGCCGTCTACGGCAAGGCAGGCTGGCCGGCTGATGCGGTGCCGCACGCCCGACTCGATCGTCAAACACAGGTCGCACCGGGTCGCGAGGAAGGGGTTCGCGATTCGATCGCGGCGATCTCCATCCGATGCGTCACGGCTCCGCGCCGGGCCAAGTGAACGATGCCGTCCAAAGGGGAGTGATGCCCTGCCCCCGCGGTCACTGCGTTCGCGGACCGCGCGGCGTTTGGGAGCTCTGCAGACGAACGCGAGCGTCAGAACTCCAGAGCACTGTAAACCAAACTACACGGCCATCTCCCAATGACAACACCCCTACACCGCTATCGCGAATCATTGCTTGTTGTGACGGCGAACTCTCCTGCGCTCACACTCCGCCAGCGTATTTTCGCCCCGGTCGGCGCGAGCATTGCGGCGGCCAGCATCACCGCGATGCTCCATCTGCTCATCGTCGAGGTGGGACGACACCTCTTCGACCGTTTCGCATGGTGGTGGAGTGATCCGGACGTGGGGTGGATGCTCCCACTCGGCTATCTCATCGTTCTGCTGCCGGTGGGCTTTGCGCTTGCCATCGTCGGTGCGATCCTGCGCGATGGCGTCCCCCAGCGCGTCGTGATTTTCTGTCTCGTCTCGGTGGGGGCGCTGTCGCTCCTCCTGCTGTTCGATCGCGTAGCGTCGGTGGCGTGGTTGATTGTGGCTGTCGCGGTCGCGGTGCGTACCGCGGAGTGGAGCGTAAAACACGCCCCGGTGTTTCGGCGTGGCGTCCAGACGCTGGCACTTGGCGGGATAGGTGTATTCGTCGCGTACGGCGTGTGGTCTACCGGCGGGCGCAGCTTACGCGAGCGGTGGACATTGGCGAGCGCAAAGGGGGGATCGGAGATGCCGAATGTCCTCCTGATCATCCTCGACACGGTCACCGCCACGGACCTCGGTGTGTACGGAAACAGTCGCCCTACTTCTCCAACGCTCGATTCGCTGGCCGCCAACGCAACGCTCTTCGAGCACGCGTACTCCAGTGCGCCGTGGACGCTTCCGGCTCATGCCACGATCTTTACGGGGCTCCTCCCGTCGGAACATGGTGCAGACTGGAAGTCCCCACTTGGAGCGGACGCGCCGACCCTCGCCGAGGCGTTTCGGGACAGCGGATATGCGACGGGTGCGTTCACTGCCAATCTCATCGCGACGGGACATTCGTCGGGGCTCGATCGGGGATTCACGACGTACATGGCCGCCCGCCGGAGTGTCGCCGAAGTGGCGCTGCACAGCACCCTCGCGCAGAGCGTCGCTATACGGAGTGCCATCCAGACTTACCGTGAGACGGGATGGCTGGGGGGAGCAGTTCGGAAGCTGATGCGCCTCGATCTACGCCCGGACGCCGAGTACCAGACGCATCATTCGAAGAGCGCAGACGTGATCAGCGACGAGTTCCTCGCATGGAACCGCGGGCTTGAGGGCCGTCGGTTCTTCGCGTTCCTGAACTACTTCGATGCGCACGCGCCGTACCTGTCGCCGGTGAGTGGAGTGATGCCCGAGGGGCGGACGGCGCGCGCGCGTCACGAGCGGGCACTGCGTTACATCGACGGAGAGATCGCCCGTGTGTTACAGGCGCTTCAGGAATCGGGAGAGCTCGATCGGACCATAGTCGTCGTGACTGCGGATCACGGTGAGCAGTTCGGCGAGCACGGGCTCGCTGGGCATGGCAATAGCCTGTACAGAGACCTGCTGCATGTGCCCCTGTTGATCCGGCTACCCAACGGGCGCGGCGCCGGGGTACAAATCCCCGCAAACGTCTCGATGCGCGATCTCCCTCGCACGCTTGCGTCGGTGGCTGGAGTCTCCCTCGGTGCGCAGTTCGGAGGGGAGTCGCTGCAGTCGTTGATGGACGGGACCGACGCAGGCAGGCGCGTAAGCACTTCACAGCTGAGCCGCTCAATCGGGCGGCAGGAAGCACCGGGAAGGAACTCGCAGGGAGCCATGTGGTCGGTCATCGACGACTCGCTGCACCTGATCCTCTCCGAAGCAGACCAGCACATCGAGGCGTACAATTTCCGGATGGATCCCAGGGAGCTGAACGACTTGGCCTTGAAGGGCGCCTCCAATGCAATGCGACTGCGGTTCGACGCTTTGCGCCCGGATAGGACTGTGAATCAGGCTCGCGCAGGAATGCGCTGAGGTCCCTACGACGATCGGCAGCGGGGAGCGGCGCACGTGTCTGCGTCGTCGTTACTCGCTCTAGTACTTGAACGTGAAACCGAGCAGCGGAACACCCGGGAAGATCGCATCATGGAGCGGGGTCGCGAATGCGAGATCGACCGCGATTTTCTCTCCGATGAACCGTAGGCCGTACGATACCGCGCTGCCGTCGTCGAATGGTAGGAACCAGTTTTCGCTGATCAGCGCGACGCGTCGACTCACCCGGTGCTGGCCGCCCACCGTGACAACCGGCCGGTCGGACAGCGTGCCGCCCACGTAGCCCCAGCCCACGCCGAGAGAGAGGTTGCTCTCTCGGCTGCCGGTGGTGGCGACCCCATACAGGACACCGAGCGAGCGGTTGGTATTCGTGCCGAGATTGTCGCTCGACCCGATGCCCAGATGGGCCGCCAGCGCGCCGACCGCGAGCGCGAAGGTCGGCCGTCGGACGACCGTGAACTTGGGCAGCACGAAGAAGATGTTCTCGTTGAGGTCGACCCCGGGGAGAAGGGACATGCCGCCGCCGACCGTGAACCGGTCCGTCACCCCGACGGCGCTGCTGACCAGGAAAATCCAGAAGTCGGAGAAGTAGCCTTCGCCCTTCCGGAGCGGGATGGCAGTCGGGGCGAAGATCAGCCGCGTAGCGTGAGGATTCTCCGTCCAGAGTTCGCCGTTGCGCAACGCGGTCGAGCGAAACTGGGAAACCTGCCGCACCGTGCTGCGCGCGACCGTGACCGACGCGACCGCCGATGCGATGCGCACCGAATCGGCGGACACACGGGTTATGCGTCCGACGATGCGGGACCCGTCGATCAGTGTGATGGCATGCACGACCGTGGTGTCGTTCACCCGGACCGAGTCGAGCGACGTACGTTGCGCCGCCGCGGGACTGGCCCAGAAAGTCCCGACCAGCATCATCGCAAGCCCGATCCAGCGGGAACGGCTCATGGGCATGTGGAACGCTCCGAGGTCGTGGTGAACGGGCAAGCAGCGATATCCTACTTCTCGACTTCGTCCTTCGCGGCGATCGTGGATTTGTTGTTCTTGAGGGGACCGTATCCGGCGCGTCCTGGGTGATCCGTGATGATGACCGTGGCGCGCCCGACGTTGTTCGCGTAGCTGGTTTCCTCGATCTGATGGCAGAGGCCCGTGGCCGCATCCTTCACGCGGGGGCAGTTGCCCGAGTTGTCGGGTGCATACGCGGGGTTGACCTCCACCTCGATCGTATAGACGCCCGGCGGCACGACCGGTTGCCCATCGCCACCATCAAGCACGAAGTATTGACCGCCGAGCTTGAAGGTGTAGGTGTCGGCCCATCCCGAGCTGACCCCCTGAAAGCCGTCTGCCGCGAGCGAGCCGCAGCTGCGATAGGTCCAGGTGCCATCGCCGTTCCTGACGTTGTACGGATCGGTGTCGAGCATGCAGAAGCCGCGCTTCGCTGCCTTCCAGATTCGGCCGCCCGCGTCGATCAGCTTGTACGTGGCGTAGTGACTGAAGTGGAAGTGCTGGTGGCAAGTCGCAAACTCATATAAGCCATCCGAGTCGGCGAAGCTACCGTCGCCGTTGGGGTCCATGTGGGCGCGGGGACTGCCGACGAACACGTCGCCCTTGCCGATGTTCGGCGTGGTCACCGTAAATCGCAAAATCGAGTGCATACCCGGGGACACGCCCCCTTCCTGCACGCTGCAGAAGTTGGCGGGTAGGTCCTCGTCCCGGTTGAGCCAGTTGTTCTGGGTCGCCTTGCTGTCCACGATGAGATCCGGGAGCTCGGCGGTATACGGCACGCCACTGGACTTGGCGGCCGGGGCGAGGGTGAGGGACGTCGCGTCGGTGGGGACCTCGCCCATCGAGCACGCGAGCGCACCGATGAGGACGGACGTGACGATCAGTGCGGGGAGCGGAGCGCTGCGCATGTGACCTCGGGAGCGTTGGGGAAGCCGCTTCGGCCGGGCATCGGGCGGGCTGCGAGTGTGCGACACGGTCGCACCACGCGCAAGGGTGACCGCGCGTGGAGCGTCACAGTGCGTTGGTGCGTCCGCCGACTTGCCGCGTCCCACCACCCGCATACATTCGGCCCGACCAACGTTTGCAACCCGCACCAGGAGACTGAATGCGCGTTTTCACGGCATGCTTCGTCACCATCCTCTGCGCCAGCGCGTTTGCCTGCGCGTCCTCGCCCCACTCCATCGCGACAACGAACAGCGTCGCTGCGCCGAGTACGGCCGGTGCCTTGGCCCGCATTTACTACTGGCGAGCGAAGGCCGGCAAATTGGATGAGTACAGTCGCTATGTACGCGACATCGCCGAGCCGATCGATCACGAAGCCCAGCGCACCGGCGCATTTCTCAGCGTCTCGACATTCGTGTCGCGCGATCCGGCGTCACCATGGACGCACATGCGGATGTTCGTCCTGCGCGATTCAGCGCAACTGGATGCACTGAGCGGTGCGCTTGATGCCGCCGGGAAGCGGCTCGAGCCTGACAGCGTGCGTCGTCGCGTACGTGGGGAGTATTCCGCGACGCTTCGTGATCGGGTCGGCGACGCGACCGTGGAGCTGCTGCGCTGAGGAAGTGGTGTTGCAAAGTCGTCGGCCATTCGCTTTCCCCCTTCGGAGCAACAACGATGCGCGCTGTTTCCAGACGAACTTTTCTCGCCGCGCTTGCCGCGGCGGTGCCAACGGCGTCATTCGTTCGGCTCGCCCATGCCGCTGCGGTGGACGATCTCGTGGGGCGTCCCGAGACGTTGCGGGCACTGGGTGAGGCGTTGCTTCCGGCGGAGCTTGGCCGTGCGCGCGTCGCGGCTATTGTGGACGGATTCCAGCGGTGGATTGCCGGATATCGCGAGCACGCGGAGCTGGTGCATGGGTACGGGACGTCGACACTGGAATGGACAGGCCCGACACCGGCCACCCGGTGGGCCACGCAGCTCGACGAGCTGGATAGGGCTGGGCGGCGTACGCACTCGCGACCTTTTGCCGCCCTGACGGTCGCGCAGCGCCAGCACTTGGTGCAGCTGGAGCTCGACGGCTTCAAGGTCGATCGCATTCCTCCGGTCGGCCGGTGTCCGCACGTGGCGCTCGCGCTTCTCTCGCACTTTTACAGCAGCGACGCCGCGAATGACCTGTGCTATGAGGCGCAGATCATGCGCGAAAATTGTCGTCCGCTTGCGATGTCGTCGCGGAAGCCGCTGCCACTCGCGGGGAGCCGCCGCACATGATCGGGTTCACGAAGCGCAGGGTGATCGAGAGCGACGTCTGCATCATCGGCTCGGGTATCAGCGCGGCCATGGTCGCGCACAAATTGGCGCGCACCACGAAGGCCA
>JBKJTE010000206.1:0-13489 GCA_046590495.1 Gemmatimonas sp. | reverse complement strand
TACGCACCCATCGGAATGCCGGCGTCAATGCGCGTCCACGTCTTTCCGTAGTCGCTCGTCTTGTAGAAGTACGGACGGAAATCGTCGAGCTGGTAGCGTGTCGCGGACATGTAGGCGACGGCAGGATCGTACCTGGACGGTTCGATGCCCGTGACGCGTGTGTGCTTGACCATCGCCTTGGGCGTCACGTCGTCCCAGGTCTTCCCACCGTCGCGCGTGAGATGCACGCGCCCGTCATCCGAACCTGCCCACAACATTCCCTTGTTTGTCGGCGACTCGGCGAGCGCGAAAATCGTCGCGTACCATTCGGTGCCGGTCATGTCCTTGTGCACCGGACCACCGCTGGCACCAAGCGTCGCTGGATCGGCGTAGGTGAGATCGGGTGAGATCTTTTCCCAGCTGCGTCCCTCGGTGGTGGAGCGCCAGAGATTCTGCGATGCGGCATACAGCACATTCGGATCGTGCGGTGACAGCATGACCGGGAACGTCCACTGAAAGCGGTTGGGGACGTCCTTCACGGCAATGCCGTCGTAGTTGTTGAGCCACACCGCGATGTCGCGGCTTTCTTGCGTGCGATTGTCGTGCCGACTGAGCATGCCGGTGTAGCAGCCACCATACGTGATGGCCGGATTGCGCGGGTCGACGGCGATGTGGGCGTTCTCGCATCCGGCAACTGGCCACCAGTCACGTTCACCGATCGCCCCAAAGTCGGAGCGCGACGCGATGCTCACGGTGCTGTTGTCCTGCTGGGCACCGTACAGTCGATAGTTGAACTGATTGTCGGTGATGACGTGATAGAACTGCGCCGTCGGTTGGTTCATGATCGACGACCAACTCTTGCCGCCGTCGAGCGAGACAGTCGCACCGCCGTCGTTGCCGTTGATCAGCCGATCGGAGTTCTTCGGGTCCACCCACATGATGTGCGTATCACCGTGCGGCACGCGCGCGCGCGTGAACGTGCGACCGCCGTCGATGGACTTCCACACCTGAAGATTCATCACCCACAGCGTGTTCTCGTTGCTCGGATCGGCCGTCACCGCCGAGTAGTACCACGGACGCACCTGAAACTGCTGCTGTCCGTTGGTTCGCGACCACGTCTCGCCGGCATCGTCGGAGCGGAAGATGCCGCCCAGCGTGTCGCGCGCTTCTATGGACGCAAAGATCCGTCGTGGATTCGCTGGCGACACCGCCACGCCGATCTTGCCGATCGGCCCCTTGGGCATCCCCGGATTCATCGTCAGTTCCGTCCACGTGTCACCACCGTCAACGGACTTCCACAGACCGCTCCGACCACCACCCGCTTCCATTCCCCACGGCGAGCGTTGGAACTTCCACATCGACGCGTAGAGAATGCGCGGATTGCTCGGGTCGATCGAGATATCGTTGCCACCGGTCGAGTCGTTGATGAAGAGAATCTTCTTCCACGACTTGCCACCATCCATCGTGCGAAAGATGCCGCGATCGGGGTTGGGTCCGAACGCGTGCCCGATCGCGGACACGTACGCGATATCCGGGTTGTTCGGGTGCACGCGAATTGAAGTGACCTGATGTGTCTCGGTGAGCCCCAGATGCTGCCAGGTCTGGCCCGCGTCGGTGGAACGATAGACACCGGTTCCGTAGGTCAGATCTTCGCGCAGCTGCGACTCACCCGTGCCGACGTAAATCACATTCGGATCAGACGGTGCAATTGTGATGGCACCGACCGACGAGATATCAGACTTGCCGTCGGTGATGTTGTCCCAGGTCATGCCGGCGTTCGTCGTCTTCCATACGCCGCCATTCACCGCGCCCATGTAAAACACGAGCGGCTTGGTCGGGTCGCCGGCAACCGCATCGACACGACCACCACGAAAGGGACCGACAAGACGCCAACGCAGCGCCTTGAATTTTTTGTTCGTTGCGTTGGGATCGGTGTAGAGCGCCGCGTTGTACGTGCTCGCGCTGCTTACCACGGGCGCGCTCTTGGCAGGCATCGCCTTCTGCGCATGCGCCGCAAATGGCAGAGCAAGCAGCAGTAGACTGGCGACCCGAAACTCGAACCCATAACTCACAACGTTTGTCGAGCCACTACCTGATCCAGCCATACACTCAGCTCCCGGGGTTGTATTTGCGTTCCACATGCTGCTCGACATCCACGCGATAGAACCACACATCCTTGAACTGACTCTTGCTGTACATCTCGGCCTGATCGTAAAAGTGCTTCGATGTCGGATCGCCGCTCTCACCGCCGGCGAGCAAGCTCTTGGCCTTCACCTTCGGACCAAACTCCACCACGGCGATGAAGCTGTTGCCGCTTTCGCCGTACATACGCTTCGTATTGCGAGACACTGCGCCAAACGACGCGAGTGAACCCCACGTCGCCGAGGGGAATGCAACCGGAATGCTTGGCTTGCTATCATCGTACTGTTGCACGATGTCGCCGTTGATGCGCTGGAGGCGATTGATCTCACCCCATGCGGTCTTCCAGCTGCCAAAATCATTCACGAGCTTTGCCGAGGCGCGGGCGAGTGCTGCGAGTCGGTCCTGCGGTGTGCTTTGCGACGCGATGTACTCGTCAACTGGCATTCCCTTCGCGCGCGCCAAACCGCCTGAGCGCGACATGATATCCATCGCCCAGTAGATCGCGAGTGACGTCGGCACCGATGTCAGCGAATATCGCTGATCCCACCCACGCAGCATTGCGACTTGCTCAGTGAGCTTCGACTTGAGTGTGTCGGTGTCGGCCGTTTGATCGTATGCGCGGATCAATGCCGGCAAAATCGCATCGAAGCCGGTGAGATACGTGTCGTTCGCCGCAGCAACCAACTTGTCGAGCGTGAAATCCTTGCGATTCTGCAACACACGCACCGCATGCGGACCGCGTGCATTCTCGCCCTGCGCCGACATGTACTTGGGATAGTCCTGACGACGCGGACTGCTCGTGCCCGCTGCTTCCCACGGCCAGTTGTTCGTATTGAACAACCATCCACTGTTGGGATTGAAGAGCGTGATCGTTTCCTTCACGTCGTGCAGCCCCTGCCACTCGGTCTTCGGATCGCTCCCGTCGACTGGCTTCGTGAAGTCGATCGTGGTGTCGCGCTTCGGCAGGAAGTTGCCATGGAAGTAGCCGATGTTGCCATCGGCATCCGCATAGATCGTGTTGTTCGACGAGTTCGTGCGCAGCTCCATCACCTTGTAGAACTCGGCGTAGCTCTTCGCCTTCGTGCGCCCGTACGACTGCATCAGCGCATGCATCGGATCGTTCATCATCTTCACCGCGATCCACTTGCCATCTGTGTTGCGAATGATCGGGCCGTGGTGACTGAAGTACGCCGTCACGACGCGCGTTGCCATCATACTTCCACTCTTGTACGGCAATGTGATCTGTTTGGCGATGAACGGCCGTTCGGCATTCCCATACTTGTAGAAATACTTGCCACCCTTCTCGATCACAGTCTCCTGATATTCGTCGATGATATCGCCGCCGCCTGTCGTGTGCATCCAGCCGAGTCGATCGTTGAAGCCCTGGTACACGAAGAATTGTCCCCAGGTGACCGCGCCATACACGTTCAACCCCTCTTCGCTCACGACATTCACTTCGGGACGGAAGTAGAAGGACGTATGCGGGTTGAGCAGCATCAGTGAATGACCACCGACGGTGTTTTTCGGCGCGATCGCGATTCCATTCGAACCCTGCGGTTCCGGCTCCAGGCCGTTGTCGTCACTCGGTGCTGGCGGCAACGCTTTCTTGCCGTAGAACTCCTCGATGCCACGCAGCTGCACGGTCGAGATGTCCCCGCCGATGCTCCCTTCGCTGAACGTCAACGCCATCCACGGTTCGAAGCGTGTGATCAACTTCGGCTTGACGTTCGGATGTGTCTTGAGGAAGTAGTTGAGTCCATCGGCATACGCATTCATCAACTTCTTGAGCCAGAGTGGACTCGCCGAGTACTTCGCTTTCATCTCTCCCTGATCGATGAACAACTTCATGCGCAGATCGCGCCACAGCTCCGTTTCACCTTCCACTTCGGCCAGACGTCCACTCGCATTGATGTAGTTCATCTCGATGCGATTGAAGTCGTCTTCTGCCTGCGCAAACATCAGCCCGAACACCGCATCAGCATCTGTCTTGCCGTAGATGTGTGGCACGCCCCACGTGTCGCGGATGATGGTCACGCGCGAGGCCTGCGCTTTCCAGCGGGCCAAGTCATCAGCTCGGCCCTCGCGCGGGGCCGCCGCTGCGGAGATCGAGAGGAGCAGGAGGGCAAGATTGCGTCGCATACAGCTCACATGGCGTTGAGAGGGGTGGTCGGGTATCCTGCTGGAAGATGGGACCGCGCGGCGCGTCCGCAATGCGATTTCACACCGTACTTCAACGGATCGGATTCATGCGAATTCTGGTGGTCGGCGCAGGAAGCGTGGGCGGATACTTCGGCGGGCGACTGCTCGACGTCGGACGGGACGTGACTTTCCTCGTGCGACCTGCCCGCGCGGCTTTGCTCGAGCGCACGGGACTCGTCGTCAAAAGTGCATATGGTGACGTCGGCGTACAGCCGTTGCCGATGGTGACGACATCGACGTTGGACACGACCTACGACCTGATTCTGCTCAGCTGCAAGGCCTACGACCTCGAGAGTGCGATGGACTCCTTCGCGCCGGCCGTGGGACCGAACAGCGCGATCCTGCCGATGTTGAATGGTATGAGTCACCTCGACGCACTCGACGCGCGCTTCGGCGCGGACCGTGTGCTCGGCGGGTGGTGCGGTATTTCTGCCGTGCTCAATCCAGATGGTTACGTGCTGCACCTGAACAAAATTCATGAACTCGTGTTCGGGGAACGCGATGGTACGAAGACGGATCGCATCGCCGCGATCGACGCGATCTTCGCCAATGCCGGTTTCGACTCGCGTCACAGCGAGGCCATCCTGCACGAGATGTGGGAGAAGTGGGTGTTGATCGCGACGGGCGCAGGGGCCACGTGCCTGCTACGCTCGACGATCGGCGATATCGTGGCCGCAGGCGCCAGCGACATCATCATCGGACTGCTGGACGAATGTACGGCCATCGCAACGCACAACGGCTTTCCGCCGAGCGAGCCGGTGCTGAACCGCATTCGTACGATGTTCACGGCGCCGGCTTCGAGCCTCACTGCGTCGATGTTCCGCGACATCGAAGCAAAGGCGCGCGTTGAGGCCGAGCACATCATCGGCGATCTGCGCACCCGAGGCGGTGATGCCAGGGCGTATCCGCTGCTGAGCATCGTGCACGCCCATCTGCGCACCTACGAGGCGCGCCGCATCCGCGAAGCCGCACCGCCAGCGTAGGTCAACGCGGCAGATCGAACCAGACATGATTCCACCGGAGTGAGCACGAGTGTCACGCCGGTGGCCCATTTCGTAGTATCGCCGGACCGGATAGGCCGGATCGGAGCCCAAACGCGCGCCACCGGCAAATAGCAAAGTTGTTCGGGAGATGGGCCGATACTCATCAGCCTACTCCTCACCCGGAAAATGCCGACGACGACAGTGAGCACGAAGCAGAAGGAGTTGGCCGGTCACATCGATGGGCCGAGCGACGCGATAGATCCGGTGAAGGCGCGACTCACGCGCATTCTCGAAGGGCGCGACTTCCCGGCGCTCTCGCAACAGATCATCGAAACGATTTCTGCGCTCGATGACGATGCGAGTTCGCTCCAACGACTGACCAACGTCGTGCTGCGCGAATACAGCCTGACACTGAGTGTCGTGCGCACCGCCAACAGTGCGCACTACCGTCGCGCCGATCGACAGATCCAGAGCGCGACGCGCGCGATGATGCTGCTCGGTGCACGCACCGTGCGTCAACTGGCGAGCAGTCTGCTGTTGTTCGAGAACTATTCGCGTCGTTCGGCGGGACTCAAGGAGTTGATGCTGCTGTCGCTGCTTACGGCAAATCACGCGCGTGAAGTGGCCACCAAGCTTGGTCGTGGCGATCCGGAAGAGGCCCACTTGTGCGGCATGTTCCGCAATCTCGGTGAGGTACTCATCGCCTGTCATTTCCCCGACGATTACGCGCGCATTCACAGCATTCTGCGCGGGGGCAAGCAGACGGACGGTGCCGTCGCATTCTCGGTACTCGGCTTTCGCTACGAAGACCTGGGCGAAGAGATGTGCCACTACTGGGGGATGCCTGACGCCGTGAAAGCGGGTATTCGTGCGCGTGGCAACTCGTTCACCTGCGAGTCGAGTGCGATCACAGCGTTCAGTCACGATCTCACGAACGCGATCTATCGTCGCGATCCCGACCGGGGTGATCCGCGCAACGATCTCAGCGAAGTCATCACCCACTATTCATCGCGTCTCAAGCTGACGCGCGTACAGGTGCGTGAAGTTGTGGAGAGCGCGCTGGAAGAGACGCGTGAACTGTTTGCGAACGCCAAGGTTTCAGTCGACGGGTTGCGCATGCGACAGCTCTCGCAGGCCGCGTGTTCGGCACTCGGAGTGAAGGCGCTTGGCAACGGTGAGTGGGACACGGTTGCCAGCGACGACGAGTCGAGCGCGACGCTGGCGCTGCGCGGGCGGTTGCGTCAGGAATTGGAAAGCAAGGTCCATCCCGATTCCGGTTGCGATCTCGGGCAGGTGTTGCTGCTCGCCATTGAAGGCACCTTGCGTGGCGCACAGTTCGATCGTGTTGTGGCCTGCGTACTGAGCCCCGATCGTGCGCGGTTGCGCGCGCGCTCAGGACTTGGCACTGGCGTGGAGTCACTGCTTGCGCGTTTCGACTTTCCGATGACCCCGCAAGGCGGTCCCCTGCCTTCAGCGCTGTTGCAGCGCAAGCCGTTGTATCTACCGAGCGACAGGGCGATGAATGCAGTGGAGTTGCAACTCGCATCGACGTTGGGAATCGGACAGTTCGGTGTGTTCCCCGTTATCGTCGGCGGTCAGATTGTCGGCTGTCTGTACGGCGATCGCGTCGCGCGTGAGCCGCTGCCTGACAAGGCCACCCTCCAGTACGTGGCCTCGCTCACTGATCTCGTGGTGAAAGCGATTGAAGCGCGTCGACACGCATCGTCGGCGGCCGTGCGTCACGAGATTCCCGCTATCGCACCGAGTGCGAATGCGCCGGCAGAGCCATCGACGATGACGGTTGAGTCGAAGGGGGCGCTCGTGTTGCGTTTGTTGCAGGGTGAAGCCGTTGGCGTGGTGGCTGGTTCGAGTGGCGTGCCGGCGGCGCAACTCGAACAATGGCGAGCGGATTTTATGGCTGGCGCGATGGCGAGGCTTGGCGGGGGATAGCGGTCGCCGACACGTGTCTGGTGCGCTAACTTCATAACGAGCGCATTCCGACTCTCCCGCGAGCCCGGACCACTGCATTGAACCCGCAATCCAATCGCGACGCTTTGACCGCGGCCACGTCCCCGACCAGTGTGACGGAGCCGCTCATCGAGCGCGTGCTCGGACCATTTCAGCGGTTCTTCTCGACCAATGCGTCGGGCGGCCTGCTATTGCTCGCGTCGACGGCCGTCGCACTGGTTTGGGCCAACTCCCCGTGGGCAGCCGCGTATCACCATCTCTGGGAAACGACGTTCAACATCGGGACGCCAACGTTCGGCCTCACGTTGCCCCTGCACGCCTGGGTGAACGACGCGCTGATGGCGATCTTCTTCTTTCTGGTCGGCCTCGAGATCAAACGTGAAGTGCTCGTCGGCGAACTTTCCACACGCCGTTCGGCCACGCTTCCAGTAGCTGCAGCGCTTGGCGGGATGGTTGTGCCGGCGTTGCTCTTTGCCAGCGTCAACGCCGGTGGTCCCGGTGCCTCCGGCTGGGGCGTACCGATGGCGACCGATATCGCGTTCGCCCTTGGCATTCTCGCCCTGCTCGGCGATCGCGTTCCGGCGAGTCTGCGAATTTTTCTCGCGGCGCTGGCGATTGCGGACGACTTGGGTGCCGTGCTGGTGATTGCTTTTTTCTATACCCGCGCGATCAACTGGGGCGCGCTTGCTGCGGCCGGTGTCGTGCTGCTGGTGCTGATGGCACTCAATCGCGCGGGCGCGCGTCGGCCGACGACATACGCGCTGCTTGGTGTGGTGCTCTGGGTCTTCATGCTCAAGTCGGGAATCCATGCCACGATCGCGGGCGTGCTGCTCGCGCTCACCGTTCCCGCACGAACGCGAATCAGCGAAGACGAATTCCTCGCGTCAGCCGAGGCCAGTCTCGCCGACTTCCGCGCCTCTGACGAAGAGGGGACGAGGGTGCTGACCAATCAGGGCCACCAGAACGCCCTGCAAGCGCTCGAGTCGGCGGCCGATCTCGCGCAGTCGCCGCTGCAGCAGATGGAGCACGCACTCCATGGAGTCGTCGCATTCGTGATCATGCCGATCTTTGCGTTGGCCAACGCCGGCGTTTCGCTCGAAACCGACATCGGCGCGGCCATCACGAATCCCATTGCGATCGGTGTCGCGCTCGGACTGCTGCTGGGCAAGCCGATCGGAATTACGCTGGCCAGTGTGATTGCCGTCCGAAGCGGCGCGGCCGATCTGCCGACCCACGCGACGTGGCGACATGTACACGGCGCGGCGTGGCTGGGCGGGATCGGATTCACGATGTCGCTCTTCATCGCGGCCCTCGCGTTCAAGACGTCGACGCAGTTGGACATCGCAAAGCTCGCCGTGCTTGGTGCGTCGACGCTCGCGGGAGTCGTCGGGTACTCGCTCTTGAGATTCGGGGTACGTAAACGTCGAGCGGAGGCAGGCACGTGAGCGCGATGCGCGGTCGCCCGCTGATTGCGTTCGCACGGCAACTCCTCTCATTGCGTGCTGAAACCGACTACGAGTCGACCATCCAGCAGGTGCGTGACGCGACCGAGCTGCGGAGTGGTGGGGTGTGGGCGCTGGCGTTTGCGATTCTCATCGCGTCGGTCGGGCTGAACGTCAACTCGACGGCGGTAATCATCGGGGCGATGCTGATCTCGCCGCTGATGGGCCCGATCGTTGGCGCAGGGCTGGCTCTTGGCACGGACGATCTCGCGCTGTTGCGCCTGAGCACCCGGAATCTTCTGGTATCCACGGTCGTCGCGTTGTCGGCGTCGACGTTGTACTTCGCAATCTCGCCGCTGGCTGATGCGCAATCGGAGTTGCTGGCCCGTACGCACCCGACCCTTTACGACGTTCTGATCGCGCTTTTCGGCGGCGGCGCCGGCATCGTTGCCGCATCACGCAAGGCGAACAAGAGCACCGTCATTCCCGGTGTCGCCATTGCCACGGCGCTGATGCCACCACTGTGCACCGCAGGGTTTGGGCTTGCACATGGTGATTGGCGGTTCTTCCTCGGCGCGATGAATCTGTTTCTGATCAATGCGCTCTTCATCTGCCTTTCCACACTTGCATTCGTTCGACTTATGCGTTTCGAGCGCGTCGTTTCGGTCGACGCGAGGCGCACGTCGCGAGTCCATGTGATTGTTGGACTGATGACGATCGGCTTGGCGCTGCCCAGTGCCTACACGGCATGGACAGTGGTAGAGGAGACACGTTTCCGCAGCGCGGCGCGGCGATTCGTTGGAGAGCAACTCAACTTTGCCGATCGGAGCGTGATGAATGTCGCGCTGCATTACGCGCGCGACAGCGGATCGATCGACGCGACGCTACTCGGCGAACCACTTGCCGCGGTCGCTGTCGATTCACTGAGGCAACGGCTCGCCAGCTACGGCTTGTCCCGAACACGGTTGACGCTCCGTCAACCTTTTTCCAAACAGCTCTCGCCCGCACAAGTCAACGCGTTGGTGCGCGAGGGATTGCAACGCGCCGGCGATACCCGCGTTGACCGGAACGCAGATGCGAACAGTGCCGCGAAGGACGAACTCATTCGCACACTGCAGGACGAGCGAGCCCAACTCAGTGCGCGCGAACTCCCAACGCTCGCTGTGACAAAAGAGCTCGCTGCACTCTATCCGTCATTGAATGCGCTCAGCGTCGGTCGTCTCACGCCAGTCGCCGCCGACACCGGGAAACGTGCATCACAAGCGTTCGGGATCGTTGCACGCTGGCGACGGCTTCCATCTGCCGCAGAACGAACCCGCGTCCAATCGTGGCTCGCCCTCCGGCTACAGGCCGATTCGGTCGAACTCACGAATGTTCTCGCGCGATAGACTTCTCCCGATACGAACGGATCAACAGGGATCAAAGGGATCAATAACAAACTGACTTGAACTGCCGATTCAACGGATATCGCGGATTCAAACTGATACATCCACTGCGAGTTTTTTGCTGTTCTTTTTGTATCCGTGCTGTTTCTGCCAAATCCGCTGGATCGGCAGTTCGAAGTCTGTTGCAGTTCAATCAGTTCCTATCGGGCGTGCACTGGCTGTTCAGCTGTTTCGTTTCATATCGCCACCCCCGCCCGCAGTCGGCGAATACTCAAAATCCCAAGCAGCGGCCCGATCGCCAACACCGGAAACACCCACTGCCAGCCGATCAGTTGAACGAGCGGCGGAATGAGTTGAATGGTGATTGTCGTGAGCAGAAATCCGATCGATACCTGCAGTGTAAGCGCCGTGCCGACGGCGTGAGGCGGTACACTTTCCGTAACGAGCACACTGAATTGCGCGCTGTCGGCGATGACAAAGAATCCCCACACCAGTGCCAGCGGCGCGAGTATCCACCACGACTGTCCCCAAGCGACTCCGATGGCGAGCGCGCATGAACCGCTGACAGCCATTGCCCACGACACGAGTCGCACACGCCCGATGCGATCTGCGACCAGTCCGCCCCACACGCAGCCGATGCCGCCGACCGCGATCACACCAAAGCCGAGCAGTGCTGCAACGCGCGCGTTCGCTGCGTTGCCCGTGCGGGCAGCGTGTACTGCATCGCTCGCCGCGAGAAATGCCGGAATCCAAGTCCAGAACGAATACAGTTCTGCCATGTGTCCCAGGTAGCCACCGGTTGCGAGTCGCCACTGGCGCTGGCGCACCACTTCGCCGACACGCGCCCATGCAAAGGGGCGCGATGGAAATTCGAATGGACCGTCGCGATAGCCGACGAAGACAATGCATGCGGCGAGTAGCGCGCTCGCTGACGACAACCACGTCACCCACTGCACCGTGGCGCCGGGCCATGCCTGCGCGAGATACGGTGTCGCTTTGCCGATGGTGAGTGCGCCAACGATGGTGCCAACTGCAACACCGCGTCGGGCGCGAAACCAGGTCGACGCCATTTTCATCGCGGGCGGATACACGCCTGCAAGACAGCACCCCGCCGCAAATCGCGACAGCAGCGCGACGACGTACGAGTCAGTGAATGCGAGCGGCAGGTTTGCCGCAGCACCCAGCACTGCGGCCGTTGCAAACAGTCGCCGTGCAGGCACCACATCGGCGAGGTTGAGTAGTGCACTCAGTGCAGTACCTACCACAAATCCAAGTTGCACAGCGGTTGTGAGCCATCCCACTTCCGACGATGACAGCGACCACGCACGCGCGACTGTCGGCCCAACGGCGCTGCCAGTGAACCACAACGCCATGCCAAGCAGTTCAGCGCAGGCAAGCAACGCCAGCATGCGCCAGCGGGCAGGGTCGTGGTCCATGGGCAGCGACATCCCTCAGGCCGCAGGCAACGGGAGCTGTCCATCGACCAGAAATTCCCTACGGTCGAACAGATATGTGTCACGCACACGCGTCAGATCGCCGCGGGCGAATTCCACCACGTCACGCGAGGCGGCGCAGTGCCAGCGCTGGAAGCGTTGCGGTGTTGCCGCATGAAAAACAGCGGGCGTGAACGCACCCACGTTCGCGCCGCCAGCGGCGTCACGCGCCGAGCGATAGCGAAAAAGTTCGACGCCAGCCTCGCGCATGGCGCGCCCGAGCGCCTGCGAGGCGACGTACGACACCGCCGATGCAACCGCATCCCGATGCGCATCGAAAGGCGGCGCGTCGAGATCGATTCCACGGGTGCTCCGCATGCGCACGGTGAACGCTGTCAGTTCCGTGGAAATGAGCGCTAACGCCGCCCGGCTTCCTTCGAGAAACAGCAGGCGGTAGTACGCCACCTCGGCGAATGCCGTGCGCTGCTGCTCGGCGCCGTACCAAACGCCTCGCTCCTGGCGGGAACCAAAACGCGACCCGTGACGCAACGGCGGATACCGAAATGGTGTGAACAGGAGGTAGTGCAACCGCGCACCGGCGAGCACCGGCGGTTTCACTCCCTCGATCAGCTCCTCCAGCAACTCCTGCTCGGCCGCCGAATCCACCAGTTTGCGCGTGGAAACCTCGTGCTGCGATTCCACCACCCGCCACGGCACAAGCCGCAGCGCGCACAGTTCAGAGGCGCCCTCGCATTGCATCCAGATATTGGACGACATCCACCAGACCCTCGATAGTTCGAATCCGTTCGGCGGGAATGCCACCGACATGATCGTTCATCGTGTGCAGCCATGCGCGTGCCTTGTTGTCATCACCGCCCACCAGCGCATCGAGCGAACGAAAGAGTCGCACGAACATCAGCGCGAGCTCGCCTTCCTTGGTGGATGGCTCGACGCCGCGGCCACGCTGCATGCGCGACACGGAGGCTTCGCTGGCACCGATCACGACCGACAGCTGCCGATTGGTCAGCGAGAGCCGCGCCGCCGCCGCCAGCGTGGCCTTGGCCACAACTGCGGCCGGATCGGGTGCGAGTCGGAGACTGGAGTGTGCCGGCATGCTTGCAAGATTAGTAGACTTTACTTTCACCTGCAAGATTACGTTGAGGCGGACTACCAGATGGGGCCGTTCGTACTCATCCACTCGCCGTCGGCCCACGCGGCAATCGCGCGACAGGCGGGGGCGCCGGTTGGCCCATCTTTGGTGGCGCCCGGCGGCAACACACGCAGGAGCGCCACATGCGGTCCAACCTGCTGCACGAGATCGTAGCTCGCACAGTCGGCGCCGAGTGGGGCGGCCAGGGCGAACTGATCGACATGCACCCGCGACAGCAGGATGTACTGGACGCCGTGTTCGCGCAGAAACGCTGCGAACTGCCGTGCATCCGAATTCGCGATCGCCTCCGACTCCCGCGCGGACTGTCGCCCCGAGAGTAGATGAAACGTGGCATCCTTGGCACCGACGAAATGCGCCGAATCCGGCGTCAGACGACGCGCCGCCTCGATGCCGGCGAAAAAATCCCGCTGCTCCTGGCCGAAGCAGCCCGATGACACGGTTGGCGCGTCGCGATCGCATTTCGCCACGAGTTCAAGACGCGACAAGTCTTGGTGGGCGCCACTGAGCGCCAGTACGACCGCTACTGCCACGGCGACGCCCATGCCTATCCGCGTGGCGGCGATCGGCGGTGCCGCAACGATTCGCGATCCGAGGAGGCGCATCACAATGTCGTGCAAACCCAGCAACACCGATAACACGAGCAGGGGCAGAATCGGGCCGAGGTAGCGGGTCATCAGATAGGGCCAGACCGCCAGCAGTCCGAGATAGATCAGCAGGTAGAGGGCGACCGGTCGCAGGCGACGCCACAGCTGCACCAGACCGACGGCGCCGCCGAGGACCAGTACGA
>JBKJTE010000287.1:0-72141 GCA_046590495.1 Gemmatimonas sp. | reverse complement strand
CACGGCTTCGCCGTCCGACAGCCTCGATACGCCACTCACGTTGCCGACTGAAGCGGAACTTGCGGCACTCGTGGTCGACGGGCCGGCCGTCAAGCTCGCCGAGTCGAACGTGGCCGTTGCACGCGCCGCGAAACGCACGCAAAAGTCGACGTATCTGCCGACGCTGTCGATGTCGTACAACTACGCGTTCAGTCAGAACAGCCGCGGCTTCTCTGGCGGCAACCTGCTGCTTGTTGGTGGCAACAACGCGAGTCGTCAGACGCTCAACTTCAACGCCTCGTATCAGCTCTTCAACGGCTTTTCGCGTGAAGCGCAGACGGTTGCGCTCGACGTCACGCTCACCAACGCCGAAGCACAGTTGCGCGACGCAAAACTGGCGGGACGTCAGAACCTGACGTCGTTCCTGCGCCTGTTGCAGAACGCGCAGGCGCGTGTGCAGGTGCAGTTGGCCGCGATCGCGGCGGCAGAGGAAGATCTGCGGGTACAGCAGCAGCGCTATGCGTTGGGTGCGTCGACATTGCTCGACCTGCTCACCTCGCAGACGCAGTTGAATCAAGCACGACAGGCGCTCATTCAGGCGCGCTTCGACGGCCGTGTCGCGCGTGCACAACTTTCGTCGCTCCTCGGACGCGAGCTGTGACCATGACCAGTTTCCCGCACACTCGTCGGAGCGTTTTCGTGATGGCTCGCCCGCTACTCCGCAGCACCCATGGCGTGATTGCGCTCGTCTCGGTCGCATCGCTCCTCTCCGCATGCGCTTCGAAGAAGGAAACGGTACCTGTGGTCGGGACGGTCGTCGTCGATCGGCGCACGATTGTTGTTGACGCGCAGGCGACCGGTGTGGTGGAGCCGATCAACGTGGTCGACGTGAAGTCGAAGGCGTCGGGCTTGGTTATCAGGATGCCCGTCGAAATCGGATCGCAGGTTCGTGCCGGCAACCTGCTCGTGCAGATCGACACGCGCGACGTGAAGAATCAGTACGAGCAGTCACGTGCCGATCAGCGTTCGTCACAGGCCGCACTCGAAAACGCGCTGGCGCAGAAGAAGCGCTCCGACGAGTTGTTCAAAACGCGTGTCATCACGACGCAGGAATACGAGACGGCCACACTCGCGCTCACACAGGCACAGGGCTCGGTGGTTCGGGCGAACGCGAATCTCGATATCGCCAAGCAGCGCCTCGAGGACGCGACGGTTGTCGCACCGATCGGCGGTACGGTCATAGCCAAGCCCGTTTCACTTGGCACCATCATCACATCATCGACGGGCGCGTTTGGCGGCGGTACGACGATTCTGCAGATGGCTGACCTGAGCAAGGTGCGCATGCGCGCATTGGTGAACGAAACCGATATCGGTCACGTGCGCCCAGGGCAGACGGCGCGCGTGACCGTCGATGCGTATCCGGACAAGCCGTTTCAGGGCACGGTCGAGAAGATCGAGCCGCAGGCCGTCGTGCAGCAGAGCGTCACGATGTTTCCGGTGATCATTTCGCTGAACAACAACGAAGGCTTTCTCAAGCCGGGTATGAACGGCGAAGTGTCGATGCTGGTAGAGCGTCGCGAGAACGTCGTCGCGGTCGCCAACGACGCCGTCCGTACGACGCGTGAAGCGGCGACGGCGGCAACGTTTGTCGGCCTCAATCCCGATTCTGTCGTCGCGATGGTGCGTGCCGAGCAGGCCAAGATGGGCGGCGGTGGCGCGGGCGGTCGTGGTGGTCGCAACGGCGGCACCGGTCAGCCTGCGGGAGACACACCGGCCATGCAGTCGGTCCCGATGACGGCAGATGCTGGCGCGGCGAACGGCGCTGGTAACGGGCGTGGTGCAGGCCGCGGTGGAATGAGTGGTCAGGGTTCCGGTGGTCAGGGCGGCAATGGTGGTGGCGGTGGTGCGGCCAGCGCGACGCGCGCGCGATCGGGGCTCGTCTTTGTGCAGACGGCCGGCAAGTTCGAGCCGCGGCTCGTTCGTCTTGGCGCGTCCAACTACGACTACTCCGAAGTGCTGAGCGGCCTCAAGGAAGGCGAGAAGGTCGCCACACTGAACGTCGCTGCGCTGCAGGCCAAGCGTGATCAACAGAACGATCGCTTCCGCAGCATGACGGCGGTGCCTGGCGCGCCCACCGCGCCGGCCGCCGGACGTGGTGGCGCGGGCGGCCCTGGTGGCGGTGGCGGTCGTCCACCTGGGGGCCGTTAGTGCTCTACGCCGAAGTCTTTCGGGTCGCGCTGACGGCGCTTCGCGCCAACAAACTGCGCTCGATGCTGACGATGCTCGGCATCGTCATCGGCGTTGGCGCAGTGATCGCGATGGATGGCATCGGTCGAGGAGCGCAGAGTGCGATCAAGGCGCGTATCACGTCGCTTGGTACGACACTGCTCACCGTGTCGCCGGGTCAGGTGCAGGCACGTGGCGTCGCGTCTGAGTCCGATCGCGCAAAGCTGATCATGGCTGATGCACAGGCGCTGGAAGAGCAGGGCGTGTTGATCACGGCTGTGCAGCCGGAGATGTCGCGTCAGCTCCAGGTACAGTTCAACTCAAAAAACACGAGCACGCAGATCGTCGGGACGTCGTCCAACTACCTCGAAGTACGCAAGTACGAGCTGATGGCGGGCCGCATGTTCACCCCACAAGAAGACGCGGGCAAGCAGCGTCTGGCCGTGCTCGGACCGCAAGTGCTGGTCAGCCTTGGTGTCGAGAATCCGGAAGCGGTCATCGGTGAACCGGTCCGCATTCGCGGTATCCAGTTCACAGTCATCGGCGTGCTCAAGTCGAAAGGACAGACCAACCCGTTCCAGAACCCTGACGACCAGGTGTTGATCCCGCTCACGACGGCGCGGTTCCGCGTGATCGGCAGTGATCGCATCCGCTCGATCTCCGTGCTCGCGGCATCGGAAGAAAAGATCCCGGAAGCGATGGCCGAGATCCAGAAGATCATCCGTCGTGAGCACAAAACGCCGCGTGAACGCGACGACGACTTCCAGATTCGCAATCAGGCCGACTTTCTGACGACCGCCGCTGAAACCAGCGCGGTGTTCGGATCTCTGTTGGCCGGCATCGCATCGGTGTCGCTGATTGTCGGTGGCATCGGCATCATGAACATCATGCTCGTCTCCGTAACCGAGCGGACGCGCGAAATCGGCGTGCGAAAGGCGCTCGGTGCGACGAGCATGAACATCCTCTTCCAGTTCCTGATCGAAGCGATTGTGCTCTGCCTGCTGGGTGGCGCGATTGGCGTTGGTCTGGGTACCGGCGGCGCGTGGGCACTGAGCACGTATGCCAACTTCACGACGGAAATTTCATCGCAGTCGATCATCCTCGCCTTCGTGTTCTCGGCCGCGGTAGGCGTGATCTTCGGCGTGTGGCCGGCACGGCGCGCAGCGAGCCTCGACCCCATCACGGCGTTGCGCTACGAGTAGCTTTTCGTCCGATTGTTGAGTCGCGCAGCTTGAACGCGTGACCGAAGGCGACGCGGCCCCGTCGATGCAATCGCATCGGTGGGGCCGTGTGAGTTTGGGACCACTTTGTCCCGCGCTCGATGCACCTGCTACATTTCGGTTCAGCAACAACCCATGTCAACCGATTCCACTCCGTTGGCTTCACCCAACCCGGGCGAAGCCTCCTCCGATAGCAGCACCGGCGGCCCGGCCGCCACGCAGCCGCCCTCGTCGGACGCCCTCAGGCATCCGACGGGACCCACTGGGGCCTCCGCGCAGAGTATCAACGCGGCATCGGCCGCACCGGGGAGCGAGCTCCACGCCACCACGGCGATGTTTCCGACGGTGCCGCCGCTGCATCGTGCGCACGGCAGCGAACACCCGACAGGCAAGCGCCTCGGCGTTCTGACGCTGACAGCACTGGGCGTCGTGTACGGTGACATCGGCACCAGTCCGCTCTATGCGCTGAAGGAATGTTTCAGCCCACTGTACGGACTGCAGCCAACCCAGGAGAACGTGTTTGGCGTGCTCTCCCTCGTTGTCTGGGCGTTGACGCTCGTTGTAAGCGTGAAGTACGTCAGCTTCATTCTGCGGGCCGACAACCGGGGCGAAGGCGGCACGTTCGCGCTGCTGGCGCTGATCTTTCCGCGTCGCTCACCCGACAGCAGTGGACCACGCGGACGGTTGCTGGTCATGCTCGCACTCTTTGGCACCGCCCTGCTCTACGGCGACGGTATCATCACACCGGCCATGTCGGTGCTGGGTGCGATGGAAGGCCTCGAAATCGCGCTCCCAAACTTCGCGACGCTGATCGTTCCCATCGCCGTCGTCATTCTCGCTGGCCTCTTTTTCGCGCAACGGGTCGGCACCGATCGCGTTGGCAAGCTGTTCGGCCCGCTCATGGCCGTATGGTTTGTCCTGATTGCAGTGCTCGGGGTGTTCGAGATTGCCAAAGCGCCGGCAATTCTGGGCTCGGTCAATCCGATGTACGCGTTCGCGTTTGCGAGGGCGCACGGTTCGCTCGCCTTCTTTGTGCTCGGCTCGGTCGTGCTGGTGATCACCGGCGGGGAAGCACTTTACGCCGACATGGGTCACTTCGGCCGTCGTCCCATTCGGGTGGCATGGTTGGCGCTCGTCTTCCCCGCACTCTTGCTCAACTACTTCGGCCAAGGCGCGCTGCTCATGCGCGAGCCGAGTGCGGCAGCGAATCCATTCTTTCTGCTGGCCCCGAAAGCAATGCTGATTCCGTTGCTGGTCATTGCAACCATGGCCGCGATTGTTGCATCCCAGGCGCTCATCTCCGGCGCGTTCTCGATCACGCGTCAGGGCATTCAGCTCGGCTACATCCCGCGCATGGAAATCCGTCACACGTCGCAGACGGAAGAGGGGCAGATCTACATCCCCGAAGTGAACTGGTTCATCGCGGTTGGATGTCTGATGATTGTCGTTGCGTTCAAGAACACGTCAGCACTTGGCGCCGCCTACGGGATCGCGGTGACCGGCACGATGATGATCACGACGGTACTCTTTCACGTCGTGGCGCGCCTGCGCTTCCGGTGGCCTGCATGGAAGGCGTGGCTGGTGACGAGTTCGTTCCTTGTCGTTGACCTGCTCTTCTTCAGCGCCAATGCGGTCAAGATCGCGCACGGCGGCTGGGTGCCGCTGGCGATCGGTCTCGCGCTGTTCATGCTGATGCTGACCTGGAAGCGTGGACGTCTGCTGCTGAACACGCGTCTCGCAGAAGGCTCGATGCCGATCTCGCTGTTCCTCGATGGCGTCGAGAAATCGTCCGTGCATCGCGTGGCCGGCACTGCGGTGTTCATGACCGGCAACGACGATGGCGTGCCGCCCGTGCTGCTGCATCACCTCAAACACAACAAGGTGCTTCATCAGCGCGTGCTGCTCGTATCGGTGAAGACGTCGGATTCGCCTGAGACGTCGCCGGGTGAACGCGTGCGAGTCCTGCCGTTGGGACAGGGCTTCTGGCGCGTGGTGGCGACGTACGGATTCATGCAGTCACCGAACGTGCCGCAGGTGCTTGAGGTCGTCGATCAGATGGGAATTCGCTGCAGGCCGATGGAAACGAGCTACTTCCTCGGCCGCGAGCGTCTCATTCCGACGCGCGGCAGAGCCGATGACCCGTTCACAATCTCACGTTGGCGAAAGATTGTGTTTGCAATCATGGCCCGAAACGCGCGATCCGCGACTGAGTTTTTCGCGATCCCTCCAAACCGTGTCGTCGAGCTCGGCACCCAGATCGAGTTCTGAGCGGGAACCGGGTGGGCGGCGAGGTTACTCGCCCGGTATGGATGGGTTGTATGTGTGACATTTCAACATGGATACTCTGTCGCGCTGAACGACCCCGAGCTTACCATGATCGACCGTAACGCCGACGCACCTGCCGTCGGCGTGACATCGCCCTACGCGTTGGTCAAGTCGACCGGCGCCAAATAACAAAATCAAATGCACGTGGATGAAGGCGAGGCGTCGTCGTTTCCATCACCCAGCGAATTCCGTCCGCTGACGGCTGAACAGGCTGCCCTGTTCGAGTTGAGCCCCAATCCGGTGCTCGTGCTCGACGTGCATTTTCGCATCCGTTTCGTGAACACGATTGCAGCGCAGATCGGGCGGGTTGATGCGACCGAGTTGATCGGGCTGAACGTGTGGGAGCGGTTTCCCGAGTTTGAGGGGACGGTCTTTCAAAAGGCGTACACGGCGGTGCTCGAGGAACAGGTCGCGCGTCGCTTCGAGGAATACAGTAGCGAATCCGATCAGTGGCGATCCGTCTACGCATATCCCGCCGACGGCGGCGTGGTCGCGGTACTCGAAGATATCTCCGCACAGCGGCGCGCCGAACGCGCCTTGCGGGAGAGTGACCAGGCGCTCGCCCGCGCGCAGGCAGTCGCGGCGATCGGCAGCTGGACATGGACGTTGCCGGGCACGCTGCAATGGAGTGCGGAAACGTTCCGAATTCTTGGCGTACCGCCGGCATCGACCGCGCCACATCTGGATTTGATACGCGCGCGTATTGTTGACGACGACGAGCGCATCGAGTGGTCGCAGGCGCTCGACGACGCCAGACATGGGCGCGACTTTGAAATCACGGTGAAGGTGAATCGCCCTGATACAACGATCGGCTACTATCACGTGCAGGCGCGCGCCGCACGTACCGAAGCTGGCGACGTGTCCCACATCTTCGGTACGATTCAGGATCTGACTGAACGGCTGCGGGCCGACGAAAATCTGCGGCGTAGCGAGAAGACGTTGCGACTCGCGCAGGAGGCGGCAAACATCGGCAGCTTCGACCATGATCTCCGTACTCGACAGACCCGTTGGTCCGATCAGCTGATACGGATCTTCGGCTACGATCCGGAGTCATTCGACCAGCACGCGATCAACAGCGAGCCGCGTCTCGATGTGTTGCACCCGGACGATCGCGAGAAGGTGCGGGCCGTGTACGGGCGAGCGTCGGCGACCGGCGAGAAGCAGGCGGTGCGTCATCGAATCGTGCGGCCCGACGGCGAAGTGCGCCATGTCTTCTCAAGCGCGATGCTCGTGCGTGATGCCAAAGGCGATCCGGCGCGACTGGTCGGCACTGCACTCGACGTCACAGAACAAGTGCAGGCGGACGCCGAACGGATGAAGCTCGAATCGCAGATTCAGCAGGCACAGAAACTCGAGTCGCTTGGCATTCTCGCGGGTGGTATCGCGCACGATTTCAACAACCTGCTCGTCGGCATACTCGGCAACGCATCGCTGGCACTCCTCGACATCGATGTCGCCACCGGCGCGAGGCGCAGTATCGAAGAGATCGAGCGGGCTGCACAACGGGCAGCTGAACTCACGCGCCAGCTGCTCGCCTACGCAGGCAAGGGTCGCTTTCTCATCGAACCGGTGGATGCCTCGGCCGTCGTTGCCGAGATGGCGTCGCTGCTGCGAACGGCAGTGAGTCGCACGGCCTCGGTGCAGCTTGATCTTCCGGCGGCGTTGCCAAGCATTGAAGTTGACGCGACACAGTTTCGTCAGGTGGTGATGAATCTCATCACCAACGCCTCAGACGCACTGGGAGAAAGTGCGGGCGCCATCACGGTGCGCACCGGCGCGCAGTCGCTGGGCGCGGAGTATCTCGCGAGTTGCGTTCCGGGCACGAATGCAGTACCCGGTCACTATGTGTACGTCGAAGTGCGCGACACCGGGAGCGGCATGGATGCGATCACTCAGCAACGCATCTTCGATCCGTTCTTCTCAACCAAGTTCACCGGCCGCGGACTCGGACTCGCGGCAACACTTGGCATCGTGCGCGGGCACATGGGTGCAATTCGTGTCTACAGCGAGGTCGGTTCGGGGACGTCGTTCAAGCTCCACTTCCCGGCCAGCACCAAAAGCGCGCCGGCTGCGCCGCCTCCGCGCGAAGACAATTGGCGAAGCAAGGGTCGGGTGTTGGTCGTCGACGATGAAGTGAGCGTCCGCGCAGTGACGCGGGCCCTGCTGCAGCGACGCGGTTTCGAGGTCGACGAGGCTGAAGACGGACTCGTTGGACTCGAGATGTTCGGGAGCGACCCATACGCTTATTCACTCGTGATGCTCGACCTCACCATGCCAGGACTCGGCGGCGAAGAGACGTTTCGCGCCATGCGTGGTGTTCGCGAAGACATTCGCGTGCTACTCATGAGCGGCTACAACGAACAGGAAGTCACGCAGCGATTCATCGGCCGCGGACTCGCGGGATTTCTGCAGAAGCCGTTTCGCGCGGACGACCTCTACGCAATGATTGCGCGTGCGCTGGACATCGAAGCAAACGACCGCCCGTAGCTGAGATCAGCTGACGCGCGGTCGTGTGTGTTGCTTCACCCCGTTCACGCAGAATGCGTGTCAGTCACCCATCGCCGTAACGCCGGCGCCGACGTCTGGCCGCGTTGCCGGCACGTTCGCACGTTTCGCCAGCCGCCGTTGGCGTCGCACCTTGACACTGTCGAGATACGTGTAGACAACGGGTGTCACGTAGAGCGTGATCAGCTGCGAGAACGCGAGACCGCCGACTACAGCCAGGCCGAGTGGTTGACGTGATTCTGCGCCGGCGCCGAATCCAATCGCGATCGGCAACGTGCCCATGAGTGCGGCCATCGTTGTCATGGTGATCGGGCGGAACCGCACGCGCGCCGCTTCCATGATCGCGTCATGCGGCGACATGTGATGCTCGCGTTCAGCCTCGATCGCGAAGTCGATCATCATGATCGCGTTCTTCTTCACGAGTCCGATGAGCATGATGATGCCGACGTACGCGTAGACGCTGAGATCTTTGCCGAAGATGAGCAGCGTGATGAGCGCGCCCACTGCAGCAAACGGCAATCCGGAAAGGATCGTCAGGGGATGGATGAAACTCTCGTAGAGAATGCCAAGCACCACGTAGATGACGAAAATCGCGACGAACAGGAGCGCGAGCAGTCCGTTCTGCGCCTGCGCGAACGCCTGGGTATCACCTGAGAGTGCAGTACTCACGTCTGACGGCAAAACGGCACGCGCTTCACGCTGCACGGCGTCGACTGCCGTGCCGAGCGCAACATTCGGGCGCGTGTTGAAGGAGATCGACACCGACGGCAGTTGCCCGTTGTGTTGGATGGATTGCGGTCCGACGCCTTTGGTGAAGCGGGCAACAGAACCGAGCTGAATGAGCGTGCCGGTGTTGGAGCGAATGAACAGCTGACTCAACGCCGCCGGATCGCGTTGGTATTCCGGCTTGAGCTCAAGCACCACCCAATACTGGTTGGTCTGCGTGTAGATGGTCGAGACCTGCCGCGATCCGTACGCGTTGTACAGCGCGGCTTCGATCTGGCTGGCGGTGACGCCGAGTGCGGACGCGCGTTCGCGATCGATTTCGATCCCGACCTGTGGATTGCCAACCTGTAGGTCGCTTGAAATGCTCTCGAGTTCCGGCAGATCGCGCATGCGTGCTTCGAGTGCGCGCGCTGAGGTGTAGAGCAGCGCGATATCGGCCGCCTGCAACGAAATCTGATACGCGCTGTTGCCGCGACGTCCACCGATGTTGATGGGCGGCTGGTTGCGGAAGAAAACCTGCACGCCCGGCACCTTGGACGTTGCGCGCGTGAGCTGCCGCATCACGTCGTCGACGTGTGGACGCTCGCTGCGATCCTTGAGCGTGAGCTGCAGACGACCGCTGTTGCTTCCTCCACCACCGGGCCCGCCGCCGACGGAACCGAGCACGAACTTCACGTTCGGGTCCTTCTGCACGATCAACGCGACTTCACGCACCTTTGCCGCCAACGCCTCGAACCCCACGCCTTCGGGCGCTTCGATCGAGCCACTCAACCGACCGGTGTCTTCCGATGGCAGGAAGCCCTTCGGAATGTAGATGAACAGACCGACGGTCAGCGCGACCATGAGCGCACTGAAGAGCATCGTCAGTCCGCGATGCCGCATCACCCACCCGAGCGAGCGGACGTAGCCCCCTTCAGTCTTTTGATAGAGACGCTCGACGGAGCGCCACTTGCCTTCGTTATGTGCGTGTGCATCATCGGTGCGCAAAAAGCGCGCGCACAACATCGGCGTCAGGGTGAGCGAGACAAAGCCCGATACGAGAATCGCCACCCCGATGGTGACCGCGAATTCGCGGAACAGGCGACCGACGAGTCCCGGCATGAACAGCAGCGGGATGAACACCGCTACCAACGACAGCGTCATCGACAGGATCGTGAAGCTGATCTCCTTCGAACCATCGAGTGCGGCCTGCAACGGCGCTTTCCCCTTCTCGATGTGTCGCACGATGTTCTCGAGCATCACGATCGCGTCGTCGACCACGAAACCGACAGCGAGTGTGAGCGCCATCAGCGAGAGGTTGTCGAGGCTGTAGCCCAACATCCACATCACGCTGCAGGTACCGATCAGCGAGAATGGAAGTGCGAGTGATGGAATGATCGTCGCGCGGACGTTGCGCAGGAACAGGAAAATCACCATCACAACCAACGCGAGCGTCAACAGCAACGTGAACTTGACGTCGTTGACCGAATGTCTGATCGACTCAGCGCGATCAAATATCGTCTCCACCTGCACACTCGGCGGCAGCTGCGGGGTGAGTTCCGTCATCACTTTCTGTACGCCCTGCGACACTTCAACCGTGTTCACACCGGGCTGACGAATGATTGCGAGCGCAATGTTCGAGCGCCCATTCAACTCACTCATGCCGCGCGTGTTCTGCAGGTCGTCGATGACGTTTCCGAGATCGCCGAGTCGAACCGGTGCCCCGTTGCGGTAGGCGACGACGAGTGCGCGGAAAGCGGTGGCGTTCTTGAGCTGGCCGTTCGCCTGCAACGTGAACGACTGGTTGGGACCCATCAGGATGCCGGCCGGCTGATTCGAATTCCCCTGATTGATCGCGGTCTGGACTTCGTCGATACCGATGCCGCGCGCTGCCAGCGCGCCCGGATCGACCTGCACACGCACTGCGTACTTGGCTGACCCGTAAATCTGCACCTGCGCGACACCGGTCACGGTGGAGAGGCGCTGTGCGATATACGTTTCTGCGTACTCGTTCAACTCGACGCGAGAAAGCTGGTCGGAGTTGAGGCTGTACATCATGATCGGTGCATCGGCGCCGTTCGCCTTGTTGTACGACGGCGGATTGATGCCCTGAGGCAACTGACGCAACGTCTTGGAGATCGCCGACTGGACGTCGGCGGCCGCCTTGTCGATGTCACGGTCGAGTGCGAACTGCAGCGTGACGTTCGTGTTTCCCTGCGAGCTCGACGACGTGATGTTGTCGATTCCGGAGACAGTCGTGAACGCCTGCTCGAGCGGCGTCGCGACCGAGGTCGCCATGACCTCAGGACTCGCGCCGGGCAGACCGGCCGACACGGTGATCGTCGGGTAGTCGATGGTCGGCAGATCGCTCACCGGCAGCTCGCGATAGGCGAGCACACCGAAGACGAGTATGGCGAACATGACCAGTGTGGTCATGACCGGCCGCCTGATCCAGATCGCGCTCAGATTCATGGTTTGCTACCTCCAGGCTGGCGTTCGGCAGCGCCTGCGCCACCGGCCCCGTTCCCCGACCCGTTGCCACCCTGGCCGCCACTGCGACCGTTGCGACCGCCTCGTCCGCCACCACCACCTGGCGCGACTGGCTTGCGAATCTCGACCTTCGCGCCGTCGGTCAGGCGCGTCTGGCCGTCCACAATCACCTGCTCACCGCCTTCAAGGCCGGTTTCGATCTTGGACATTGCGCCAAGCTGGCGCCCAACCTTGACGGCGTGGCGCTTGGCCTTTGAGCTGTCGCCCACCGTATACACGAACGAGCCCGCCGCGGTCGTGACCACGGCAATCGTCGGCACGGTGACTGCCGCGCTGTCGACGCTCAACTCGAGTCCAACCGAGACGAACTGACCGGGCCAGAGCGCGCGCGATTCGTTCTCCACGCGCGCCTTGAGGAGCACCGAGGCGGTCGCGCGGTCGACGACGTTATTGATGAACGCCAGCGTGCCGGTCGCGGTCTTGGTCGTGTCGCCGGCAGACGGTGTCACCCGCACCTTGAGCGGTTTGTCGAGGCCCGCGCGCTTGCGCATCTCCTCGAAATCGCGCTCGGGGACGCTGAAGCGGACCATCACCGGACGGAGTTCGTTGATCGTGATCAGCGCCGGGTCTGCGTTTGCGCGAACCAGGTTGCCCGCCTTGATGGCCAGCTGCCCGGTGCGACCCGAGATCGGTGCGCGAACGGTTGTATTCTCAAACGCAATCTTGGCCGCCTCGAGCGACGCGGTCCCAGCCGCCACGGTTGCGGCGAGCGACGAGGCATCGGCGAAGGCTTGGTCGAGTTGCTGACGCGTGATGTAGCCGTCTTTCGCGAGCGCCGCGAAGCGCGCTGAGTCGCCGCGAGCGCGAGTAAGCGTCGCCTGATCGCGGGCCAGTGTGCCCGTCACGCGATCGACTTCGGCCTTGAAGGGGCGCGGGTCGATCTGAAAGAGTACCTGCCCCTGCGAGACTTCGTCACCTTCGGCAAAGGCGACGCGAGTGAGCATTCCCGAGACCTGCGACTGCACCGACACGGTGCGATTCGCTTCGACTTCGCCGTTCGCGGTGACGACATACGGGAGCGGACCTTTTCGGACCGTGTCGATGGCGACGGTCGGAATGGGCCGCTGCGGACGCGGTTTTTCCTTACAGGCGACGAGCACCAGCAGGACCGACGCAGCGGCGACGCGCGTCGCGAGAGCTCTATGAGAGCCGCGCGCGGGGCGGGGCTGTTTGGCAATTGGATGCATTCGCAGGGCGAACATCGGACACGGAAGGGCGCGCTGCCCCAGCGCCCCAGATGCGGGCCGCAGGTTCGCGCGCCAGGTCGGGAGATGGCGGTATGTGCGTGAGAACATAACGCTTCTGGACGGGTTACCGTTGCGAGCTTGCCACCGCGCGACGCCTACGGCAGCTTGCATCAGGTCCCTCCCCCATCGTGCCCTCTCTCCTCATTGTCCGAGGATGCGCATGCGAGCGCTGATTGCGTTCACAGTCGTTGCCAGTGTGCTGCTCGTTCTTCCGCAAGGCATCGCTGCGCGCACGCCTCCGCAAATCGAGGCGCATTCGGTCAACAACGCGGCAATGCCCACCAGGGCGTTCTTGCCGTCAAGCCGATCGAGCGCGCCCGTGAGCGGCCATCTGCCGAAGACAGCAATCGCGCCTCGCGCGTTGGCACATGGCGCGTTGGCGCCTCACGCAGGCGCGCTGTCGCCGCTTTGGTCGCGCGACGAGCTCAACGCCGTCGTCGAGCAGTACTGTGAGACGTGCCACAACCCGGAGCTCCGGCGCGGCAATCTCTCATTGGCCACCTTCGACGTCGGCGCAGCGCCGACGCAGGCGGATGTGGCCGAAAAAATGGTGGCCAAATTGCGGGCCGGCATGATGCCGCCGCCGGGCGAGCCGCGCCCGGAAGACGCCACCGTGAAGGCGCTCATATTCGCCCTAGAGCGACAGCTCGACTCTGCGTCAGTGGCACACCCCAATCCCGGTCGGCGCACGTTTCAGCGGCTGAACCGCGCCGAATATCGGGCCTCGGTCAACGCGCTGCTCGGGCTCGATGTGGACGCCGGTGTCTACCTGCCACTCGACACCAAGAGCGAGAACTTCGACAACATCGCCGACGTACAGGCGCTCTCTCCTGCACTGCTCAATGGCTATCTGCGCGCGGCGAGTGACATCAGTTGGCTCGCACTCGGCAACGCCGGCGCATCGTCGGCAGCGCACACATACACGGTGCCCAAGATGGCATCGCAGATGGAGCACGTTGAGGGGACGCCGTTCGGCACCAGAGGCGGGATTTCCGCCGTACACAATTTCCCTGCCGACGGCGAGTACCGGTTCGACGTCAACTTTTTTCATGAAACGACCGGGGCCTTCGCCGGTGGGCTCGCCCGTGGAGAACGACTCGAAGTTTCGATCGACGGTGCGCGCGCTGCAGTGCTCGACATCGACCGGTTCATGCACGCGTCCGACCCCAATGGCGTCGCAATGTCGACGGAGACCGTGCACATCACGGCCGGGCCGCACCGCATTGCGGCCGCCTTTGTCCCCCCCGGATTTCAGCGCGTTTCGCAGGAGCTGATTTCACCGCTCAAGTACTCGCTGTTCAGCACATCGAATGCGACGGCCTACGGCTTCCAGCAGCTTCCACACCTGCGCGAGTTCACCGTCAAGGGACCGCTCGCGACCACCGGGCTGACAGAGACACCGACGCGCCGCCGCGTGTTGTCCTGCCGTCCGTCGGCGGCGTTGACGGCGCGTGCCTGTGCCGAAACGATCGTCGAGCGCATGGGCAGTGATGCCTATCGGCGGCCGCTCACCGAGCAAGACCGGCGCGGACTGCTCACGCTCTATGATGCCGGAAGCGCCAAGGGTGGTGGGTTCGAGGCCGGCGTGCGTTCGGCGCTTGAAGGCATTCTGGCCAGCCCTGACTTCGTATTCCGCTTTGAACGGGCGCCGGCGAACACGGTGGCCGGCGCGTCGTACAAGCTGCGCGATCTCGATCTCGCGTCACGACTGGCGTTCTTTTTGTGGTCGGCGCCACCCGATCGCGCGCTCGTCAACCTGGCCGCACATCAGCAACTGTCCCAGCCCGCCGTGCTCGAACGCGAAGTGCGACGCATGCTCGCCGACCCGCGCGCTGCAGCGCTGTCCACGCGCTTCGCGGCGCAGTGGCTCAGGCTCCCAGATCTCGACATGGTGCAGCCGGACATCCGTCAGTATCCCGACTTCGATGAACAGCTGCGCGCGGCGATGCGACACGAGACGGAACTGTTCTTCGACAACATCGTGCGCGACGACCGCAGTGTGCTCGATCTCTATCGGGCCGACTACACCTTCGTGAATGAGCAGTTGGCCCGTCACTACGGCATTCCGAACGTGGCGGGCAGTGAGTTCCGCCGAGTGATGTATCCCGATAACTCACGACGTGGAATTCTGTCGCACGCGAGCGTGCTTACGCTCACGTCGCATGCGACCCGCACGTCGGCGGTGGAGCGAGGCAAGTGGGTGATGGAAGTGCTGCTCAACAACCCGCCACCACCGCCGCCGCCCGGTGTGCCTGACCTCGAAGCGACGCCGTCGACAGCGGGGACCCGGCCACTCACGGTGCGCGAACGCATGGAAGAACATCGCAAGAATCCGTCCTGCCGCTCCTGTCACCGCATGATGGATCCCATCGGGCTGGCGATGGAGAACTTCGATGTCACCGGTCGCTTGCGCGTGCGCGATAACGGCATGCCGATCGATTCGCGCGGCGACCTGTGGGACGGCTCCAAAGCCGAGAACCTTTCGCAACTGCAGGCGGCGTTGCTGCTGCGTCAGGAAACACTGCTGCGCACCTTCACGCGCAACCTGATGGCGTACGGCATTGGTCGTCGGATCGAGTCGTTCGATATGCCGACGGTGCGCAAAATCGTGCGCGACGCGTCGGCGAAGAACAATCGGATGTCCGAATTCATCCTGGGCGTGGTGCGGAGCCCCGCCTTCCAGATGCAAGGCGTCGACGACGCCGCCAAGACGAACGTCGTACAACCAGAATTCAAACCGCGCTAAGGACGAACGACATGGCAATCATCACCCGACAGCCGCTCGACCGACGCACCTTTCTTCAGGGGATGGGGGCGATGGTTGCGCTTCCATACCTCGACGCGATGCGCCCCATCGGACGACTCGCTGCCAGTACTGCGGCGGCCGACCCGAGCCGCGTGCTGTTCATGGAGATGGTGCATGGCGCGGCGGGCTGCAGTCCGTTCGGTCTGACCGAGCATCTCTGGGCGCCACCCACGACCGGCTCAGCGTTCGACCTCAGTGGCACTTCGCTGTCACCGCTTGAACCGTGGCGCAAGTACCTCACGATCGTGAGCAACACCGACGTGAGAATGGCCGAGGCGTACAAGGCTGAAGAAATCGGCGGTGACCACTTCCGATCGAGCGCGGTCTTTCTCACGCAGTCGCATCCAACGCAGACCGAAGGTTCGGACATTTTCGTTGGGACATCGCTCGACCAGTTGTATGCGAGGAGATTCGGGCAGGGTACGCCGATTCCTTCCATGCAGCTGTGCATCGAACCGTTGGATCGCGCAGGCGGATGTGCGTACGGCTACTCGTGCATGTACACGGATTCGATCAGCTGGGCATCACCCACCGAACCGTTGCCGATGATCCGCGATCCGCGGGTGGCCTTCGAAACACTGTTCGGTGTGGGCGGCACGGCGGCGGAGCGCGCCGCGCGCACCAGAAGCACCGGAAGTGTGCTCGACTGGATCACGGCACGTGTGGGGCAACTGCAGCGTGAACTTGGCACCGGCGATCGGCAGCGCATGGAGCAGTATCTCGAGAATGTGCGCGAGATCGAGCGTCGTATTCAGCATGTCGAGCGCCGCAACGCCAGCGGTGAAGAGCGCGAGCTCGCAGGCGCACCGACCGGCGTTCCCGATTCATTCGGCGAGCATGTGCGGATCATGTTCGATCTGCAAGTCCTCGCGCTGCAAAGCGATATGACGCGCGTGTTCTCGTTCAAAATGGGGCGCGATGCGTCGGCACGCGTCTTTCCTGAGAGCGGCATCATGACCGGTTTCCATCCCTCCTCGCATCATGGGAACAACCCGGCGCGAGTGAAGGAATTCGCCGAGATCAACCGCTACCACGTGGGGCTGCTGCCGTATCTGCTGGAGAAACTCAGTACGACGATGGATGGTGATAAGTCTTTGCTCGAGAAGACGGCGATTGTGTACGGCTCGCCGATGTCCGACAGCAACACGCACAACCACCGTCGATGCCCGCTGCTGCTGCTGGGTGGTGCCAACGGCGCAATGCGCGGAAACGTGCACCTCAAAGCGCCTGACGGGACACCGATGGCGAATGCGATGCTCAGCCTGATGCATCGACTCGGCATGGATGATCTCCGCTCGTTTGGTGACAGCACGGGCGAATTCACTTTCTGATTTCTGACGGAGCAACAGACCATGCAGCTACCTGCATTCCTGACGGTCCGCAGACAATCGGCACTGTTCGCGTTCATGTTTCCCGTGGGCGTCGCCGTATCTGCTTCCGGAACAGCGCGCACTCCGCTGCCGGCAGTCGATGCATCGGCGCTGCCGGTGGCTGCTGTTGCTGACGCGGCAATGCGTGGTGACGTCGCGGCCGTGCGTGCGCTGATGCTCAAGGGCAACGACGTGAACGCGGCCCAGGGCGATGGCATGACCGCGTTGCATTGGGCCGCGTATCGAGGCGACTCGACGCTCGCGCAGTTGCTGTTGCATTCCCGGGCCAACGTGTCCGCGACGACACGAATCGGGGCATACACGCCACTCCACATTGCCTCGCAGAACGCGAGCGCTGGAGTGGTCCGCGCACTTCTGCGCGCGAACGCAAGCGCAAAAGCTGTGACCGATGAGGGGACCACCGCGCTGCATCTCGCGGCCATGGGTGGAGACACCGTCATCGTATCCGCACTTCTGGCGGCCGGTTGCGATGTGAACGCCACTGAGCCGAACTGGGGGCAGACGCCACTCATGCTTGCCGCGGAGCGCGGTCGCGCCGGTGCCGTGCGCGTTCTGTTGCGGAACGGGGCCGATGCTCGCCGGACCGGCACGACAGCAGATCCCATGAAGAGCGCGGCGCAGGACAGGCAAGCCAAACAGGTCCGCAACACCACGTTGGCACGGCTTCGCGAACAACAGGGCAAGACGAACGAGTTGACTTGGCAACCGGACAGCCGGCAAGTGCAACTCGCCGTCAAATCGGCGCTGGAGCTGGAGCGAAGAAAGGTCGACTCCAACGCCCTCGCCACGGCGGCTGCCGCGGCCGCTGCTGAAGAAGCGCGCCTGGCCGCGCAGGGCGGGCCGGGGCTGGACGATGACTCGCCCGGCTATACCGAACTCCTCGGCGTGCAGGGAGGGCTGACGGCGCTGCTGCTGGCGGTGCGCGAAGGGCAGACCGATGCCGTGAAGGCGCTGATCGACGGCGGGGCGAACGTGAATCAGGTGAGTGCCGGCGATCACACCAGTCCACTGCTGATGGCCGCGATCAACGGCCAGTACGATGCGGCCATGCAACTGCTGGCGGCCGGCGCAGATCCCAATCTGGCCAGCGAGGCCGGTGCGACGCCGCTGTACGGCGTGTTGAACAAGGAATGGGCCCCGACATCGCGAACCCCGCAGCCCGCGTATCAGCTGCAGCAACGGACCAGCTATCTGGAGCTGATGGACGCGCTGCTCAAGGCCAAGGCCGATCCAAACGCGCGCCTCAACAGGTCGCTCTGGTACACCACATACAACCGCGACAATCTGCGCGTCGATTTCACCGGTGCGACCGCCTTTTTCCGCGCCGCGTATGCGACGGACGTTCCGGCGATGAAGCTGCTGCTGCGCTACGGCGCGGACCCCAGGATCGGCACCATCAAGCCGGTCACCAGAGCGCGTCGCGGTCCTGCCGCGGCGACGCCGCGCGAAGATCCGTCCGGCGTGCCTCCGGTCGCCGACGGCGGCGTTGGCCTGCTACCGCTGCAGGCCGCGGCGGGCGTCGGCTACGGACAGGGATTCGCCGCCAACGACCATCGTCACGTCACCGACGGGTGGATGCCCGCGGTCAAGTTTCTGGTCGAAGAGTTGGGGGCCGACGTGAATGCCCGCGACTACAGCGGCTACACGCCTCTCCACCACGCCGCTGCCCGTGGGGACAACGAGATGATCAAATACCTCGTGTCCAAAGGCGCGGATGTGAAAGCGGTCTCGCGATCGGGGCAGACCACCGCCGACATGGCCAACGGCCCGATCCAGCGAATTTCGCCCTATCTCGACACCGTCAAGCTGCTCGAAGAGCTCGGGTCGAAGAACAATCACAAGTGCATTTCCTGTTGAAGGCGCGATAGCCGCAAAACGGATCGGCGCCTGGCTTTCGCCAGGCGCCGATCGTTGCATGCCGCGGGGCAACCGCTCAACTCATGGTTTTGCGTAGTTGGTATTGGTTTCCTTCTCCGACAGCGGCGTCACGAAACAGAGGCTGCGCCCCGGGAGCTCTTCCTTCGGATCGAGCGTCCCTGGACGGTTGAGCGTGGTCCAGCGGCGAAGATCGCCCAGCCGTCGTCCTTCGAGCCACAGCTCGATACCGCGTTCGCGCTTAAGTGCCGTCCAGCCGTCGACGATATTGTTCGCGACCACCGGTGGAACCGAGAGCGCGTTCCGGCGCACGTTCATGATTGCCACGGCACCAGCCACGTCGTTGGCGACCAGTCTGGCTTCCGCTTCGATCAATCGCATTTCCCAGCCTGTGGCGAGGTTGATCGGTGATGTCACCGCCGGGTGCTTGGTCTGAAAGTACCAGCGCACTCGTCCGAGACTTCCAACCGCTGCGTCTCCCACCAGAATGGTCAGGCTGCTGTCGAAAGGCACCCGTGCATCGCGCGTGCCTTTACGAATGTTTTCGATCGGCGTGTTCCAGACTGTGTGCGCCCGATAGGGCTGATTCGCGCTCGCCCAGAAGATCCGATTGTTCTGATCGAGTTCAGTCTGGAAATAGGGCATCCGATACGCGAAGGTGCTGGGTATCGCAGCTGCGTCGGTCACCGCGCCGCTGAAGTTGCCCAGCGAAAGCCGAACCGACGCGCGTCCTGCCGTTGCCGCATCCCTGAGCGCGGCATTGTTAGCTGCCGTCGCCACCGCGATCGCTTCGGTGAAATTCAGCTCGGCGCGTGTGAAGTACACGGTGCTCGGACCAGGTGCTCCGCCGTTGATCACACCTTCACAAAAGTTCTCGCCGAGCAGGCGGTTGGAGTAGCCAGCCCACACCAGCGCTTGTGCGTGCACGGCACTATTGGCCGCGGCGGAGCCGAGGGAACTCTTCGCCCGTGCCACCGCGTCTTCCGCGGTCCAGCGTGCACGTTGCGACCGATTCCACCAATCGCCGCCGTCATCGTCGGTCAGCCTGCCATTCTGCTGCTGCACGGTGATGCCGAATGCACCGGAGGAGCCACCGGGAAAGAGCTCGCGCGACACCGCAGCGCCAGTGTACGCCACCCAGTTAAGACCTTCGGAGAGTTCGCGCCCCGCCCCTGTCACGATTGCGCTCAACGCGCTGGGTGTGTTGAGCGCGTCCGCGTTGATGGGACCGGGGTTGGTGGCATCGAGGGCACACCCGGACACGCCCGCCAGCAACGAGGCGGTTCCAGTCACAGTGATCGCGCGCCGGATCGGGGCAGCAATCGTTGAGGAGATCGTCATGCGCATTGGCGTTTCCTCAGTAGGAGAGACGGAGAGACATCGCGAACACGGCGGGCGCCGGGATCTGCTCGTTGATGCCGCGCACGGTGGCGTTGAACGAATCGTTGTTGGTCATCTCGGGGTCGAACAACGGCATACCGAAGTTGCGACGGAAGATGTTCTGTGCCGAGAAAACGAACGTGCTGTTCGTACTCGGCTTGAGCAGCTTTCCGAGTGGAACCGTGAGCGAGATATCGCGGACTTTGAAGAAGTCCGCCTTGAAGATGAACATGTCGGTGCGGACGTTGGCCGGAATGCATGTCAGCGTTTCGCGGACCGTGATCGGCTTGTTCGCCGCGATGTTGGCGTACGCGTCGAAGCAGGTAGGCCAGAGCACTGAACGAGACAGCGCGTTGAACGACGCGCCTTCTTCGATGAACGCGCCGCCCTGATACTCGGCGCGAGCCGTCAACGTGATTTTTTTCCAGCCACGAATGCTGATGTTCCCGCCAATAATCTTTGTGGGACTGCTGGGGCCGAACGCGTAGTTGGAGACCGTATCCGGCGCGACGCCGCGGGCATCCGGATTACGAATCAGCTTGCCGCGGACCGTCGGTGCTGCCTCGCCTTGAATCACCCACCCCGAGTTGCCGACGCTGAATGACGGCGCACCACCCAGGCTGATGACTTTGTTCGTGTTGGTACTGATGTTCAGACCGGCCTTGAGACCGAACGACTGGCGATCGATGATGTCGTGATTCACGGCCAGTTCGATGCCCTTCTTGTTCATCTCACCGACGTTCCGCAGCGAGTTGTTGAGAAATCCAAGGCTCGGCACGGAGCGCACGCTGAACAACGCGTCGGTCGTGGTGGCGTTGAAGTAGGTGAAGTCGATGGTTGTGCGACCGGTGAACAACGTCTGGTCGAATCCAAGCTCCGTCTCGGTCGTGCGTTCCGGTCCGAGATCCGGGTTGCCGAGGTTGTTGGGGCGTACTCCGCTGGCCGACCCCCAAGCGAGCGGCGAGTACGTGCGAACGGCGTCAAAAGCACCGGGCGCGCGACCGGCAGAGCCGAACGCTCCGCGCAGCTTCAGCGTGCCGAACGACTCACGCCAGAACGACTCTTCAGACACGACCCACGAGGCGGAGACCTTCGGATAGAACTGCAGACCGAAGTCCTTGCCGAACGCACTGTTGCCATCGAGACGCCCGCCTGCCGTGAGGAAGTACCGGTTCTTGACGCCAAGCAAGGCTGTCGCGAAGGCACCGCCGGTGATGACGCGCCGCTGATTTTCGTCCGCAAGCTGAATCGCACCGCTGGCCACGGTCGGATCGGCGGGTGTGGCAAAGTTTTGAGAGAATGCAACCACATCGCCCACCACCGAATTCACGTACTGTGTGCCGGCTGACGTCGTCACACGCACGTCTTTCCCAAGTCCGAAATCGTAGCTGTTGGCCCAGTCGACGCTGAGCGTGTTGTTGGACCAGCGTTGGTTCTGGATGACGCCCAGGGGCGCGGCCGGAAACCCGAATGGGCGGACGTTGCGGTTCTCGAGCGCCGCACGATCGAAGCCCAACGTGAGCCGACTGGAAAAACGCTCGAACGGCGTCAGCGTTCCGGTCACGCCCATGATCAGACGATCGATGTTGCTGGCCAACTTCTGCTGCAGCACCTGGCGGATCGTGTCCGCATTCGCTGAGCCGAAGTAATTGCGATCGCGGCGGAATGCGTTGAGCGTGATTCCCTGCGCGTTGTTTCCGGCCGGCGTCTGGTTGATCAGGTTGTTGGTGTAGGCGCTACTCCAGTTCACAGCGAGTTTTTTCATCGGGCTGAAGTCGAGATTGGCCCGAATCTGATACTTCCGGTCCCGATCATTCGGGAGCACGCCGTCGGTGTTGTCGACGTTGGTGGAGAGCAAATACTTGAGGTTATCGGCGGCGCCGCCCGACACTTGGATTGCTGTCCCGTAGCGCGGGGCGTAGTTGTCGAGCCCCGGAATCGAACTGCTGCCGGTGTTGCGTAGAAACGGATCCATGAAGAGCAGCGGCGCGGAATCGGTGCCGAACTGCCGCAGGCTACTGACGCCGCTGTTGAGGCGCACCTGCCACTTCGCCGCGCCCTGAGCGCCACGCTTGGTGAAGATCTGAATGACACCCGCCGCAGCGTCGGTGCCGTACAATGTGGCCGCGGCCGCGCCTTTCACGATTTCGATGCGATCGATATCGTCCGGGTTGATGTCGTTGAGTGGGCTGGAATTGGAGTTCGCGCCGCGCTGTGTGGTGCCCTGGAAGATGCCGTTCCGCGGGTACTCATCGCTTCGGGTGCGCACACCATCAATGAAGATCAGCGGCTGATTGGTGAGCGAGACGCTGGTGGTGCCGCGCAGTCGGATTGCCGACCCACTGCCGGCGTTGCCGACGCCGCCACCGACTGTCACGCCCGCGAGTCGCCCGGAGAGCATCTGCGACAGGTTCGTCGGGACTTCGGGCACATCCGCGACCTTGATCTGTCCGATGGAATTGCCGACCTCACGTTTTCGCGCCGATCCGCCCGTGCCCGTCACAACCACTTCATCGAGTGCGATGGCGCTCACCGTGAGGGCGAAGTCGACGGTGGTTGTCCCGCCAGCGGTCACGGTCGTGGGTTTGTCCGCGAGTACATAGCCCAGCATTCGGGCTCGAACGATGCGCGCGCCGGCTGGTACAGTTGTAATGGTGAAGGCGCCATTCGCACTTGTGATGGTGCCGTTGCCGGTGCCGACCACGACGATCTGTGCATTCGCCAGCGGGGCGCCTGTCGCGACGTTCGTTACCGTACCGCGTATCGTGCCGGTCGTGCCCTGCGCGCGGGCACTCGGCGGCAATACCACTGTTGCCAGAAGTAGCATCAGTGTGGGACGTACAACGAACCGGTCCAACATAAGACGGTTGCAGCCCATCACGACCTCCGAAGGGTAGGGGATGGTACGGTCGACGATGGGGCGGCAGCGGTCCAAAGCTGGATACTTCCGGCGAAGGACCGCAGGCCGATTACTTGGCGCACGCCAACTGTCTTACGCGGGGGCGGGGAAGGGCGCAGACATCATCGCGACGACGCCGAGAGCATAGATCGAAACGGGCGTTCGCGCGAGAGTCTGCGTATGCTTTTTTTGACGAAAACCGTCGCAAAATTTCTACGACGCAGCACCTTCCACCTTTGTCTCATGGCGGGGGCAAGCGCTCGGCCCCGTCGAATTTTCTGCCGTTGCGCGCTAAAGAATCGTGATGGTACGGCGCTGACCAGCCCGGGCTCGCGGCGCGCTCACCACTGGCCGATCACTGCCATCCTCGCGGATTCGCAACCGGAAATCGTGTCCCATCTCCTGCATCGACCGGCGGATCTCGTCCATCGCGCGCTGGATCGACTCGCGGCCCAGCTCGATCGCGTCGCCGTCGATGCGGATCTCCGTGCGCGGGATGGTGAATTCGAACGCCCGCGGCGTGGTCTGAATGCGCTCCCGGATGCGGCTTGGCTGTTCGTCCGGCGAATCGGGCGGGCGGGGCGTGCGGGGCGCGATCGACATTCCATCTCCCGGGCCGAACACCCGCATCCCACCATCACCGACATTGATACGGAAGCCGGACGTTGGGAGCGCCGAGGATTTGATTGTTTTAACGGCGACGTCGCGATAGCGCCCACCGCCGAACACGCGAAGCGTCAGCGCGGTACCGGCCTCGCCCTTTTGCACTTCGCGAACGAAGCGGTTCACCCGCGATTCGACGGCGCCGAAGTCCTCGACGTCTTCACGCGGCACACGTACATCGACGCCATTCACAGCGGCGATGCGCTCCCCTTCCACAATCCCGGCCAGCTCGGCGGGGCCGTTCGCGACCACGGACGAGACGAAGAGTCCCAGCGTATCGCGCAGATTGTTCGCGGCACCCACCGAGACGCCGATGGCTGGACGATCGTGGTCACCGAAGACTCCCGAGCCGTTCGCGATGCGCGGTCGGTCTCCATCGAGTTCCGAGGGGGTCACGGTCTTCACCTTCACCGACTTCGACGAGCCACCGCTCTGCACACGCAGATCGACTTCATCGCCGGCTTTGACCTTGGCGAGCGCTCGCTGCAGTCGGCGCTGCCCAATGCCCGCGAGCTCCGGATCGGTAGCGTCTGCGCCACTTACACGGAGACTGATTCCATTCACTTCGGTGATCACATCGCCGGTCTTCAGCCCGGCTTTGGCCGCCGGCCCGTCGGTGCGGACATCGTCGATTCTGACACCGTTGCTGTCGGCACGACTGTCGGCACGACTGTCGGTGGAGAGCGTCACGCCAAGCATGGCGCGGTCGCTGGCGCCGATGTAGACGGACATGCCCTGCGGCAGTCGCTCGATACGGACTTCACCGCCACGCGGCGGCGCTTGTGGTTGGGGTGCACGCGCCTGCGCGTCGAGGGTGCGAAGCGACGGCACAGCAATGAGCGTGGCGAGCAGGATTGGGTAGAACGTCGGTCGCATGATTGGGTCTCGGTCGTGAGGTGACGACCATGCGACACGCGCAATGCGTAGAGGGTTTCCCGCGGCGTTGCCTACTGGGTTGGGTTGACGGGTGGGAGTTTGACCGTGCCGCGCGCGACCGGAGTGAGGCGATAGAGGAGCGGGCCGAGTGCGGCGGCGAGGAGTGAACCGACCACGGCTTTTGCACCAAGGTCGCCACCGCGATACGAGAGCCACATCGTCAGCACGAGGATGATCATCGGCATGGCCGCGAGTGTTGCGACACCCTGCACGCCCACGGGCAGCCTGAATGTCCCGCGCAACAACGGTTCGCTCACGCGAAGTTTGAGCAGTGCACCGAATTCGAGCGCCAAAGCCATCGAATAGAGCAGTACATCGGCGACGACGAGCTGCGCAAATGGCAGCAGCGCGAAAATAGAATAGCACACCGCCGACACGAGAATTGCCCGATCAGGATTGCCGCGCACGTCGAGCTTCGCGAGCGATGGCGGCAACAACCCATCCTGCGCCATCGCGAGCGGAATCCGCGAGTACGCCATCAGCAATGCATTGAAGAGCGCGATCGCACTCAGAATTCCGGCGGCACCGACTGCGATCGCAAGCGTCGGTCCGGCCGCGCCGCCGGCCGCGCGCGCAATCGCCGGCCAACCGCCGTCTTTCCACGTCGTCCAATCGGTCGCACCTAACGCCGCCGTTACAGGCAGCAGATATCCGGCAGTGACGACCGCGAGTGCGATGGCCAGCGCCTTCGGATACGTCCGTGCCGAGTCCTTGATCTCACCGCCAACGGTGCTGGCGTTGTCCCAACCGAGATAGTTCCAGAGCACGATGGAAAGTCCGACACCAAGCGCGTCGAACGACGACTGGCCGGTGTGCGCAAACGGCCGCCACGGAACGTGCGCGATATGTGGTACCGCGCTGATCGTGATCGCGAGAAAGGTTCCGAGAATCACGAACGCGGCGAACACCGACACCTGACCGACGCGGGCGGCACCGCGCAAGTTGATGAACGTCGAACCCCAGATCACCGCGAGTGAAATCGCCCACTGCGCGTGAGGCGGAATGCCTGGGATGAAGAACGCCAGATACTGATTGAACAGCACTGGATAAATAGCCATGTCGACGAGCGAGTAGCACCACGTCCACCAGCCATTCTGAAACGCCCAGAACGGACCGAAGGCGCGTTTCACCCATCGGTAGTAGCCACCCTCTTCGGGCAGCATACTCGCCAACTCGGCGACCAGCAGCGTTTCCGGAATACTCCAGAAGATCGGCACCAACACGAGCAGCAGCAGTGCCACACCCGGCCCGACGGAGGCGACAAGCCCCTCCATCGAAAACGCACCGCCGGATGTGTTGAAAAACATCACGGCGGCGAGCGATAGCGTGCCGAGCGACTGGCGGAGCTTCAACCCGCGCTCACCCCACTACGATGTTGAGCAATCGCTTGGGCACGAAGATGACTTTCTTCACGTCACCGACAACGAACTTTGCGATGTTGGCATCGCGCATCGCCGCAGCGAGCGCGTCGTCCTGCTTCACGTCGACTGGCACGGTGACTTTGCCGCGCACTTTGCCGTTCACCTGTACCACGAGTTCCACTTCGTCATCAACCAACATCGCCGGGTCGAACGTTGGCCACGGTGCATCAAACACACTCGTCTCGTGCCCACACTCGGCCCAGCATTCCTCGGCCAGGTGCGGCGCGTACGGCGCGACGAGTTGAACGAGACGCGCGACTTCATCGCGATGCGCCATGCGTTCACCGCGGCGCACCACGTTCAGGTACTCCATCATCGCTGCGATGGCGGTGTTGTAGCTCAGGCGCGCCGTATCGTCGCCAACTTTCTTGATCGTGCGATGCAGCTTGCGTATAACGTCCGCGTCAGCTGCGCCGTCGGTCGTGCCGTCGCGCACCGAGCTCCACAGCCGATCGAGAAAACGACGCACGCCGCTGATCCCTTGGTCGCGGAAATCGCCGCCCTCTTCGTACGGTCCGAGGAACATGAGATACATGCGGAACGCATCAGCGCCCCACTCTTCCATGTAGACGTCGGGGTTGATCACATTCCCCTTCGACTTGGACATCTTTGCGCCTTCGCGGATGATCATGCCATGCGCACGGAACCGCGTGAATGGCTCCTCGAAGCCGATGTGTCCACCATCGTGCAGCACCATCGTCACGAAGCGCGAATACAGCAGGTGCAACACCGCATGTTCGTTGCCACCGATGTACGACTTGACCGGCAACCACTTCTTCGTGCGCGCAGCGTCAAACGGAACGTCCGCGTTCGTTGCACTCGGATAACGCAGGAAATACCACGCACTATCCAGGAACGTGTCGCTGACATCGGTTTCACGACGCGCCGGTTTGCCGCACGTCGGGCAATCGACGTGATACCAATCGGTGTCGCGCGCGAGTGGTGAAATGCCCGAGTCATCCGGCTTGAAGTCGGCGAGAAACGGCAGTTCGACGGGCAACTGCGATTCGGGCACCGGCACCGTACCGCACGCGTCACAGTAGATGATCGGAATCGGCGGACCCCAATAGCGCTGTCGCGAAATGCACCAGTCATGCAAGCGATAGTTCACGACCACCTTGCCATGGCCGCCCTCGGCCAACCACGCCGTCACCTTCTGTTTCGCCTCGATCACTGGCAGCCCGTCAAACTGCGCCGAATTCACGAGACGACCGCCCGTGTCATCCGTGTATGCGCCATCGCCGAGTGGTGTGTCCGCACTGGCGTCTGTACCTGCGACCACGCGGACGATCGGTAGCGCGAAGACATTCGCGAATTCGAAGTCGCGTTCGTCGTGACCGGGTACGGCCATGATTGCGCCGGTGCCGTATTCCATCAGCACATAGTCGGCGATCCAGATCGGCACCGGCGCGCCGGTGGCCGGATTCGTCGCGTACGTGCCTGTGAACACGCCGGTCTTGTCCTTCACCGATTTGCGCGTGATCAGATCCTGCTTTTTCGTCGCATCCTGATACGTGCGTACTGCATCGGCCTGTGCCGCGGTCGTGATTGGCCCAACCATCGGATGCTCAGGCGCGAGCACGAGATACGTCGCACCAAAGATCGTGTCCGCGCGTGTCGTGAAAACGCGTACCGACTCGTCGTGCCCGACAACCTTGAACGTCAATTCTGCACCGTCGGAACGACCGAGCCAGTTCCGCTGCGCATGCTTCGTCACCTCCGACCAATCCAGCCAGTCGAGGTTGTTCAGCAGGCGTTCGGCGTAGTCGCTGATGCGAAAGAACCACTGCTCCAGAAAACGCTGCTCGACCGCCGTGCCGCAGCGCTCACACAGACCGTTCTCGACCTGTTCATTCGCGAGCACCGTCTTGTCGGTCGGGCACCAGTTCACCGCCGCCGCTTTTTTGTACGCGAGCCCCTGTTTGTACAGTTGCAGGAAGACCCACTGCGTCCACTTGTAGTAGTTCGGCGCACTCGTATCGACCTTCGAACGCCAATCGATCATCAACCCTGCGCGCTCGAGCTGGCGCTGGAAGTTGGCGATGTTCTTCGGCGTCATCTCCATCGGATGCGCGCCCATCTTGAGCGCGTAGTTCTCCGAGTGAATACCGAACGCGTCGTACCCGAGCGGCTGAAAAACCTGATGCCCCTGCAGGCGATGGTAGCGCGCCGAGATGTCGCTGGCGGTGAAGGCAAAGAGATTCCCGACGTGCAGCCCTTCGGCCGACGGGTAGGGGAACATCATGAGCGCGAAGAACGGGTTCGTCGCGTCGTCCAGGTTCACCTGATTGGTGCCGCGTTCAGCCCACCGCTGCTGCCAGCGGGGTTCAACGGAGGACGGTTCGTACGGTGTCGGGAGCGTCGGGTTGGCGTGCGTCATCCGGCAAAGATAACGTTCCAACAAACTCGACGCGGCAACTCACCACTCGAAAGGACCTATGCAACGTCCCTCCCGTTGGTTCACGACGCTCCTGCTCTTCGCGGTTGCGAGTACCGGTTCACTGGGCGCTCAGTCCAAGCCGTCGAGCGACTTTCTGTATCTCTGGTCGGCGTCGTCGGATTCAACGAAGCCCGATTTCCTCGCGGTCCTCGACGTGAAGCCCGGGTCCGCGCACTACGGCGCGCTGGTCGGAACGGTCCCCGTGCCTGGGCTCCACAACAGCCCGCATCACACAGAGCACAGCATGCCGGCCGACGGGCGCCTCTTCGCCAACGGGTTTGGCAGCGGGCAGTCATTCATTTTCGACATGACCGATCGCGGGCACCCCAAACTGGACGGGCAGTTTGGTGAGATCGCCGGGATGATGCATCCGCACAGCTTTCTGCGACTGCCGAATGGCAATGTGCTGGCCACCTTTCAGATGCAGCACGATGCGCGCGGTATGGCGCCCGGTGGGCTTGCGGAGCTGACCGGTCGCGGAAAGGTGGTGCGCTCGGTGTCGGACAATCGCGCGGGAGTCGACCGGCGCATCCGGCCGTATTCGGCGGTGATTGTCCCTTCGCTCGATCGCATTGTCACCACTACCACGGACATGGACGGAGAGTCGCCGGTACAGGCCGTGCAGCTGTGGCGACTCTCGGATCTCACGCTGCTCAAGACCTTCAACCTGCCGCACGGCCCGCGCGGTGACGAAGGCGCGTTCACGGCCGAACCGCGCTTGCTTGCCGACGGCAAGACGGTGCTCGTATCAACGTTCAACTGTGGACTGTATCTGCTGCACGGACTCGAAACTGCCGCACCGTCGGCGAAGCTCGTGTCGTCGTTTCCGAGCAAGAAGGGCACCTCCTGCGCGATCCCCGTCGTCGCCGGTCACTATTACCTCGTAACGGTACCCGCATACAGCGCCGTCGTCAGTCTCGACATCTCGAATCCGGCCAAGCCGCGCGAAGTGTCACGTGTCGCCTTTGAAAAAGACGACGTGCCGCACTGGATTTCGATCGAACCGAATCATCGTCGCGTTGTGGTGACGGGGTATGCGGCCATGGAGCATCGCGTCATGCTGGTCGACTTCGACGAAGCGACCGGACGGCTCTCGCTCGACACCACGTTCCGCGACAGCGGCGCGAAGGAGCCCGGCGTGCGCCTGGACAACAAGACGTGGCCGCATGGCGGACGCGCACCGGCCGTTCCGCATGGCGCAGTATTCAGCGCTATTGCGGGATCCAGGTGATCGAGACGCCTACCGCAACGCCTCGTCGAAGAACTCCGCAAGCATGAGCACAAACGGTTGCGCTGCGCCCGGCAACGTCCATTCGATGCGCTCGCTCAGCAACTCGCCCGGATCGTCGCGTCCGCGCCACCGCGAAACATTGCGCGCATCCGGATTGACCACCCAGTACTCGCCCACCCCGTCGCGAAGATAGAGCTCGCGCTTGATGTGATAGTCGAGGCGCGGATTGCTCGGCGACACTACTTCGATCGTAAGCAGCAGATCATGGAGATCGTAGGGATACGCAGGCCGTTTACCGTCGGTCAGTCGCACCACGAATACATCGGGTTGCACTCGATTGCGGGTGCGGTCCCCGCGTCGAACATCTGCAGGCGAGATCATCGCGCGGCCGCCGCCGAGTGGCTTGAGATATTCGCGCAGCAATGCGTACAGCTCGCCTACGACCAGTTGATGAATGTCAGCAGGCGCGGGCGTCACGTGGAGCTCACCGTCGATGAGCTCGTAGCGTTGACCATCGTCCTCGAGCGCGTCCAGCATCTCGACGGTCCACTCGGTGTGCATCGCGGGCATGGCCATACGGTACGGCACTCGGCGGGAGGGTGGCAAGGGTTCATCGCAAAGTATGGCGCACACCCGTCAGCGCAGCGTCACTGTCAGTGGTCTGGGCTGTCAATCACTCCATCACCCGCGAGATGCCTACCGCGCCTTCGGCCGCTCACTCGCCTTGTACAGATACGCACTTGGCTCCAGACGCGCGCCCTTGTCATCGCACACCGCGAACCGGCTTCCCTCGTAGCATGACACGCCGGCGTATCGTCCGTCTTTCGTGACAGCATAAAAGTCGAGATCGAAGTACGGACGACCGTTGCTGTCGAGCAGACGCGCTTCGGTCATCGCGATCACACGTTCGACAACTTTGAGCAGCGCCTGCTGCGGTGCGATGCCCTGTCGCATGAACTCGACGGCGAGAAACGCACCGCACACCTTGATGTTCGCTTCGCCACGGCCGGTGCTCCCCGCCGCGCCGACCGTATTATCGCAGTACTGCCCCGCGCCGATGATCGGCGAGTCGCCAACGCGACCGGGGATCTTCCACGCCATGCCGCTCGTGGTCGTCACCGAACCGATGTCACCGTTTGCGGTGACGGCGTTCATGTTGATCGTGCCGGTTGTGAATTTGATCTTGATGTCTTCGTCGTGGTCGAGCCACGCATCGCTCTTGTTGAGTCGAGCCTTCCAACGCATCCAGTCCTGGCGACTCTTTTCCGTCAGCAGTTTCTGTTCCTTGAAGCCCATGGCGAGCGCAAATTTCTTGGCGCCCGGCCCGACGAGCATCACGTGGTCGGTATAGTCCATCACTGCCTTGGCCACGAGACTCGGCGTCGCGATATCCTCGATGCTGCCCACCGAGCCCGCCCGCCGGGTGGGGCCGTGCATGCAGGACGCATCGAGCTGGACGACGCCCTCTTCATTGGGAAGACCACCCAGTCCCACGCTCTGATCGTCGGGGTCGAGTTCCTGGATGTTGACGCCGGCGATCGCCGCATCGAGCGGGTCGCCGCCCTTCAGCAGCTGTTCGTACGCGACCTTCACGCCACGAATGCCATTGGCCGACGACACCACAATCGGGCGGCCCCGAAAGGTTGACGGTGACGTGCCGTTCCCCACATCGAATAGTCCTGACATGGGGAGATGTCCCGCTTCGGTGGCAGACTCTCTTGGTAGAAAGCCCGCGGCCGCGAGCGCGGCCGAGCGTTCGAGAAAATCACGACGCGACACAGACACGAGACCGTCTCCTGCTGAAGTTGAAACCGGCGAGGCGTCAAACCGACGACTCATCGATATGTCCGAGGTCAGACGCTACAACATCGCCATCTCGGTGGCGAGACTCCCATCCCCGACCCCAGCTTAATGGGGAAGCACTGCAGCAGTCTCAGGCAATCGTCGGCTTCTCACAATGTCCGACGTCCCACCCCGCCTAGCCCCCACCGTAATGACGGCTCCTACCTCTTCTTCGGCTCGCGCAACGCGCACCTTCGCCGTTCCGATCCCTCTCAACACGCCCGCCGAGATTGCCGACGCGCTGCGCGGCACCTCTTTCCTTGAAGGATTCAACGATTCGCACCTCTGGAAGCTGTCGCGACACATGTCTCCACTCGAGTTGGAGACTGACGCGCTGTTGTTCCAGGAAGGTGACGAACGTACGCGCCTTGCGATCGTGATCAGCGGGGCCGTAGCCATCGAGAAGGCATCGGACGGACGGAGCGTGCGACTGGTGACGATGGGCGCCGGCGATGCGATCGGCGAAGGACTGTTGCTCGATGAGACACGCCACGGCACGACGGCGCGCGTCATCATGCCCGGCGTTGCGTTGGTGATGACGCGCCCACAACTCGAAGACATCACGCGCGAAAGTGCACAGCTGTATGCGGCACTGGTTGGGCGTGCAGCGCGTACAATCTCCGGTCGACTGCGACGCGCCGACGCAACGCTGGTCGGTCGAGGGCGCACGCTCGGATTCGGTGGCCATCGGACGCGCACCGAACACGATCTGCTCGGCGACCGGGAAGTTCCGTACGAAGCGTTGTATGGCGTACAGACGTTGCGCGCGCTCGAGAACTTTCCGATCACCGGGATTCCGCTGCGCGAGTATCCGGTGCTGATCGAATCGCTGGCTGCGGTGAAGGAAGCGGCGGCGGCAACGAACTTCGAACTCGGGCTCCTCGATCCGGAAATCGCGGACGCGATCATTCGTGCCGCTCGTGAAATTCGCGCCGGTCGGCACCACGAGCACTTTCTCGTCGACATGATTCAGGGCGGCGCGGGCACGTCGACGAACATGAACGCCAACGAAGTGATCGCAAACCGCGCGTTGGAGCTGCTCACCGAGCAGCGTGGTGACTATGAGACCATCTCGCCGAACAGTCACGTCAATCTCAGTCAGTCGACGAACGATGTGTATCCGACGGCGGTGCGTGTGGCCCTGCACTTGAGTCTTGGTGTGTTCCGCCTCGAGCTTGCGCGACTTGCCGACGCCTTCGGAGAAAAGGGGAAGGAATTTGCCTCGATGCTCAAGATGGGTCGCACCCAGATGCAGGACGCCGTGCCCATGACACTCGGCCAGGAGTTCACCGCATTTGCGAATACACTCCGCGAGGATGTCGATCGTCTCGCCGAAGCGCAGTCGCTGATCCGCGAGATCAATCTTGGCGCTACGGCAATCGGTACCGGCATCAACGCGCCCATCGGGTATGCCGAGATGGCGGCGCGTAAACTGGCCGAGATCACTGGCGTGCCTGTGATCACCGCACCCGATCTGGTCGAAGCCACGAGTGATACCGGCGCGTTCGTGCAGATGTCGGGCGTGTTGAAGCGCACGTCGACCAAGCTTTCGAAGATCTGCAACGATCTGCGGCTGTTGTCGTCGGGACCCCGTGCCGGATTCGGCGAAATCAATCTGCCGCCGATGCAACCCGGTTCGTCAATCATGCCCGGCAAAGTGAACCCCGTGATTCCGGAAGTCGTGAATCAGGTGTGCTTTGACGTGATCGGTGGCGACGTAACCGTGACGATGGCGGCGGAAGCAGGGCAGCTGCAGCTTAACGCTTTCGAACCGGTCATCGTCTATCGCTTGCTGCACAGCATCGACATCATGCGAAATGCGTGTCTCGTCTTGCGTGAACGCTGCGTAACTGGTATCACGGCCAATGTGGATCGCATGCGCATGTTCGTGGAGAACTCCATCGGGATCGTGACAGCGCTCGTGCCGGTCATCGGGTACGAAACGGCGACGGAGATTGCACGGACAGCACTGGAGACGGGGCGCGGCGTATTCGATCTGGTGCTGGAACGTGGGGTGCTCACGAGAGCACAGCTGGACGACATTCTCAATCCCGCGGCAATGACAGCGCCGCGTACTGTGAGCTGAGCGCCGATGCCATTCCGTTGCACCATGCCATTTGTCGGTTTCCGCCGCACGTGTGTTCGCGCGGCCGCACTGCTGTTCGCGCTCACCGGATGCGGAGGCGGTGGTGACGGAGGTCCGGCACCCGCGGCGCGCATTGATCTCTCCACGACGTCGGTCGCACTCACGGCGATCGGGGCAACGAGAACGGTTACCGCATCGGTGAAAGACGCGAGCGGCGGGGTGCTGGCGTCGGCGCCGGTCACGTGGTCGAGTGATGCTCCATCGATCGCAACGGTGACCGCCGGGGGTGTCAGCGCTACGATCACCGGTGTTGCATCCGGTTCGACCACGATTCGAGCGACATCGGGCGCTGCAACGGCCACCGTCAGCGTGCAGGTCGCCGGCGTCCGCAGCGTGACGGTCAGTCCAGCAACGACCGCGATTCGTGTTGGCGACACGCAGGCGTTCACAGCAACGGTTGCCGCCGACGCAGGGATTTCAACTGCCGTGACGTGGACGAGCACCAACCCTGCGGTCGCGAGCATCAGTGCAACAGGCGTTGTAAGCGGCGTGAGCGTCGGCAGTACGACCGTGCGCGCGACGTCGGTTGCCGACCCGCTGTTCAGCACCACGGCGGCCGTCACTGTTTCGGCGCAGCGTAGCGTCATCGTCACGCCGACGACGGGCAGTCTCGTTGCCGGACAAACGTTGCCGCTTGCCGCGACCGTGCAGATCGATGCAGGACTGAGCACTGCGGTCACGTGGCGCACGAGCGCCGCTGCCTTGGCAACTGTGAGCGCGACTGGCGTGGTCACGGCTGTGGCCAACGGAGCGGCGGTGATCACTGCCGTCTCGGTCGGCGACACCCTGGTGCGCGGTTCGGCCAACATCACGGTGTTGCCGAGTGTGCGCGGCGTGACGGTGACACCGGTAACGGCAGCAGTGTTTCTTGGCGCGACGCAACAGATCACCGGAACGGTGTTTGTCGACGGCGCCGTATCGACCGCGCTCACTTGGCGCTCAGCGAATCCGACTACCGCGACGGTCAACGCCACCGGTCTCGTGACTGCAATCGGCCTTGGGACAACAACAATCACCGCGATTGCAACGGCGGACACGACCAAGCGTGCGACGGCGACGGTCGTGGTCAGCTCTCGGCCCACAACCGTAGCCGTCGTGCAGCGCAATGTCACGGTGAATCCCACAACATCGACGACGCTCACCGGCACCGTGCTTGCCGATCCCGGCGTGTCGACCGCCGTGACGTGGAACTCGAGCGCAACGAACGTCGCCACGATCAACAGCACCGGACGTCTGACGGGCATTGCAAGCGGAACGACGCTGATCACCGCCACGTCCGTTGCCGATGCATCGAAACGCGATACCGTAACGGTCACGGTCGTGCCAACGGTGGCGAATACGTGGTCGCCCATTCGGCTCAGTGGCCCGCTCTACGAAGATATTCTTTCGATCGTGAGCTTCAGTCCGACCAGTGCGTTCGCGGTAAACTTTGTCGGCGATGTCTTTGTCTGGACCGGTACGGAGTGGCGTCAGTCGCTCAAGGGTTCGAGCTACTCAACGCAGTTCAGCGCCGTGCACGGCTCGGGGCCGAACAACGTGATCGCCGTCGGCAACAATGGTGTCATCGCACGTTTCGATGGCTCGCAGTGGTTGGCGATGCAATCGGGAACGACGCGCGCGCTGTACGGCGTGTTTGTCGAACCGAGCGGCAACGCATTCGCCGTGGGTGCAAACGGAACCGCACTGCGACTCAACCTGAGCACGTGGTCGTCGACCGCGACGGGCACAGGCGAAGCACTCAATGGTGTCTGGTCATCAAACGGCGTCGCGATTGCCGTGGGCACAACGGGAACGGCGCTGCGTTTCGATGGCACATCGTGGAGCGCGCTCGCACCACCAACGAGCGAATCGTTGAACGCCGTCAGTGGCACCTCGCCGACCGATGTGATCGCAGTCGGCTCATTCGGCAGCATCCTGCGCTTTGATGGAACGAGCTGGGGGATCATCGGCAACAACGGCTTCGGCGGCGACATGTGGTCGATCTACACATCCACCGCCAACGCTGGCCGCAGCTACATCGCCAGTGATGACGGACTGCTTCAACTCGATGCGGGGAATCTCTCCGGTGTAGCCACCGATCAGTACCTGCCGCGCATGTTCGGCGTGAGCGTGGACCAGAGCGGTGTCGTCTGGGTCGGTGGTCAACGCGGAGTCGTTGACCGCAACGGACTGCCCGGTGGCAAATGGGAAACGCTCAACATCGCACCCGATCTGCTCGATATATGGAGCACGTCGCCCACCAACTCGTGGGCCGTTGGCGAATTCGGCTTCATCTATCGTTGGAATGGCACCGCGTGGACGAAGCAGGTCACGCCGACATTCAACGCGCTCAATGCTGTGTGGGCACCGAGTGCGAACGAAGCGTTCGCCGGGGGCGATCGAGGCGTGATGCTGCGCTGGAACGGCACGACATGGTCCGCCATGCCGTTCCCGTCGCTCGCAAATATTTCAGCGATTTGGGGGGCGAGCCCGACCAACGTTTTTGCGACGACCGATGCCGGCGAAATCGTGCGCTACAACGGCACCGCGTGGACCGTTGCGATCACCACCGCGACTCCACTCTGGTCTGTGTTCGGCGTCTCCCCGACTGAGGTCTACGCCGGCGGTGATGGCGGAAGCGTGCAGCGCTTCAACGGCACCACGTGGACGGCGATGCTATCGCCAGCAAATGGTACAATCGCTGGTCTCTGGATGACCGGCTTCAACAACATCGTTGCCGTCGGTGCCGACGGGACGGGAAACAACTCGCTCACGTTCAATTTCGATGGCACGTCGTGGCAGGGGATCCCGCTGCAGGGAAACCGCGTGCTCACGAATGCGTGGGGCACCGCCCTCACCGACATCTATGTCACGGGCGACCTGGGTGCGCTCTTTCGCTTCAACGGCAGCATCTGGCTCACGGTCCCCACAGCGACCACCGACCTGCTCTGGAGTATTTCAGCGGCACCAAGTGCAACCGGCGCCGCGTTTGCGGTCGGTTACAACAGCACCATTCTGGTCGGCAGCGGCACTGGCGCACCGGTCATGGCCGCACTCTCGTCACCGGCTTCCAGTACCCTCGAACCGTCAGCCGCCGCACGACGCGCACGTGCGGCGTTGCGACCGGGCATGGCTGGATACTCCGGACTGCGCGCAGGCCGAAGCCGAGTGACGTCGAGACTGTCTGCGGCAGCGAGAACGCAGAGCACCGTTGTTGGTGGACCGCGACGCGAACGACGCGGCGTCCGATAGCGGACACGCGCAAGCGAGCGCAGCTCCTTGGCAGTGGCCGGGGTCGAGAAACAAGCAAGGGCCGGACTTCTTCGTGAAGTCCGGCCCTTGCTGCATCTCCAGCTCCGCTTCCCTGGCGCCCAGGAATCGTTTCACCACCGGCACTCCGACTGCCGATGGAACGGCGAGTTCCCGTGGTGCAACAAGGGTCTGGGACGAACGTGCGTCTATATGTCGATACAACAGTGGAGCGCCGTGCTAAGTGTCGTGCTGCCGCTGTCGCCCGGATTCGAGACCGGGTGTCACCACCCCTTGAGACGATAGCTCGGTCGTCCATTCGCAATGTCCTGGAGAACTCTGTTGCTTCGCCTCTACTCAACGACGTTCCGTCGCACGCTGACCGCCATCGCCGCTACGCTTTCGCTTGCTGCGTGCTCCTCATCGGCAGACACGGTCACCGGAGCGTCGGTTGGCGCGCCGGCCAAGCTTGACCTCAGCACCAACGCCCTCGCGCTCAACGGGATCGGCGCGGCAGATACAATTCGCGCCATAGTGCGTGACGCCGCAGGCAATGCGGTGAGCGCCCAGGTCACGTGGACCAGCGCCAACCCGGCGGTTGTCGAAGTGGCGTCGTCGGGCGCCATCGTCGCACGCGCTGCTGGTCTCACCCAGCTGCACGCCTCGGCCGGCTCGCTGAGCGCCGATGTCGAAGTTCGCGTCTTTGGAGTTCGCGGTCTCGCACTCTCACAGACCGCAATCGCCGTTCGCGTTGGTGACTCGCAGTCGATCGGCGCCATCATCGATTCCGACCCGAGCGCGCAGCAAGGGCTGACGTTCACATCGCTCAACCCGAGCGTTGCCACAGTGAGTGCCGTTGGCGTTGTGAACGCGATTGCCGAGGGCACGGCATCGATCAAGGTGACGTCAGTCGCTGACTCTCGCATCTCGGCGACGGCCACGGTCACGGTGAATCCGGCACGAGCTGTCTCCTTCGCGCCGGGCGGCGCGGCGGTCACGCTCTGGCTTGGCGATTCGCGCACCTTGTCAGCGTCGGTCGATGTCGATGCGACGGATTCGCACGACGTCGTCTGGTCGAGCGAAAACCGCGCGGTTGCAACAGTGACGGAAGACGGCATCATCACCGCAACAGGCGAAGGCACGGCAATCATCCGCGCGACATCGGCCGCTGATCCGCGTGCATATGCAGACCTCGTGTTGACGGTGCTTCCGGCCCGCAGCGTCAAGATCGCACCTGATTCAGCAACGGTTGCACCTGGCGCGCAGTACCAGCTCACGGCAACGGTCACGATTGAATCAGGGCTCAAGACCGACGTCACGTGGAGCAGCAGCGACACGACGGTTGCCACCGTTGATGGCGCCGGACTCGTCGCTGCAGTCTCGTCGGGTTACGCCACAATCACGGCAACGTCAGTGACCGATTCGTCACGCAGTGGCACCGCGTTCGTCACGGTGGACGATGTAAGCGCCACCTCCGCGACGCCGTCGACCCGTGGCCTCTCACGTCGCAAGCGCGGTCGCTGATTCAACGCCGTACATCGCCCGGGGCGCATGTGTTGCATGCTTGCGCGTGAACGATCGAACACAATTGCAGCGCCAATTGACGCGACGAATGAACGAATAGCTGAACAGGCGACACGACGGGCTGGCTTCCATCATCGGAAGCCGGCCCGTCGTGCGTTGTGGCGACTCAACCCAACACGCTGTGACGCGACACGGTCGCGTCTTGATCCGATTCGACAACACAGTGGCGCCGTGCGAATGATCCGGGCCGAATGATGTCACACCGGTGGCAACTGCACCGGCGACGAAACAGGAAGTGCCTGTCGTGCAACGTGTGCAGATCACAGTCGAACGTCCTTGCTGTGAATGGGACGCCCGCGTTGAGACGCCCCCATGCATGGCATCGAGGTCCACCCGCGATGACGTGCATTTCTGCTCGGTACAACACTGCACAACATCGCTGACCGACGCACCGCGGCGGTTGCTCAGAGGCTCAATGTTTTACTCAGTTCGCATTCGGCAGTTGCGCTCGCGCGCAGCGGACATCATTCCGGTGTTGGCCGTCGCGCTCCTCGCCGCATGCAGCGCAGCGGGTGACGGCCCCACGTCACCGGGCGGTCCGTCAACGCCAACCGGCGTCGGCCCAGCGGCACTGGTGGACATGTCGACGCCCGCGTTGGCGCTCAGTGGTGTCGGTGCGACCGAAACGATTTCGGCAACGATTCGCGATGCGAGTGGTCGCGTGCTGACGTCGCCGTCGGTAACGTGGACGAGCGAAAGTCCGACCATCGCCGAAGTCACCGGCAACAGTGTGTCTGCAGTTCTCGTTGCGCGCGCGCCTGGGGTTACGCGTGTGAAGGCGGCGTCGGGGAACGCAGCGGCATACATGGACGTGCGCGTGCTTGGCGTGCGCGCGCTGACGATCACGCCGGCGTCGCTTTCGGTTCGCCTTGGTGACCTGCAGCCGTTGCGCGTCACGGTGGATGGCGACGCCGGTGCCGCCCAGTCCGTGAAGTGGTCGACGCTCAATCCGTCGATCGCAACAGTGGACGCCGCAGGGCTCGTGACCGGCGTCGGGCTTGGTGCCACGACCGTACGTGCCAGCGCGACGGCAGATCCGACTGTGATGGCCACGGCGAACATCACCGTGATGCCCGCACGCACCGTTTCATTTGCGCCCGGCAATGGTGTGCTGACGTTGTGGGTTGGCGACAAGAAGGGAGTTGCTCCCATCGTCGATGTCGATTCTACACAGTCGCGCGATGTCGTCTGGAGCAGCGAGAACGTATCGGTCGCGACGGTCGATGCGACCGGCACGATCACGGCGGTTGCTCCAGGCACGAGCATCATTCACGCGACGTCCATCGCCGATCCGCGCGCCAAGGCCGACTTGCTGATCACGGTTCTCGCGGCTCGTAACGTCGCCGTTATGCCTGCATCGCTCGCACTCGGCACGCAACAACGCGGGCAGCTGAGCGCTGCCGTGACGATCGACAATGGACTGAGCACCGCCGTTGTGTGGTCAACGAGCGATCCGTCGGTTGCCACCGTGTCGGGCACAGGCCAGGTGACTGGAATCGTTCCCGGCATTGCGGTCATCACGGCGACATCGGTGGGCGATCCGACGCGCAGCGGGTTGTCGGTTGTCACCGTGACTCCGTCCATTCGCTCGGTTGACGTCACACCGGCCACGATTGCGTCATACGTGGGCGATCAGCATCAACTGGTTGCCGATGTTGTCACCGACGGTCCACTGCCGCGCACCGTGACTTGGCGTTCAAGCAACTCCGCAGTCGCGACCGTTTCGTCGACGGGCATCGTCTTTTCGATGGCGATCGGTCAGGCGACGATCACTGCTGTCTCGACCGTGGACACCACGATGCGCAGTTCGGCGCAGCTCACGGTTGCGGCAGCGCCGCTCGTCGGCGTTTCGCCGTCGTCGGCCAACATGACCATTGGTGAACTGCGCACACTCACCCCGCTCATCACGGTCGCGGCGGGCGTCACGACGGCCGTCACATGGCGTTCCACCGCGCCGGCGGTGGCCTCGGTGAACAGCAGTGGCACGGTGCAGGGCCAAGCGATCGGCACTGCCGTGATCACGATGATCTCGGTTGCAGACACGACGCGCCGGGCAACGTCAACAATCACCGTCATTCCAATTGTTCGTTCGGTGTCGGTTACACCCTCGAACGCGTCGGGATTTGTCGGCGATGTGATTGCACTGTCGGCGACTGTTGTTGCCGATGGCGCGCTCGCCCGTACCGTCATCTGGCGTACGAGCAACAGTGCGGTTGCGACCGTTTCGTCAGCGGGCAGCGTTGCGCTGGTGAGCAACGGTGGCGTGACGATCACTGCCATCTCAACGGCAGATACGACAAAGCGCGCCGCCGCGCAGCTGACCGTCGGTACACCGTCGGTGCAGTCGATCACACTCACACCGTCTACGGCGAATCTGTTTGTCGGACAAGGCGCGCAACTGAACGCCGTCGTGACGGTGGTCGGCTCACTGCCCACCACGTACACACTCCGCTCGAGCAACCCAGCCGTTGCATCGGTGAACGCAACGGGACTGGTGACCGCGATCAGCGCCGGCAACAGTACAATCACGGCGATGTCGGTCGCTGACACGACCAGGAAAGCCACCGCATCGATCAGCGTCGCATCACGACCGATTACCGTTTCAATCGCACCGCGGCCGGTCACGATTTCGCCAAATCAGACGCAGCAGCTCAGCGCGACCGTGCTGGGCGATCCGGGCCTCAGTACGTCCGTGACATGGTCGTCGTCGTCGCCGACCGTGGCGACGATCAGTGGCACTGGACTCGTGACTGCAGTGGCGAGCGGAAGTGCACTCATCACCGCCATTTCTTCAGCCGATCCGACCAAGCAGGACACACTCACCGTTACCGTGAGCACCACGCAGCTGGCAACCAGTTGGTCGACGTCGCGTCTCGGTGGCGCGTTGTACGAAGACGTGCTCTCGACGGTTGGCTTTGGAGCGAACGCCGCGTTCGCAGTCAACGTTGTCGGTGATGTCTACCGATGGGATGGCAACAGCTGGTCGCTATCGACGCGCGGTTCGAACTATGGCGGACAGTTCCTGGCCGTGCACGGCTCGTCGCCGACGAATGTGATTGCGGTCGGCACGAATGGGGTCGTGGCGCGCTTCGATGGCTCGTCATGGGCATCGATGTCGTCCGGCACCTCACAGGTGCTGACCGACGTCTGGGTGGAAGGTGCCGGTGCGGCCTACGCCGTCGGCGCGAACGGCACGGCAGTGCGCCTCAGTGGCGCAGCGTGGGCGGCAATGAGCACGGGAGCTACGCAGCCCCTTCACGGCGTCTGGTCGACAAGCGGAACGGTCTTCGCCGTCGGGAATGCTGGCCTGGCACTCAAGTACAACGGCAGCACGTGGACGCGACTGACGACGCCGACATCTGAAACGCTGTACGGTGTCTCCGGCACATCAGCGTCGAGCGTGGTTGCAGTCGGAACGGCCGGCACCGTCATGCGCTTTGATGGCACGAACTGGACCCTCGTCACCAGCGGTGTGTCGTCGGCCGACCTGTATGCGGTGAGCGGATCGAGCGCGAATGGTGGTCGCATGTACATCGCGAGCGATGCGGGACTGTTGCAGCTCGACGCGTCCACTATCACTGTGCCGACAACGCCATACCGTCCGCGTCTCTACTCCGTGTCGGTGGACGCCGCGGGCACCGTATGGACCGGTGGCCAACGCGGGTCCGAAATGCGCAACGTGAGCGGCACGTGGACCACGACGAGTCTCGCGCCGGATCTTCTCGATGTATCGAGCACCTCGGCATCCAGTGCGTGGGCCGTTGGCGAGTTCGGCTTCATCTATCGCTGGAACGGCAGCTCGTGGTCGCGTCAGCCGACTCCAACGACCGTCACGCTCAACTCTGTCTGGGGTGCGACCGCGAGCGATGCCTTCGCCGGCGGTGAAAGCGGCACGATGCTGCGCTTCAATGGCAGCAGTTGGACGACGATGAGCTTCCCGTCTTCTTCGACGGTTACGGCGATCTGGGGTGCGAGCAGCTCCGACGTCTATGCCACCACGTCCAGTGGTCAGGTGCTCCGCTTCAACGGCTCGGCGTGGTCCATCTCGGCGACGACCGCGAATCCGCTCTGGGGGATTTACGGACTCGCGTCGGGCGAGGTGTACGCAACGGGCGAGAACGGCGCGCTGCTCCGCTTCAACGGCAGCGGGTGGACTGGATCGTCGCCGACCACGAACGGTGTGCTGGTGGGGCTCTGGGGAAGCAGCAGCAACAACTTGCTGACCGTCGGCGTAGACGCGAGCGGTAGCGTTGGTGTCGCCTATCGCTTCAACGGCTCGTCGTGGGCGTCGCAGACGGTTGGCACGTCGCGTGTACTGACATCGGTGTGGGGTCCGACATCGACCGACGTCTATGTCACCGGCGAACAGGGGACGATGCTCCGCTTCAACGGCACCTCGTGGCAGGCCATGTCGACGGGCACCACAGACCTCCTCTGGAGCATATCGGGCTCACCAACCGGATCGGGCGCAGCCTTCGCTGTCGGCTACAACAGCACGTTGGTCACCGGCTCAGGCTCCGGCCCACTGATCGCTTCGGCGATGCGCGCCGGCGCACTCCGATCCAGCCTTGAGCCCTCCGCAGCCGCGCGCCTCGATCAACGCGACCACGCTCCACTCCCCGACGGAGCCGCTCGTCGTTTCCGGAAGGGGGCGGCGCGCGCGGTAGGCGCCCGCATCGCCGCGGCAACGGTCCCCGCGCCCGCCTCAATCAAGTTCCGGCTTCATACGAAGTAAAAAAACTGGCCACACATCACACGAATGCCGCGAATAGTACGGAGCTATTCGCGGCATTCGTGTAACCCGTGGCAACCCTGTGGTAGTCGATCAGCCCAGCCACGTCAGAATCGCGACAGCCAGCAGCCCGATCCAACCCGGGTGCCGCCCTTTGGTGCCGACGGCCACGATCACGCCGCTGGCGAGCATCGTCGCGGCAATGACTTGAGGGAGAAACGCCTGCCCCGCGGCCGGCGATGGCGGCAGCGAGAGCCAGATGAGGATTCCCGCAAAACCCCACCCGAAAACCGTCAAGGCGTGCCAGCTCGCCCACAGAATGCGGACGTGACGCCCAAGAAGCAGCTGCCCTCCGGCTGACGGCACCACTCCGCCAGCTCGCATCCTCGCGAAGATCGTCACCTCTCCAAGAACGGAATGGATGAGGCCCACCAGAAATGCAACGGCACTTGCGGCGACGTAGTTCGAATTCACAAGTGTATTCCGGGTGAAGGCGAAGCAACCGAACAGAATAAAACTGCAGGCTACGAATCGCACGAATGCCGCGAATAGTACGGAGCTATTCGCGGCATTCGTGAAGTTCGTGGCTGATTCTCTGTTGTTCTGCTTTTAAATCAGTCCCGCGAGAACGCCGCCATCGTCGGGCCCATCGCATCGATCGTTTCACGCGCATGCCAGCGATCGTTGCCGTTGTACAGAAATGCAAACGCCAGGATCTCGCCGTTTTCGGCCGTGACATAGCCGGAGAGTCCGATCACGTCATTCGTGGTGCCTGTCTTGGCGTGCAGGTTCCCCTGCGCCGGCGTTGTGCGCATGCGATGGCGCAGCAATTCGGACTCGCCGGCAACGGGTAACGACGCGTGAAAGGCACTTCCCCACGTGGCATGATGCGAATGGTCGAGCAGCTGTACGAGCGAGCGTGGCGTGACACGATCGAGTACCGAAAGACCGCTGCCGTCCGTCGCCGTCACGGCATCAGCGGATGCACCAACTTGCTTGACCAGAAAATTCTGCAGCGATGCATTCGCGTTCTCCGCAGAACCGATCGCCGAACGGTCAGCACCACGCGCCGCATCGCGCCAGAGCAGTTCCGCGTAGTGATTGATGCTTTCGCGATTCATCGCCGACACGAGCCGTGCCAGCGGTGGCGAGGGCAGACTCGACACCAACGTTGCACCAAGCGGCGTTGGTGCGGAGCGGATTGCGCCATCAATCACGACCCCCTGCGCTTCGAGTGCCGCGCGGAATGCACCCGTCGTGAATGTCGGGGGATCACCAACCACCAGCTGGTAGCGCACGCCCGCCGAACGCGAGCCGATCGTACCCGACACCAGCACCTGGTCATCGCCCAGGCGGCGCGCAGTGATGCGGGCACCGCTACCGGCCACGATCCGCACGGTGTTGGTGATTTTCATGCCGCGTGTTGCCGGCTCAAGATAGACGTCGGCGTCGCCGGTCTTACTCGGCATCACGCCGACAATCACAATGTTCTCGTTGAGCGACAGCGCAGAAAATGGCGCTGCGTATCCGGCGCCTGAGTAGCGGTTGAGCCACCCTTCGGGAATGCGACGCGTTTCAAACGCCGATGCGTCGGCGATCAGATCGCCGGTAACGTGTTTCACTCCAGCGCCCGCCGTGAAGCGCGCGAGCAGTTGCATTGAAGCTTCCGGACCACCACGCACGAACCGTGGCGACAGCGCCGGATCGCCGTCACCCCGCAGCACCAGATTGCCATGCACCGTACCGCTCGCATCGAGCGGCCCATCGCGCAGCACGTCGGTGTTGAAGGTGTGATCAGGACCCAACTTTTCGAGCGCCAGCGCCGACGTGAACAGCTTCATCGTCGATGCCGGCACAAGGCGGTCGTCAGCACCATGCGAAAAGAGCGTGTCGCCGCGTGTGATCGAAATGACCATCGCGCCCCACTTCCCTTGTCTGGTGCGACTGTCGAGCAGCGTCGCGAGATCGCGCTGCAGCGCATCAGCGCCGCGCGGTGTCATGAAGTGCAACACCGGCACGATCGGCGCGCGACTCGCACGCACCGGTCGCTTCGCGCTACTGCGCGTCGTGGGCTTCTTGACAGCCCGTTTGGTGGTTCGTGATCGCGACTGCGCAATCGCGATCGACGAGACGGGATCAAGCATCGTCACCGCAAGTACTGCCGCGGCGAAACGGTTAAGCAGGTGCACGACGATCGATCGACGGGACTGGCGCAGTGTCATCACAAACCAGGATGAAGGCGAACGCGCATGAAAGTCACGCCGCGCTCACACTTTGAGCACGATTCCGCGCTTCCACGCACCCCACAGAATAACGAACCAGAGCGTGACAAAGCTGATGGCGTACAATAGCGACGCATCACGCGGTGGCAGCAGCGGCGCATAGACGGTCTTGTACAAGAGACCCTGCGCCGAGATGCGCGTTCCGTCGCCAGCGTCCACCTGCCAGATCGTCGAAGTTATTCGCGCCATCAGCCCCGACCCCAGAAACGCGAGCATCGGGTTCATACCATACACGACGAACGGAAACGTCCATCGCTTCCAACCCATCACGTCGATGAGCCACATGCACGTCGCCAACGTGACCGCACCCATCCCTGCGGTGAACAGTACGTACGAACTGCTCCAGATGCTCTTGTTGATCGGAAAACCCCAATTCCAGATCAGCCCCAGCATCATTGTCAACGCGCCGACGGAGAACAATCCAGCGAGTCGCTCAGACAGTGGACGCTCCGTTTCACCGATCCATCGTCCGGCAAACGTGCCTAGCATCGTCGTGCCGATCGCCGGGATCGTGCTCAGCAACCCTTCAGGATCCCACGTCTTGCTGCCACTCCACAAATGATCGACGCCAAGCGCTGTGCGATCGATCCACGCGCTGAGCAGCTGCTCGGGTTTATCCAGCACGAAGCGTCCTGCAATACCAGTATCGGGCACCGGTACCAATGTCTGGAGCGCCCAGTAACCGAACAACAGCACTCCAAGAATGACGAGCTGCTGTCTCCAGGTGGTACGGAAGGTCAGTAACGCACCGCACAGATACGCGACGCCGATCCGCTGCAGCACACCCATGATGCGCAGATGCTCAACGCGGTACACCACGCGATCAAGAAACGACGGATCGACGACGCCCGGGATCTCGGTCCAGTGGAAATACGGAAAAGCGGCCAGCAGCGATCCAAACAGGAAGATCAGGGCACCACGCTTGAGAATCTGCGTAAGGATCGCGCTCTCACTGTCGCCGCGTGCACGCCGCACCCGCAGCGACAGCTCCGTCGTGATGCCGACGATAAAAAGGAAAAACGGGAAGACGAGGTCCGTCGGCGTCCACCCGTTCCATTCGGCATGCTCGAGCGGCGGATAGATCGCACTCCACGTCCCGGGGTTGTTGACCAACAGCATCCCCGCCACGGTCATGCCGCGAAATACATCCAGAGAGATCAACCGCTCGCTTTTAGCCATCAGCTCCCCGGCTCGACGGTGGAGGTCGCAATCTTCCAGTGCGTGGTATCGCACTTCACCGCGTACGTCTTGAGCGGCGCGCGTTTTCCTTCGTGCTCGCCGCCGACATACTGGCCCGCGAGCTTCACCGTAACCGAGTTGCCGCCGTCCGCATCACTCTTGCCGCGGAACAGCACCAGCAACGACGCATACGGACCGACCGACGCGAGTTTTTCGCGAATCTTCCGCTGCGCGACCGAATCCCCCCCGTAGAAATACGTCGGCCCCTTGTCCTGCAACACCTTGAAGCCATCCTCGGGTACGGCTGAATCCGTCCCGGCGGCACTCAGGTAGCGCTGCGGCGTGGGCGAAGCGGTCGAGATGTAGTCAAGTACCGCGAGCATAACCGGCGTCGTGTCCTTGCTGAGACAGGCTGACAGCGACGCACCCTTGGCGACTTTATCAGTGCCTCCACTCCCGCCGCCGCAGGCAGCGACGGCCGCTATCGCGAGCATAACGAGCGACGCGGGACGAACGACGGCAGGAAACGCTAAGTGACTGGGGCGTCTGACCATGAAGTGAATTGGGGAGAGGGAACGCCTGTCACGGCGTGGCGTAGACTGAGACGGGGACGCGGGTTTGTCGAGGGGCCCGCGCAGTCCCGTATTGACGGAAACACCCAAGACCGGTACTGGTACCGGCTCTGGCGCATCCCCGGAACGCAACGAATTATAGAGATGTCGAGAGACGCGGAGTCGCACTCCCCACCCTATCCGCCGCTGAGCGCAGTCCGCGTTCACTCTCATCTGCCAGAACCATGTCGACAGGAGCAAGGCACCTGATGTCCACGAGCAATAATGTTGCACGCGAGGGGATCTCGGCCGGTCTCATCGGCGCCAGCGCAATCGCCGTGTGGTTCGCCATTCTCGATGCCATCTCCGGGCACCTCTTGGCGACACCCATCATGCTCGGCCGCTCGATCGCATCGCTTTTCCTCGCCAATGCAGAGCCGAGTACGGCTGCGGCATTCCTCGGCTACACGGTCATCCACTTCGCGCTCTTCACGGCGATCGGGTACGTGTTTTCTTGGGTCGTGAATCAGGCCGAACGGACACCGTCGATGATGATCGGGTTCCTGGGATTGGTCGTCGTCTTCGAAGTCGGCTGGGTGGGCTGGACGAGCGTGCTTTCGCAGGGGTTCGGTCAACTCACCTGGTTGCAGGTATTCATCGCCAACCTGATCGGCGCTGCAGCCATGGGACTCTATATGTGGCGTCAGCATCCGGCGCTCGCACGCCGCGTCACGCAGGAACTCGCGGGCATCAGCTCCGAGGGCTGACCGGCTCCGAAACAGCGCCACGAATCACGCGAATTACACGAATACTGCGAAACCAAAAAAACAAAAAGAGGGGAAGCTGCTTAGGTAGCTTCGCCCCTTTTTTTGTTTTTCCATTCGTGGCCTTTTTTGCGTGATTCGTGGCCGCCGTTTCTTCTCGCGATTCGTGGCCGCTCTTCGCGACCGCTATTCATCCAACATCATCGCCAGTCGCTCGAGCGAACCTTTCCATGCCTGACGCGCGCGTTCAGCGGCGACGGCGTCAACGATTTTTGAATGTTCAAGCGTCACCATCGCCCGCGTATTTCCCTGACGTGCGATTGAGACCGCAACCACGCTGTCGTCGGGCATCGCCAGTCGCAGCATGCGCGGCGCAACGGTTGATCGCACGCTGAACAACCGCTCGTGACACCAATCGCGTTTGGTCGGATCGTTGAATGCGCGAAAGACTGCCGAAACCGATCCATCGAGGGTGCGGGTCGACGTGATCGAGAAGCCGTTCGGTTTACTTTTCGGGTCGAAAATGTCCGCGCCGGGCATGATCGTCGGCGCATCCGGTACTTTGTCGAGCACGCGCTTCGCGCGCTCTGACTGTTGCCACACAACCGGCTTCTTGCCTCCCTTCTGGGCGGCGACGCGAGCGGACTTTCCGAATTTATTCTCGGTCGCCTTTACCGTCTTCTTGCTCGCACGCTTGCCGCTCGACGGCTTCCTACCTGGCATCTGAATCACTCCTGCTCGATGACACCGACAACCGCCTTGGCCACGAATCACGCCAATGCGGCGAATCAAACTGCGCTTGCCACGAATCACGCGAATTGCACGAATCAAACGGAGTGAATCCGCCAACTCGAGTCGTTCACAAACGAATAAAAATCATGAAGGCCATCAACTTCATGAAAGTCATGACCGTGGTGAACGACGTGAGATTCGCGTAATTCGTGGCTGCCTTTTCTTTTCTGCTTTTTTGTAGTTGCTCTCGTGGCCCGCGTCGTCGTCGCGCTATTCGCCACCTTTCGCGAGATTCGCAGCACCGGGTACCCAGCCCACCTGCGCGCTCGCTTCACTGTCTTCGCCGCGCCCTGACCATTTGAAAAAGACAACGGTCATCACCGCGTAGAAAAACACACCGCCGGGGATCCACATGATCAAGCCACCGTACTGCTGATCGAACATCGGGGTAATTCGGAAGACGGGGGGTGCAACAGCGTATGCCGGGTAGAGCAGCGTGTCTGCCATCGCGATGTAGATCGAAATCACTGACATCGGGATCACCATCACGAAGCAATACAACATCTGCACGGGATACGATGCGCGCGGCAACTCGGGAAGCTGCGACGTCAGCGGCCACCACATGAACACCGAGGCCGAGATGAACATCAGGTGCTGGAAGATGTGCACCGGATGTTGCGCCAACGCGAGGTTGTACATCGGTGGCAGATGCCAGAACGCGAGCACGAGGTTGAAGATCGCGAAGCAGGCACTGAAGCTCGTGAACTTCCGGGCGATCGCGTACACCCGCTTGTTGCGCAGCGGCGGACGGAGCATCCACGCTGGCGTGCCAAGAATCATCAACGGCGGCACGATCAACGTCAGGATCAGATGCTGCACCATGTGCGCACTGAACAGGTAATAGTCGCTCAAGTCATGGAGCGGCCCGTTCAGCGTGAAGAACAACAGCAGCATCGACAGCACAAAACTCGCGCGCTGCCCCGCACTCGGCCCCTGCGCCGCAGCCGCTGCATCGAGTTGCGCCGAGTCTGCGCGAGATGGATCACCGACCGTGACAGGAAACCGATCTGCAGCAGACGGCCCTCGCCGCGCGCGTATGAAATACGCGACACCGAGGGCCGCAATTCCGATCACGGTGCTCGGATGAACCGTAAAGTTCGTCCACGAAAGCTGCGCCGCTGGGTGTAGTAGCATGTACTAAAGGTAGTGACTCACCACTCGTAACTCGAACTCACCACTCAAGACTGAGTGGTTGGTCGTTAGCTGAGCATCCCCAACTTGATCGCCAGCTTCGAGAAGAGGAACAGCAGGCCGATCAGGGTCAGCGTCGCGATCATCAACGGTCCCGTAAACAGCGCGCGGAACAGTTTGTGGTCGTACTTGAGGTGCATGTAAAACGCGACGACCACCACGAACTTGATTCCCGACATGATCAACATGCTCGGCACATACACCCACGATGTCGACCACGCTGGGATGTAGTACGCCGAAACTTCAATCGCTGTAACCACCGTCAGGAACAACGCGACTTTCCAATAGGTCGGCCACCCCGGATGGAATTCGTCGTGATCGTGGCCAGCGGCCTGTACGTCGTTTGCCATTACCTGTTCCTCAGTTGATCAGGTAGACGAGCGTGAAGATCGCGATCCACACTACGTCGACGAAGTGCCAGTACAACGCGCAGATGTCGACGATTGTCGCATCGCTCGGCTTGAGGCCGCGCTTGTAGTCGATCGCCAGCAGAGTGAAGAGCCAGATCACACCAGCGGTAACGTGCGCACCGTGAAAGCCGGTGAGCGTGAAGAAGCTCGAACCGAAAAGATTCGTACGGATCGAAACGCCTTCGTGAATGAACGACGTGAACTCGTAGGCCTGGCAACCAAGGAACGTGATGCCGAGGAGACACGTCATCCACAGCCACAGCTTCGACGAGCCGAGGATCTTCTCGCCAAACGTGTTCTTCGGGAGGTTCTTGTTCTGCACAGCGGCCAGCGCAAGCACCATCGCCAGCGATGACATCAGCAGCACAAACGTCGAGAACGATGTGACCGGGATGTTCAGAATCGGCTTGAACACCTGCCCCGTTGCCGGGTTCGTCCACGCCTCATGAGGATACGGCCCTTCCGGGCTCTTCCCCTTGTAGATGAGGTAGGTCGAAATGAGCGACGCGAAGAGCATGCACTCGGACCCGATAAAGGTCCAAATGGCCACTTTGCGATTGTCGAGGCCGAGCGTGGTGTAGTGCCCACCACCGCCGTGCCCGTGACCGTCGGCGTGCGCGTCGGTCGTCGGAGTTGTAGTCGCAGTCATCCTAGTGATGATCCTCGAGCGGCGTCATGAGCCACTTGTAAAGCGAACCGATCCACCAGAAGGATCCGGTCAGCATGATGCCGATTCCCAGATACGTGCTCTTCTCCAGGAAAAGCAGGCCGGAGAACATGCAGATGATCCCCGCCGCGCAGAGCAGCGGCCAGATCGACGGATTGGGCATGACGATACCGAGTTCCTTCGCCGTCGGAATGCGAATGTTCTTCTCTTCCTCCCACGTCGTCTCATGCACGAGCGTGTCGCCGCCCTTCATGTTCCAGAGCGGATAACGCGACTTCACGGTCGGGACTTCAGCGAAGTTGTAGTCGGGCGGCGGCGAAGGCGTCGTCCACTCGAGCGTCGCTGCACCCCATGGGTTGCTCGACGCGCGCGCACCGTTGCGCCAGCTCATGACGAAATTGATCGCGCCGAACAGCACGGCGATCGCCTGAATCACGTAGCCGATCGACGAGAGCATGTTGAACAGCTCGAGCCCTTGGCCCGCATCGTACTGATAGATGCGGCGCGGCATGCCGAGCAGACCGGCGTAGTGCATCGGGAAGAACGTGAGGTTCATTCCGAGCAGGAACAGCCAGAAGTGCCAGTTGCCGAGCTTCTCGCTCATCATGCGACCGGTGAACTTCGGGAAGTAGTAGTACACACCGGAGAACAGGCCGAACATCGAGCCGCCAACGAGCACGTAGTGAAAGTGCGCGACGACGAAGTACGTATCGGTCTGCTGCAAGTCGGCAGGCGGCGATGAGTGCATGACGCCTGAGATACCGCCGATGGTGAACATCGCGACCAGGCCGATCGCAAACTTCATCGCAACGGTGAACCGGATCTGACCGCCCCACATCGTCGCGATCCAGTTGAAGATCTTCACGCCCGTCGGCACGGCGATGAGCATCGTCGTCAGCGAGAACACCGCGTCTGCGATGGCGCCCATGCCGACCGAGAACATGTGGTGCGCCCATACGCCGAATCCGAGGAAGCCAATCAGGATTCCCGAGTACACCATCACCGGATAACCGAACAACGGCTTCCGCGAAAACGTCGGCAGCACTTCGGAAACGAGACCGAAGGCCGGGAGAATCAGGATGTATACCTCAGGATGACCGAACACCCAAAAGAGGTGTTGCCAGAGGAGTGGGTCGGCGCCCTTTGCAACCGTGTAGAAGTTCGTACCGAAGAAGCGGTCGAACTGCAGAAACACGAGCGCGATCGTGATGACCGGGAACGCGAGGGCGACGAGGAACTGCACCACGAACGACATCCACGTGAACACCGGCATGCGCATGAGCGACATCCCCGGCGCACGCATGTTGATAATCGTTGTGATGAAGTTGAATCCGGCGGCGAGCGACGAGATACCAAGGATCTGGAGACCAAGCACCCAGAAATCCATGTTGATCTGCGGCGAATACGCCTTGGTGCTCAGCGGCGCGTAACCGAACCAACCGCCGTCCGGCGCGATCTGAAAAAAGATCGGGAAGGTGATGAACAGCGCACCGAGCAAAAACACCCAGTAGCTGAACGCATTCAGTCGCGGAAACGCGACGTCGCGTGCACCAATCTGCAATGGAATCAGCAGATTGAAGAACGCGGCCGACAACGGCATCACGGCGAGGAAAATCATCGTCGTGCCGTGCATCGTAAACAGCTGGTTGTACAACTCGGCCGACAGAACTTTCCCGTTCGGGGTCGCGAGCTGCGCGCGCAGCAGTCCAGCCTCCAGACCGCCGAAAACGAAGAAGAAGAGCGACGAAACTAGATAGAGCACCCCGATGCGCTTGTGATCGACCGTTGTGAGCCAGCTCCAGATCCCGGTGGTGCTGGGCTCCGTGTGGCTCTCGATATAGGGGGGCGCCGCGGCGAGGGTAGCCATCGCGATAGGTGTCTGGTAGTCGGTTACTTGAGAGCCTGCAGGTAGGCCACGATATCAGCGATCTCGGCGTCGGTCAGACCGCCGACTTTCATCACCATCTTGGTGTTCCGGTCCGTCTCACCCTTGCCGAGCGCGGGCATCTTGCTGCCCGGTTTCATGATCGAGGCGTTCTTGATCCAGTACGCCAGATGCTTCGTATCATTGGGGTAAAGACCGCCGGCGATCGTGTGACGTGTGCCGACGTGCGTCAGGCTGGGCCCGAGGATTCCGGCGCTCATTGGATTGCCGGCGATCACATGGCAGCCGATGCACATGCTCTTCGAGTAGATCTGGCGGCCCCGCTCCGCATCGCCCTTACCCAATACGCTCTCGTCAAACGCGATCGTGATCGGAAGCGGCGTCTTCGGAATGACGTAGCCGAATTCCTTCTCGATCTTGTCAGCCGGGAAGGTCCAGGCTGGCGGTTCAGCGGTCGGCGCGGCAGCTGCTGGCGCGGCGACAGAGGCGGCCAGAGCCGCACCCGGAGTCGGCTTGGTCAGCGAGACAGGAACGATCTTCGCCGCCGTCGTATCGGCGACCGCCACCGGGAACATCCCCGGACGGACCTGATGCTCGGACCACTGTTTGAATTCGTCCGGCGTCACCGTATAGACACGGAACTTCATGTTCGCGTGCGACGGTCCGCAGAACTCGGCACAAAAACCGTTCCAGGCCGACGAAGGAAGATCCTTGTTCGGCGTGAACCAGAGGTAGTTCGTTTTGTTCGAGATCAGGTCGCGCTTGCCGCCCATCTGGGGAATCCAGAAGGAGTGCAGCACGTCATACGTCTTGAGCTGGAAGTTCACCGTCCGGCCGTTCGGCAAATACAGCTCATTGGCTGTAGTAATGCCCAACTGCGGATACTTGAACTCCCACCACCACTGGTGGCCGATGACCTCGACCTGCAACGCGTCGGGCGCTGCCTTGGCCTGCGTCTTGAAAATCGTGCGGACGGTCGGGATGGCGACGAAGATCAGAATCACCGCCGGAATCGCCGTCCAGGCAATCTCTAGCGCCGTGTTGCCGTGCACCTGCTTCGGGATGCCAGCGCCAGGGCGCCGACGATAGCGGAAGATCGTGTAGACCAATCCGGCTTCGACGAGGACAAATACCGCCGTGCCGAGAAAGAGCAGACGATCCCAGAGTTGATCGATTGCGGCGTTGTATTCCGAATTCGGATTGAACGTCGAATTCGGATATGTGCCACCGCAGGCCGCGAGCCCGAGAGCCAATGCGCCCAGCAGCGCGACGGTAGCCAACCGCCGCGGGCGGAACGTGCCAACCATGCCGGTTCCTTGAGTGTGGACGGCCTCGTCGCGGGCGCGCTTCCGCGCAGCGTTCAGAGGCGTTCGTTGGTACAGCGTTGCGAAGCTAAACCGTGGTTTCCGCCCATCGCAAGCAATCTTGGGAACAATTGCGTCCATCGACGAAAACTGAGCAGAAAAAATAACCGCCAAACCCGAATTTGACTGGTTTCTCCCTCGGAAATCCCCTACTGTCCGGTCGGGTTTGCGTTGCCTGAGCCGGATCGTCTTTGGCATGTGACCCTCCTGACACATTGTGGACGCCGCCGACCCACTGATGGCGACGTGCCCCTGCTTTGCATCCCGATGCTCATCGCCGCGCTGGCGTTGACTGCATGCGGCCGCCAGATACCCGCGAGCGCGGACCCGCAGGCGGACGATGGCAGCGTCGCACTCGGCGTCGGTGCCATTCCTGGTCGGCCAGGCTACGACGGTGTTCTGCGCGGACTCGATCTCGCAGTCACAAGATTGAACGAAGCACACGCCGTACAGTTCCGTCTCCGCCTCCCCGATGCAGCTTCGACGAGCGCTGTGCGCGTCGCCGAGCAGTTGCGGAACGACGCCAGCGTGATTGGCGTCGTTGGCCACCCTGAAAGTGGCCATACGATCGAAGCGATTCCGGTCTATGCGGACGCGGAGCATGACGGCAAGAACGCAGTGGCCGCCATCTCACCGACCGCATCGTCGCCGCGCTTGAGCGGCATCAGCCCATGGTTTTTCCGCGTGGCGCCGAGTGATAACGAAGCCGCCAGGTTTGTTGCGCAGTGGGTGCTCGATTCGCTCAAAGCGACGCGCGCGGCGGTGATCTACCGCAATGATTCGTACGGCCGCGAGTGGTCGAACACGTTCGCGAACGCATTCGTGAAGCGCGGTGCCAATGTCGTCGAACGCCAACCGTATCTCACCGGCATCACCGAGTGGGAAGCGTACGCCCAGCTGATCGCCAAGCAGCACGCGGACGTTGTGCTCTTCCCCGGCGACGCCGCCGACGCGGTCGAACTGCTGCGCGCATTGAAGGCTGCGCACGTTTCAATTCCGTTCGTTGGCGGAGATGGCACCGAAGAGATGCGCACGTCACCCGAGGCGAATGGCGCGCGATTCGTCGCGTTCTTTCGACCAGAACGTGCGACAGGCGCGGAAGGAAAGCTCTTTCTGCAGCGTTATCGCGACAAATACAAATCAGAACCCGACATGTTTTCGGCGCTTTCGTACGATGCGGCGATGACGATCGGCCGCGTGGTACTCGATGGCGCACGCACACGTGTCGCTGTCAAAGTCGCGCTGGAAAAGCTTGGACACGGCGCGGCGCCGGTGGACGGCGTTGCGGGCCCGATCACCTTCGAGAAGAATCACGATATCGCCGGACGTGCCGTCGTCGTCACGACGATCGGAGGCGCCAAGTAATGCTGCTGCGCACGATTCGCTCTCGATTGATTGCCGGCTTCGGAACATCCATCGGATTGCTGGTCGCCGCGGGCCTGCTCGGCTGGTACGGTCTTGTCACCAGCAACAAGCAAGCCGATCGTACGGTGCAGCGCCTCGCCGAACGTTCGGATTTTACTGAGCGCTCAACGGCGACCATTCTGCGCGAGCTCATTGCCGGATTACGTTACCTGAACAGCGGCACCGAGACCGATCACACGCTATATCTCGCGCTCGTCGATCAGGCCGATCAGCTGCGTCGCGACGCAGTTCGTGAACAGATTCTTGGGCCCGACGAACGTCGTCGTCTTGAGAATCTCGGTCAGTTGCAAGCGACGCTCGAAGTACGCATCGCGATGACACACGCATGGAAAGCAGTTGGTCGCGAGACGGACGCGCAGCGCATTCTGCAGCAGACCACCAAGGATATGCAGGCCGTCGAAGGTGAGCTGCAAGGACTACGGCTCGTCGCACGGAACGGCGCGACCGAATCAATGGATCGGATGCGTGATGGGTTGCGGCGCGCTGAGTTGAGTCTGGCTGTCGTTGTAACGCTCGCGTTTGGTGTAGCTGCATTCTTCGGCCTCTCGACGGCTCGCGCCGTCACCAGGCCACTGGCACGGTTGCGAGAAGAGATGGCCGCGATCGGTGCCGGCGACCTGCGCGTCCCAGATCAGGTGACGAGCAACACTCAGGTCGCGCAGGAATATGCCGAGTTGATTGCAGCCATGCGGCAGGCCCGCGAGCGATTGCGCCTGCTCCTCTCGCGCGTGCAGGACGAAGCCGATCAGGTGACGCTCGCCGCGAGCGAGTTGAGTGCGTCCGCGTCGGCGGCCGCCGCATCTTCGCAGCATGTCACGACCGCCGTGATGGACATGTCACACGGCGCGACCATACAACTTGGCGCCCTCAACGCGGCCAGCGACACGGTCAAGCATCTCGCAGAAGCCGGCGCGACGATCGGTGAAGCGGCAGAGGAAACCGAACGCGTTGGGCGTGAGATTCGCCGCACGACAAACAGCACGCGTGATCAGGTGCAAGTCGCGATCGACACCTTGCTCAGCGCGCGGGAAGTCGTCATCGACTCCAAGAAGGAGATGGCGGCACTGCGCGATGCAACCGCCGTCATCGACGACTTCGTCGGAGTGATCTCGGAAATCGCGACACAGACGAATCTTCTCGCACTCAACGCCGCCATCGAAGCAGCGCGCGCCGGCAGCGCAGGCCGTGGCTTTGCCGTCGTGGCGCAGGAGGTGCGCATGCTGGCCGAGCAGAGCGCCAGCGCGGCGAATGAAGTGACAGAGAACGTGAAACGCATCCGCACCCGAATCGCCAGCGCATCGAGTTCGGTCGAGTCGGGGACGACACGGCTCAAGGACGTGGAGTTTGTCGCGTCCGGCGTGTCGAGCGCGCTGTCGCGCATCGAAGATGCTGTCGCGCAAGTGGAAGGCGCCGCAACACGAGTCTCCAGCGCCGTCACGGCTAATCGCTCCTCACTCGGCGCTGTGCAACGTTCGCTCACCAGCGCGCGGGATACGTCCGAAGGTCACGCCGCGGCCGCAGAAGAAGTTGCCGCGAGTACGGAGCAGACTTCAGCCTCGGCGCAGGAGGTGTCGGCGACAGCGGAGATGCTGCAGACGGCGTCGATGAGAGTGCGAGGGTTGATCGGGGAGTTCAGGACCTGAAGGAACGGCTCAGTAAGCAGTGGTGAGTTCGAGTCACCAGTTGGCAGTTCGACAACTCACGAGTCGAACTCAAGACTTCAAACCTCCCACTTCGAAGTGGCAGGTGGTGAGTTTTCAGTTGGAGTTTTGAGTTGTTGAACTGGGCACTCGCAACTCGAACTGCCAACTGGTTACTGAGTCGTTGGCGTCGCTACCATGCCGGCACTTCCCGCACCATGACCCCGCGCTGTGCGAGCTCCGCAAAGTACCTCTCGGCTGGCACGCACTCATCCGGTGTATGCACACCCGGGGCAATCACGCGCGTCGCCTGCAGCTGCGACGTGATCGACAGCGTGTAGCCCGTCGTCCGCATCATCGCGGTGATCCCGAGCTTCGCGTCGTAGTAGTCCACGACTTCCCACGCGCGCGTACCGGCGACGCCATCGTTCGTGCCCGTCACGACAACGCGCAATGCGACCAGATCAGGCTTTCGCTTCTGCAGCTTGTCGCCAGCTACCCGTACAAACACATCGCGCGGCACGACCTGCTGTCCCTTCACTTCGATCGGGTCTTTGCCCAGCAGCCCGAGATCGCGAATCGCCTCCATAACGCGCGCGTGTCCAGGATAGCGCAGCGTCTTGTACTCCATCGATGAGATCCGCCCGGCGTAGCGATACACCATCGTCGACAATCCACCTGCCGTGTGAAATGCCTCGAGCTCGCCCAGCGGTGCATCGAAATGCACTGGCTCAAGCTCTGAGAGCGCCGCGACTTCTGTTGGCGCACCATCGCGCACCACAAGCGACTGTGTCGTGTAGTAATCGACCATTCCTTCAATCGAATACGCGATCTGATAGCCGAGTGGTGGTTCCGGCACCTGCGGCAACCCGCCCACGAAGAGCTTCACGCTTTCTACCTGCTCGAACTGATCGATGCCATGCTGCGCGATCACATTTACCATACCGGGCGCGAGGCCGGTGTCCGGTACGAGACTCACGCCTTTGCCCTTCGCCATGGCGTCGAGCAACTGCTGCTGACGCACGATCTCGGTGTTGCCACCAAGATCAGCGAAATGCACACCCGCCTCGACAGCGTGTTGCGCGAGCTTGAGATTGAAGTAGTACGGAATCGCGCTGCAGACGGCGTCGCACTGCGCAAAGAGCACACGAACGGCGTCGTCATCGCGAACATCGAGTGCAACCTGCTGCAACCGTGCACCAACGAATGACTGCAGGAACGCGGGAACTGCGCCAACGTGCATATCGGCCAGCAGTACGCGCTCTACGTCGGGGTTCTGCAACAGATCGAACGCGCACGCAGTCCCTTGCAGCCCTGCGCCGAGTACGAGCATACGCATCAAGGATCTCCAGACGGGGGTGTGGGAAGTGACAGAGGAAAAGCTAACGGAGGAGAACGGCGCATGGCGCACGCTGCTCGACGAGAGTGCGGAAGTGATCACGCGCATACTCGACGAATCGCATCGCATTGCCGTGATCGGGATCAAGACGCAGCCGAGCGATGGGCCATCGTACACCGTGCCCGCGTACATGCAGCACGCGGGCTACGAGATCGTACCGGTGCCGGTCTACTTTCCGGCCATCACTGAGATTCTTGGCGCGCCGGTGCATCGTTCACTCGCCACCGTTGAGCCGCCCGCCGATCTCGTGCTGCTATTCCGTCGGTCGGCCGACATCCCTCAGCACATCGATGAAATTCTCGCGGCCAAGCCGCGCGTAGTCTGGATGCAACTCGGTATCGGTCACGAGAGCGCTGCGGAACAGTGCGCGCGGGCGGGCATCCGAGTAGTGCAGAACAAATGCTTTCAGGTGGAGCTCAGGCGCCGGGGACGCTAGCCCTCACGGGTTAGGCCGGCGTCGCTTTTTGCCTACATCCGCACCCGATTGCGACCGTCCGCTTTGGCGCGGTACAACGCCGCGTCTGCCCGCGCGAAGAGATCTTCTACCGACTCGATGCGCGCGGCGGGAAACATGGCGAGACCAATGCTTGCGGTGAGTCGCAGCGTGGGATGCTTCTCCGCGCTGCCGAACTTGTGTTCTTCGATCGCCGCGCGAATGCGTTCGGCAAACACATCCGCACCCGCGTCGTCCGTCTCGGGAAGCAGCATCAGAAACTCCTCACCGCCGTACCGTGCAACAATGTCGCTGCCACGAATGGTTTCGCTCAGCAGCGACGCGACATCGCGCAATACGTCGTCGCCGACAAGGTGACCGTAGGTGTCATTCACCCGCTTGAAGTGATCGAGATCGATCATCAGCAGGGCGAGCGTGGAGTCGTAACGCAGCGCGCGCTCCATCTCGGCAGTGATGCGTTCGGTCAGCGCACGACGATTCAACAGCTGTGTGAGTGGATCGGTCTGCGCCAACTGCTCGAGACGCGCGTTGTCCGCCATCGTGCTCTCCACCATCTGCGCACGTTGAATGACCGCAACCGCCGCCGTGATCACCGCCTGTGCAAACTCAAGATCGGCTTCAGCAAACCGTTCCTGATCACGGGTGCGTCGCACCAGAAATACCCCGTGCTGTCCACGCTCGATCGAGAATGGCAATGCGATCACTGAACGAATCGGCACTTCGATCCCTTCGATCCCCCAGACATGACGCACGTTCGCGTACAGCGGATGCGTGTCGAGATCTTCAACGAGCACAGGCTTACCGCTGTCCAACGCAGCTTTGAGCTCCGGATATCGGTCGAGCTGGATCGTGAGCTGCTGCAGGCCCGGATTCTCATACGCAGCCACGACCACCGCACTCAATTCACCCGGACGCGCAAGCACGACTGAACAGTGCGACACGCCAAGCGCCCGCGCTGCACGGCGCACAAGCAGGTGAAACAGTTCAGACACCGACAGATCGCCGGTGACTTCGTGCAGAATGTCAACGAGCTTGCGACGACTGTCTGCGTCCTGCTGTGCGCGTACCAGCGCCTCTTCCGTGCGCGTGAGTGCCTGCCGCGTCGAGCGCAACACGGCGCCCGTGCGCAACTGCGCCTGAACGCGCGCGAGCAGCTCCTTCGGGCGATACGGCTTGCGAATGAAATCCGACGCGCCAAGCCCAAGCGAGCGTACCGACGATTCTTCCGGCGGTTGCGCCGAAAGCATCAACACCGGGAGATCGCGCCACCGCTCATCGCTCTTGATGCGTTCGAGCAGCTGAAAGCCGTCGGCGTCCGGCATCAGAATGTCGAGGAGCAGGAGATCAGGAGCACGGCGCTCCAATTGCTCCATACACGCCACCCCGCCACTGGCAGGCACGACCTCGTAGCCGTTCTCCTTCAGCAACCAGGTGACTGATTCCAGAACGGCAGCGTCATCGTCAGCGACGAGAATGCGCGATGATGGCATGCCGACTCAGCTCGGGGGGGGCGTAGTGATCAACGAATCAGCGACGAGCGGCATCAACCCGGCCCACTCGATGTTGCCACCACTCAGCACGACGGCGGTCGGGCCCTGAGGTGTCACAATCCCATCGAGCAGCGCGGCCAGTGTGATCGCACCACTCGGCTCGGCAACGAGCTTCATTCGGTCGATCAGAAACCGCATAGCGCAACGGATCGAATCGTCGCCTACCTGCACGACTTCATCGCAGTAACGATCGAGATGCGCATAGTTGCTCGTTCCGATTCGCACGCCGAGGAGCCCATCAGGAAGCCCAGATGAACTTTCCAGCGTGACAGGTCCGCCCGCCGCGCGCGCTGCTGAAAGCTTGCGCGCACCGGCGGGCTCGACTCCAACGACGCGCACGCGCGGGCAGCGCAACTTCACGGCGGCCGCAACGCCCGAGGAGAGTCCACCACCGCCGACGGCGACAATGACTGTGCCGACATCGGGGAGGTCTTGAGCAATCTCAAGTCCGAGTGTCCCCTGTCCGGCAATGATCCACGGGTTGTCGTACGGTGGCACCACGATTGCGCCTGTTTCAGCGGCAAGCTGGTCGGCCTTCGCAAAACGCTCCGGCGTGGTGGTCCCAGCCAGCACCACAGTCGCGCCGTATCGCTCCGCGCCTACGCGCTTGGCCGTCGTGACTGTGGTCGGCATCACGACCGTACAGGGCACGCCGTACATGCGCGCGACGTACGCAACCGCCTGCCCGTGGTTGCCCGACGATGGCGCAATCACACCGCGCTCGCGCTCCGCGGGCAACATGTTGCTGATGAAGTTGTACGCGCCGCGAAACTTGAACGCTCCCGTGCGCTGCAACATTTCGGGTTTGACAAACACACCTGAAGGAAAGCGTTCGCTGAGAGCGTCCACCGGCAACAGCGGTGTCCGCACAGCGACGCCGGCGAGGCCGGCAGCAGCCGCCTCGAGGTCGTGCAACGTGATCAGCGAATTGTTCGACATGAGCCCTTAACGTACCCCTCGTCCGAATGAGGGGCCAGCGTCAGCCGTTCAGATCGAGCTCCCCAGACGCATCAGTGTCCGACTCCGTCGTCGGAGTGCCCGGCGTCTCCGCCGCGCCTTCCTTGTCGTCTGGAATTACACGCGCCACCGCTTGCACGATGTCCTTGTCATCAAGAGCTACAAGCTTGACGCCCTGTGTTGCACGGCTCGCAACGCGGATGTCACTCACCTTGATGCGAATCGCAACACCCTGTCGGGTCATGAGCATCAGCTCATCTTCGGGCACCACTTCCATCAACGCGACAACATCTCCAGTACGATCAGTCCGGTTGAGCGTGAGGATGCCCTTTCCGCCGCGCTTCTGCACACGGTACTCCTCGATGCCCGAACACTTGCCCAAGCCCTTCTGTGTAACCACGAGCAGCGTGGACTCGCGCTTGATCACCACCATGCCGACCACGGAATCACCAGGGCGAAGTTCAATACCCTTCACGCCCGTCGTGTCACGTCCCATTTCGCGTACGTCGCTTTCGTGGAAACGGACGGAAAGCGCATGACGTGTGGCGAGCACCACATCGTTCGAGCCACTCGTCACCTGCACGTCGATGAGTTCGTCGCCCTCTTCAACCTTGATCGCCTTGATGCCATTGGCGCGGGGGTTGGAGTACTGCGACAGAGCCGTCTTTTTCACGGTGCCGTTCTTGGTGCAGAAGAGCAGGAACTCGCTGTCGCTGAACACGCGCACCGGCACGACTGCACGAATGCGCGTGTCCGGCGTGACGTTGATCAGGTTCACGATCGGCTTGCCGCGCGTGTCGCGGCCGGCCTGTGGCAATTCGTGCACCTTGATCCAGAAGCAACGACCGTCGTCGGTGAAGATCAGGATGTAGGTGTGCGTCGAGACCACATAAAAGCGCTCCATGAAGTCGCCTTCCTTCAGGTCTGCGCCCTGCTTGCCACGACCCCCACGCCCCTGTCGGTTGTACAGCGAAACCGCAGTGCGCTTGACGTAGCCCTGGTGTGAGATGGTGACGACCATCTCTTCTTCGGCGATCAGATCTTCGATCGAGAACTCGCCCTCATCGCTCACGATTTCGGTGCGACGATCATCGCCGTACGAGTCAGTCATTCTGACGATCTCGCCCTTGAGGATCTCCATCCGACGCGGCTTTGACTCGAGGATACCGCGCATCTCGGTGATAAAAAGACGCACTTCCTTGAGCTCTTCTTCCAGCTTGTCGCGTTCGAGACCGGTGAGCTTGGCGAGACGCAGATTGAGAATCGCTTCGGCCTGCCGCTCGGACAAACCAAAGCGCGCCTGCAGCTGCGCGCTCGCGGTCGGCGTGTCGTCTGCGGCACGGATCAGCGCGATCACTTCGTCGATGTTGTCGACGGCGATCTTGAGCCCTTCGAGGATGTGTTCGCGCTCGAGCGCCTTGTCGAGATCGAACTGCGTGCGACGCACGATCACTTCATGACGGTGCGTGATGAAGTGCTCGAGACACTGCTTGAGCGTGAGCACTTTCGGCACCAGCTGACGCGTGTTGATGTCCGGCACGAGCGCCAGCATGATCACGCCAAACGTCGACTGCATCGTGGTGTGCTTGTACAACTGATTGAGCACCACACGCGGAATCGCATCGCGCTTGAGTTCGACGACCACGCGAATACCATCGCGGTCGGACTCATCGCGCAACGCGCTGATTCCGGTCAGCTTCTGTTCGCGCACCAGATCGGCAATGTCCGCAACGAGCTTTGCCTTGTTCACCTGATACGGTACTTCGGTGATGACGATCTGCGACTTGCCGCTCGATTCCTTTTCTTCGATGACGGCCCGCGCGCGCATCACGATGCGACCGCGCCCTGTGTCCTGATAGTCAGCGATGCCCGCGCGACCGTAGATGTATCCGCCCGTCGGGAAGTCCGGACCCTTCACCATGCCGCGCAGCGCGGCAGGTTCAAGTTCCGGATTGTCGATGAGCGCGATGACGGCTTCTGCAATCTCGCGCAGATTGTGCGGCGGAATGTTCGTCGCCATGCCAACGGCAATGCCGGTTGAACCATTCACCAGCAGATTCGGCACCGTCGACGGAAGCACGCGCGGCTCCTCGAGACGATCGTCGTAGTTCGGCGCGAAATCGACGGTGTTCTTGTCGATGTCGGCGAGCATCTCCATCGCCATGCGCATGAGGCGCGATTCGGTGTAGCGATATGCTGCCGCCGAGTCACCGTCCATCGAGCCGAAGTTGCCCTGACCGTCGATCAGCGGATAGCGCAGCGAGAACGTCTGCACCATACGAACGAGCGCGTCATACACACTGCTGTCGCCATGCGGGTGATACTTGCCGAGTACGTCGCCGACGACCGTTGCGCACTTTTTGTACGCACGACCGGGCACCAACCCCAACTCGTTCATCGCATACAACACACGACGATGAACCGGCTTGAGCCCATCGCGCACATCGGGCAGTGCCCGGGATACGATGACGCTCATGGAGTAGTTGATGAACGACTCCTTGATCTCCTCGTGAATGAGGCGCGGCAGGATACGTTCGCGAGCGTTCGGTGCAGTCATGGGACGTCGAAGGAGGAGGTCCGGCAGGCATGGGACAGCCTGAGAAATGTAGACGACCCACAGCCTAAAATCAACGCGACGGGTCGTCCATAACTCATGAAATCACAACAACTTACAAACGAGTTTTCGGAGCGGTCAGGAGCCCCAGCTGCGAACGATCGACAGGAGCCGCCATTCGCCCCCCACGCGTCGCAACAGATAGGTCGCACCACCGTTGCTGGCGCCGCCGATTTCGACACCGCCTTTCTCACGCGGACGGTCGACCGCGACAAGCGCCCAGCCGCGCCAGATCACCATGGGCGCGACAACGATGTACGTCAATTCTGCCTGAGGATCGGCCCGACCGCGCGCGACAAAGAACTCATCGCGCGCGTGTTGTTGCCCCTGCGGTCCGAAGTACGCTTTCACACGCGGCGTCGGTGCCTTCGGAAATTCCATCGACGTGAAGCCGGGAACCACGAACGTCACCGTATCCGTCAGTAGCGGCGACGGCAGACACTTGTCGCTGCGTGGATCAGGCACTTCGCCGGTGAGTCCAGCCGCAATGGCCATGTGCGGTTTCTTGTCGTCCGCATCCCAACGCGGACGGTCGATACCCGCTTCCCATCCTACGATCACTCGCAACAGCGCGCGGGCTTCGGGCGTGTCCAGCTTTGCACCGACTCCGCGCCCGATCACCGTCGATTCCATATGCTCGACGAGATGCTGCAGCGAATCCTGCTGCGCCCTCTGCGTTTCGCCCGGAAAGACGCGAAGGTCACCCGGATTGCATCGATCACCAAGTTCCGCCCACGCGGCCCGCTTGAGATACATCGTGCGATCGCGCATCACCCAATCGAAGTAACGCTTTTCGTCCGCTGCGAGAAACGCGCGCTCGGCAGCATCACTGTCTGCAGGCGTTACAACTTTCCGTGCGGTCGCTGCTGTCGACGGCTTCGGCTTGATGCCCGTCTTTGTCGCCGCAGCTTTGCCCGCCTGCGCGCTGACTATCGATGGAACGGTGACTGCGGAGACTGCGGCGAATCCGAACACCAGCGCGCTGCCGATCGAACGTGTGCGACGGACCAAGGTGGCTACTGCCGCCATCAAACCATCCGCGCCGTATCGGTGGCGGCATGAGCCGGTACCGGCGGCTTCGTGCCTTTCGATTCTTTCGTTTCCTTGATCGCCTTGGCCTCCTTCGCATCTTCGGCCGCGTCGGTCGCATCTTCGGAAGCTTCCGCGGCCAACTCTTCGGCTTCTTCGGCCGCGGCCTCCGCATCGATTGCCCGACGCTCGGCGCGATAGCGCTGATACCACTCGCGCGTCACTTCGGCCGCGAGTTCGCGATTACCAAGGCCAAACGAAAGCGCGAGGGCAAGTGCGACGGCGCCGAACAGAATGGCGAATGCAGTCGTGACGATGTCCGTGGCAATACCGAGTTCCTGCAGTGCCATGAACACGGCAAGCACGATCACACCGACACGTCCAGTGCGCGCCAACCACGGTCCGCCGTGCAGCGCGCCCGCCGACGCCATGATCAGCCCGCCGACAAAACCACCAAGCACGATCCCCAGAATGATGATGACGATGGCCGCAATCACACTCGGGATGTAGCTCACCAACTCCGAGAAGACATTCGCCAGTGACTCCAGTCCGATCGCATTTGCCGCGACCAGCAGCACGGCAAACATGATGAACCAGAAGAGCAGATTGGCGACGACTTTCGCCGGATTCAGATGCGACCCGGAACGTTCGACGGCGTGCATCACGCCGCCGCGCTCGAGCAGTTGATTGAAATGCATGCGACGCAACAGGCGCTGCGTGCCCTTCTCAATCACTTTCGCCACGAGGTAGCCGGCGAAGAGGATGACGAGCGCGCCAAAGAGCGCGGGCACGAACTCGCCGAGCAGCGAAAAACTGTGCTCAAGGCGCTGCGTGAACGTCGATGCGGCAGCGGACTGACCACCGCCGCTCGGCGTGCTGGCCTGCGCGAGCAGAAGCGTGTCGGACAGTTGAGTGGTTGACACTGCGTAAATCACGGGCAAAAGGGCGCCAGCCGGGCGGCGCGGACGGGTCGTGCGACCGAGAGAAAAACATAGTGATGCGTGGCGCATGCTGCACGGGGCGCCCCTGTCTTGGGCCTGCGGCTCGGGTGGTAGCGGGCGGGTGACTGGGGTTTCGTCAGACGAAAGCCCTGAAATACTCGATCGTCTGGCTCAGCCCCTCGCGCAGCCCGACGTGCGGCTCCCAGTCGAGCGTCGTCTTGGCAAGTGTGATGTCCGGCCGGCGCTGACGCGGATCGTCGACCGGCAGTGGGCGATTTACGATGGCCGACGAAGAGCCGGTCAACTCCATCACCAACTCGGCGAGTTGGCGCATGGTGAACTCGCCAGGGTTGCCCAGATTGACCGGTCCGGTGAATTCGGGCGGCGACGCCATCAACCGCATAAAGCCTTCGATCAGATCGCTGACGTAGCAGAAGCTGCGCGTCTGTTGGCCGTCACCGTAGAGCGTAATCGCCTCACCTCGCAGCGCCTGCATGATGAAGTTGGAGACCACGCGTCCGTCGTTGGGGTGCATACGCGGTCCGTACGTGTTGAAAATGCGCGCCACTTTGATCTGCAGCGCATGCTGCCGGTGATAATCGAAAAACAGCGTCTCGGCGCACCGCTTCCCTTCGTCGTAGCAGCTGCGAGGGCCGATCGGGTTGACCATCCCGCGATACCACTCGGGCTGCGGATGCACCTCGGGATCGCCGTACACCTCGCTCGTCGACGCCTGCATGATGCGGGCGCGCACGCGTTTGGCCAGACCAAGCATGTTGATGGCGCCATGCACACTGGTCTTGGTGGTCTGCACCGGATCATTCTGATAGTGAATCGGCGATGCCGGGCAAGCGAGGTTGAAAATCTGGTCCACCTCGACGTACAACGGGAACGTGACATCGTGCCGGATCAGCTCGAAACGGGGATTCCCGAGCAGGTGCACAATATTGTCTTTGGTGCCGGTGAAGAAATTGTCGATGCACAACACATCGTGTCCGTCCGCAATCAGACGATCACACAAATGTGAACCGAGAAAGCCAGCACCGCCGGTGACGAGCACGCGTTGACGCGAATGCATTGTGGTTTTGTGGAGGTCTGGGACGGTCGGACGACGCGGCTCAAGCCGCGTTACAATCTGGTCCCACGTTTGATATCGAAGATCGCACTCCGTTTGCAAGACGGACACAGCAGCCAATTTCGCTGCCGGTGATACCCCAGCCCGAACGATCCGCCACCGATCGGACGCGTCGTCATCGTCACCCCGCAACGCGGACACACCGGCGGTTCACCGGCCCCGATCGCAGCGCGCAGCGCTCGCTCTTCTTCCACGGTATACCGGGCAACTTCAGTCATCGCGCTCCCGGACGATCGCAGAACCATCGCCGCAAGTGATCACAACCGCACCACCACCTTTCCGAACTGCTCCCCGGTCGCCAGTCGCTCGAACGCACCTCGCCCCTCTTCCAGCGACCAGACGGAGTCGACCGGCGGCATCAGGGCGCCCGCGCGAAACGCCTCGGTCATCGCGTCAAACTCGGCGTTGCTCCCCATCGTCGAACCCATGAGCGTCCACTGATTCCAGAACATGCGCCGCACATCGAGCGAGACATGAGGACCAGTCGTGCCGCCACAGGTGACCAAGCGCCCGCGCTTGCCCAGTGCGATCAACGATTGCGCCCACGTGGCTTCACCGACTGAATCGACGACCACGTCGACGCCGCGTTTTCCGGTGCGGGCGCGAATCTCCTTCCCCAGGTCCGGCTGGCGGTGATCGAGCAGAACATCAGCGCCCAGCGCCTTGGCGCGCGCAAGTTTTTCGGGACTTCCGGACGTCACCCACACCGTCGCGCCGATCCGTTTGCAGATCTGCAGCGCAGCCTGCGCCACGCCACCACCAATTCCCCAGATCAACACACTGTCGCTCCGCTGCACCCGCGCGCGTCCGACGATCATCCGCCAAGCCGTCAATGTCGCGAGCGGAAACGCCGCCGCCGTCTCAAACGGAATGGACCTGGGAATCGCGCTCACGTTCGCCGACGGCACCACCAGATACTCGGCCAGCGTTCCCGGACGATGCTCGCCGAGAATGCCGTACGTCAGGCAGAACGGTTGGTCGCCATTTTGACAATAGTCGCAGTTACAGTCACGATCGACGATGCCCGGATTGAGAATGACGTGATCGCCGACCGCGACGTTCCGCACATTGGCACCGATCGATTCGACGACGCCGGCGCCGTCAGAGCCGAGTATCCACCCGGGGTGGATTTTCACACCGGGAATGCCGCCCAGAACCCAGAGATCGAGTCGGTTGAGCGCGGCCGCATGGATGCGCACGCGCACGTCATCCGGGTGCGCAAGTACGGGCGCTGCGAGATCGTCACGATAGCGAAGCTGTTCAACACCGCCATGTGCGTCGATCGTCAGTGCACGCATCGTTGTCATTGCGGGAACATGGGCCATATCCGAAGCGGAGGGCATGATGCGGGAAGCGTGCGTCTTTGGTCCGACCCATATATTTGATCGTTCACACTCCTCGTTGTCAGTCCACTGCACCCGCATTTCCTCATGGCGTCCATAAAGGTCCCCCCCCTCGGGGAATCCATCGTCGAGGCGACTGTTTCCCGCTGGCTCAAGAAGGAAGGCGACGCAGTCGCTGCCGGGGACACGCTGGTCGAACTCGAAACCGACAAGATCACCGTCGAAGTCCCGGCCCTCGAAGCTGGCGTCCTGTCCGTCCGCCTGAAGCAGGACGGTGATGTCGTTGCCGTCGGCGACTCACTCGGCGAGATCGGCGCTGGAACCGGGGCCGCAGCGGCTCCCGCCGCGCCAGCTGTGGTCGCGGAGCCCGACACTGCCCCCGCGAGCGCCGCTCCTGTCGCCGCCGAGCAGAAGGTGTCGCCGGCTGCCAGCCGTCTGGCTACTGAAGCGGGAGTGAACCTCGCCTCGGTTGAGGGCACCGGTCGCGGTGGTGTGATCAGCAAGCCCGATGTCGTCGCCGCTGTCGCTGCTGCCTCGACCGCGCGTCCTGCGGCCTCCGCTCCCGCACCAGCTGCACCCGCGCCATCGGCACCCGCGCCATCGGCACCCGCGCCATCGGCAGCCGCGCCATCGGCACCCGTCGCGCCCAAGGCCCCTGTGCCTGCGGTGTCGAACGGTCAGCGTGAGACGCGCGAGAAGATGACGACGCGCCGCAAGCGCATCGCTGAGAATCTGCTCCAATCGCAACACCAGACGGCCCACCTGACGACGTTCAACGAGATCGATATGAGTGCGATCTCGGCGCTCCGCGAACGTCTCAAGGAACGCGTCGAAAAGGAGCAGGGCGTCAGACTGTCGTTCATGCCATTCTTTGCGAAGGCCGCCTGTCACGCGCTGCAGGCCTATCCGCTGGTGAACGCGCAGATTGACGGCGACTCGATCGTCTACAAGAACTACGTCAACTTAGGGATCGCCGTCGCGTCGGAAGGCGGACTGGTGGTGCCGAACGTAAAGGACGCGCAGGCCAAGAGCGTGATCGACATCGGCCGTGACATTGGTGCCGTCGCCAAGCGTGCACGCGATGGCAAACTGTCGATGGATGATCTGACCGGCGGCACGTTCACGATCACCAACGGCGGTGTTTTCGGCTCGCTCGTGTCGACGCCGATCATCAACTATCCGCAGGTCGCCATTCTCGGGCTGCACAAGATCCAGGATCGCCCGGTTGCGATCGCGGGCAAGGTCGAAATCCGTCCGATGATGTACCTCGCACTCTCGTACGACCACCGGCTCATCGACGGCCAGCAAGCGGTGCTCTTCCTCGTTCGCATCAAGGAACTGATGGAAGATCCCGCCGCGATGCTCGTCTACTAAAAGTCACCCGACGCAAAGCGAAAACCACTCAGTACTGGCAGCTCGTGAGAGCTCCCGGTACTGAGTGGTTTCGTCCGCCAGCACGCGTTTCAATGCGAGGATTGGAGTCGCGGCCAGCGAGACGAGATGGCGTTACCGCCGCCGTCGTTCATGTGTTTGACGCACGCCGCGCGCCGAGGTCACGCCCGTCGCTGTCCCGGTTCCTGCACACTCACATCGTCCCCGAGTTGTGATGAGTCAGACCCGCATTGAAAACCCGGCCGAACGCGGGCCACGCTATCGGTACCTCGTGCTGGCGATGCTGATCCTCGCTTACACCTTCAATTTTCTCGATCGACAGATCCTTGGTATTCTCAAGGAGCCGATCAAGCAGGAACTCGGACTCACCGACACCCAACTCGGCTTGATGGGGGGCGTCGCCTTTGCGGCGCTCTACGCGACACTCGCTGTTCCGGTCGCATGGCTCGCCGATCGCGTCAGCCGCACATGGATCATGACGGCGGCGTTTGCATGCTGGAGTGCCTTCACGGCCGCCTGCGGGCTGGCGACGGGCTTCTGGTCACTGTTCGTGACGCGCATGGGTGTCGGCGTTGGTGAGGCCGGCGGCGTCGCGCCCGCCTACTCGCTGATCAGCGATTACTTCCCCAAGGAGCAGCGGGCGCGCGCGCTCGCCGCCTACTCATTTGGCATCCCGCTCGGCAGCGCAGCGGGTGTGCTGTTTGGCGGACTGATTGCCGCCTATGTGAACTGGCGCTGGGCGTTCTTTGTAGTCGGTGCTGCAGGGCTCCTGCTGGCGCCGCTGTTCAAGTGGGTCGTGAGTGACCCGGTGCGCGGTGGACTCGACGTCGCCCCCGGTGCAACGCCCATCAGGCACGCCGCGCCGCGTTTCAGCGAAGTGATTGCAACAGTGTTTCCCAAACCGAGCTTCTGGCTGCTCGCGCTGGGCGCCGCCTGTTCGTCAATCTGTGGGTATGGTATCGCCTTCTGGCTCCCGTCGTTTTTCATTCGGAGCCTTGGACTCACGCTCGCCCAAACGTCGGTCTACTACAGCGCAATCTGGCTCATAGGCGGGATGGCCGGCATCTGGTTCGGCGGTTCGCTCGCAGATCGCTTCGGCCCCAGGAATCGCGCAGCGTACGCCCTCACGCCGGCGATCTGTTTTCTCGTCGCACTCCCCTGTTTTCTGCTGGCGATGAACACAACGTCGCTGTACTGGGCGTTCGTCTTTTTTCTCATCCCGACCGGGTTCAATCTGGCCTGGCTGGGACCGGTGGTCACCGCGGTGCAGCACCTCGCGCCGGCCAACATGCGCACCACCACGTCGGCGCTCTTTCTGCTTATCAACAACCTGCTCGGCATTGCTGTTGGATTGTGGTTCTTCGGGTATGTCTCCGATCAGCTCAAACCGCAGTACGGCGCAGAATCGATGCGCTATTCGATTCAGTATGGGCTCGGGTTTTATGCGCTGAGTGCGCTACTGCTGTTCTTCGCTTCGCGTCGACTCGATCGCGAATGGGTCAACTGAGACAATCGACTTCACAGATCCGTTATTCTTCTTGCCATGACTCCCCAACTGCAGTCTGCTGACGTCGTTATCCTCGGCGGCGGTCCCGGTGGCTACGTCGCCAGCATCCGCGCCGCACAACTTGGTTTTTCCGTCACCTGCGTCGAGTCCGACAAGACGCTCGGCGGCACCTGCGTCAATGTCGGATGCATTCCGTCGAAAGCGTTGCTGCATTCGTCCGAACAGTACGAATGGCTGCGATTGCATTCCGCCGAACATGGTATCGCCGTCGACGGATTGCGACTCGATCTGCCGACCATGATGGCGCGCAAAACGGACGTCGTTTTGCAGAACACGAAG
>JBKJTE010000359.1:0-31472 GCA_046590495.1 Gemmatimonas sp. | reverse complement strand
GCCGACGCGAGCCAGATGTGTCGCTCGTCTCCGCGGCTCTGGAAAAACTCGAGGCGTCCGGGCTGATCTCCGATCAAGATGTCGCTCGGGCCGAAGCATCCTCTCGGCTCAGGCGCGGCGAAGCGCCGACACGGGTGAAACAGGCGCTGCGCATCAAAGGGATCACGGGGCGCGACGCTGCACAGGCGGTGGCCGATGCCGCTGAGGCGGATGGGTTCGACGAAGTCGCCGCCTGCAGGGCCGCAGTGGCCAAACGCATGCGCGCACTGTCCGCCCTCCAGCCGCTGGTCGCACGTCGGCGCCTCATCGCATTTCTCCAGCGGCGCGGCTTCGGAGGATCGGTTCTGCGCACAGCAGTCGACGAATATTTCAAATCGTCACCAGACCACTAAGACGAAAGAGTCGCGTCGCCTATATTTCCGCGCCTATGCTCGCGACCGAAATCCGCGCCCGATTCCTGGCCTACTTCGAAAAGAATGGCCACTCCGTCCGACCGAGCTCCTCGCTCGTGCCGGGCGACGACCCGACCCTGCTGTTCACCAACGCAGGCATGGTCCAGTTCAAGAAGGTCTTCCTCGGCATGGAAGACGCGCCCGATGGAAAGCGGCGCGCTACCACGTCACAGAAGTGCGTGCGCGCCGGAGGCAAACACAACGACTTGGAACAGGTCGGCCACACCGCGCGCCACCACACTTTCTTCGAAATGCTCGGCAACTTCTCGTTCGGTGACTACTTCAAGCGCGATGCCATCAGGTTCGCGTGGGAGTTTGTCACCGAAGAGCTGAAGATCCCGCGCGAACATCTCCGCGTCACCGTCTTCCATGAAGACGATGAAGCGCGTCAGCTCTGGAAAGACGTCGCCAACGTGCCCGACAGCCGCATCTACGGGCTTGGCGCGAAAGACAACTTCTGGCAGATGGCCGACACCGGCCCATGCGGGCCATGCACTGAGATCTATGTCGACCTCGCGAAGATCGCCCCCGACTGGGCGTTTCCGAAAGACGCGCACGGCGAATGGACGCGTACGGACCTGACCGAGTACGGACTGGATGCGTTCGTCGAAGGCGCTGAAGCCGGACGCTTCCTCGAGATCTGGAACCTCGTCTTCATGCAGTTCGACCGGCAGCAGGACGGCACACTCGTGCCGCTTCCCAAGCCATCGGTCGACACCGGCGCAGGACTCGAGCGCATCGCCGCGGTATTGCAGGGCGTCACCAACAACTTCCACACCGACCTCTTCGCGCCACTCATCGCCAAGGTCGAAGAAGTCGTCGGCATCAAGTACCCGTATCGCCCCGGCGTCGGACTTGGCACCGCACACGGGCTGGACGGACGAGAGATCGATCCGGCGTCATTCCGCGTCATTGCCGACCACGCGCGCGCCGTCTCGTTCCTCCTCGCCGACGGCGTTTTTCCGTCGAACGAGGGACGTGGCTACGTGCTGCGTCGCATTCTGCGCCGAGCAGTGCGGCATGCGTGGTTGCTGGGACGTCGCGAGCCAACGCTGGTGCACATTGTAGATGTGCTCATCGCCGCTATGCGCGACATCTATCCGGAATTACACGTCCGTCGCAAACACATCGTCGATACCACGCGGGCCGAAGAAGAGCGATTCCTCGCGACGATCGATGCGGGCATGTCGCGCTTCGAAGAACTTGCGCCGCTCGCCTCGACACAGGGCTCGAGCGCGATCCGCGGCTCGATCGCCGGGGAAGATGCGTTCCGACTCTACGACACATTCGGTTTCCCGATCGACCTCACCGAGTTGATGGCCCGCGAGCGCGGCTACCTCGTTGACATCAGTGGCTTCGAGCACGCGCTGGCCGGCCAGCGCAAACAGTCGCAGACGGAGCGTAAGTCGCGTCAGCTTACCGTCAGCGCGGACGATTTTGGCGATCCGACACAGTGGACGCACGACGCGCAGCATCAGGCGTCGCTCGGGCGCTTCGTCGGCTATGACACAACGGAAGTCGACACGATTGTCACCGCTGTTCGCGATCTACCCGATGGACGGGTGGCCGTGATGCTCCGCGACACACCGTTCTACGCAGAGTCCGGTGGTCAGGTCTCCGACACCGGCAAAATCACCGGCGCCGGTTGGTCGGTCGACGTCTCGGAAGTGCGTAAACTGGACGGCCGTATCGCGGCCATCGGGACGGTCGACGGCGAGATCGTCTTCGGCGCCGCACATGCGACAGTCCCAACCACACGGCGCCACGACACCGAGCGAAATCACACGGCGACCCACCTGCTGCACGCGGCGCTTCGCGGTGTGCTCGGCGAGCATGTCCACCAAGCCGGCTCGCTCGTTTCGCCAGATCGCCTTCGGTTCGACTTTACGCATCACGGTCCGCTTACCGCCGAACAGTTGATAGCGATTGAGTCTCAGGTGAACGCTGGAGTCTGGGCCGCGGCGCCGGTCCGAATCCGCGAAGAGGCGTATGCGGATGCCGTTTCTCAAGGCGCGATGGCTCTCTTCGGCGAGAAATACGGCGACGTCGTTCGTGTCGTCGAAATCTCGGGACTCTCGGTCGAACTCTGTGGCGGCACGCACGTGCGGAACACCTCCGAAATCGGCCTCCTCCGCATCGTCGCAGAAGTCGGAGTCGCCGCAGGGGTGCGCCGGATCGAAGCACTGACAGGGCCGCGCGCATTCCAGTTCTTCGCAGAACGCGAGCGGACACTGTCGCACGTCGCCGCGCGCCTCAAGGTGCCAATGGGCGGCGCGTCGGCCAATCTCGAGCAGATCGAAAGGAAGCTTGACGCGCTCCTCGAAGAACGGAAGCAGCTTGAGAAAAAGCTCGACTCGGCGATGCGGGGTGGGGGGAACGGCGGTGGTCAGGCCCAGCAGATTGCCGCTCTGGCCGCGGAACACGCGGGCGTCCGATTCGTCGCAACGCGCGTCGATGTCTCCGACGTGAAATCACTCCAATCCTTGGGCGACGCGGTCCGCGAGGCACTCGGCAGCGGTGTTGCGGTACTCGGCGCGCAGCTTTCTGATGGCAAGGGCGCGCTTTTAGCCGTGTCGACTGACGATGTGCGTGATCGCGGGATCCGGGCCGACATTGTGGTTCGCGACGTTGCTGCAACCGTTGGTGGCCGTGGTGGCGGCAAGCCGCACATGGCGCAGGCCGGGATTGACGGCGCGCAAGTAGATGCCGCCCTGGCTGCCGCGCGCGATGTGGTCGCTCGCTTGGCCGTCGCGGGATGAGCGAGACGGTGCCGATGAACGCGTCGCCGACGGCCGAGCATGGCGTTGGCACCGTCGGACAGTGGCTGGCGGCTTTGCAACCGCCAGCCCCACCGGCGCTGGCGGCACGCCTGCAGCGCGCGTTGGCGCCGTTTGCCGAACAGCCGTCCGATCGTATCCCTGAAGCCTGCCTGGACGCCGGAGAGCAGCTCCTGGACGGGCTCCTCGCTACCGGTTCAACAACGCGCGGTTCTGCCCTCGACCTGCTGGCGGTCGACGCGCTCGTGACGTATGCGTTCCAAGCCGCAGCAGACGCACCTGACCGGCTCGAGGCCCGTGCCGCCCGCGCAATGGCACGAATCGCCGCACTACCCGGCGAGCGTCCTGACTGATAGACAGTTGTTTTACTGCTGACCGACTTGTGGGCTGGCCCGCTTGGCGGGCAGTAGGGAGTCGACTCCTGAGAGGATGATCGCCCGTGATCGACATTCATTCCCATTTGCTGCCGGGCGTCGACGACGGGTCACCGTCGCTCGACGTTTCTGTTCCGGTACTCGAGCGGTTCGCCGCCGAAGGGGTGACCGTCCTCGTCTGCACCCCCCATCTCAACGCCTCTCAAGCGGCGGCAGTGCCGTACGCGGAGAATCTCACGATTCTAGCAGAGCTGCGTCGGAGCGCGCCGGCCGTCCCAGAGCTTCGGTTGGGCTGGGAAATTATGCTCGATGCGCCCGGTGTAGACCTGACCGCACCCGAGTTGACTCTGGGAACGTCCCGCGCGCTCCTCGTCGAGTTCACTCGCGGCGCTATTCCCCGTGGCGCGTCGACGGAACTCCGAAGGATCGCTCGTTCCGGGCGCATACCGATTCTGGCGCACCCTGAGCGCTATTTTGGGTGTACGCTCGAACTCGTCCGGGAATGGCGTGATGTGGGTGTTGTGATCCAGACCGACGCGTCCGTGCTGATGGGGCGCGGAGTGCCGGGCGAACTCGCTCGATCCATGCTGAGTCACGGCCTCATCGACGTCTTGGCGTCGGACAACCATGGCGATAGCCGATCATTGGCCTTCGCCCGCGAATGGCTCGGCGAACGCGGTGCGGGGGAGCAGATCGACCTGCTCACGCACACCAACGCCGAACGAGTCTTGGCGGATGAGGACCCCCTGCCTGTGCCACCGCTGCATGCGAGCCTGCTGAATCGGATCAAACGTCTGTTCGGCGCCTGACCATAACACCCCTGCAGACCCTGCGGAGTCAGTCCGCCCTACGATTCCTGCCGACCTCACCCGACACGAACGATGCCTTCCCCCCCCGCTGAATCGATAGCTGCGGCGCTCTTCGAACTCGCCGACACCGCGCAGCGTGTCGCGCGAACGCTGGAAGCCGATGTAACCAAGGCGCTCGAAATGGTCCGCGAGACCGTCGCACGCGGTGGCACGCTGTTTTTTTGCGGCAATGGTGGATCAGCGGCAGACGCTCAGCACATGGCGACTGAGTACGTCGTTCGGTACATGCGAAATCGCCGAGCCTACCCGGCGATCGCCCTGACAACCGACTCGTCACTCCTGACGGCCACCGGCAACGATTTCGGGTTCGATCACATTTTTTCACGCCAAGTTGAAGCTCTCGCGAAGTCGGGCGATTTGTTGATTATCCACTCAACCAGCGGCAATTCACCAAACGTGATACGCGCAGCCGAATCCGCGAAAGTACTCGGCGTTCCTGTGCTCGCCCTGTCTGCGAAGGACGGAGGCGCGCTCAAGAATGTGGCGGACCACACCATCATTGTGCCCACAGACCGCACCGATCGCGCGCAGGAAATCCATCTCTGCATCCAGCACGCGATCTGCGAGATCATCGAGAAGTCGCTTTAGCAGATTGAGCATTTCGTGTTGCGAACTAAATGTTTACGACAGTTCACCTAACGTTCATTATCTCTAAACGCCATCCAATTTCACATGATCGATCTTCGCGGTAAACGAGCGCTCGTTACTGGAGGTTCGCGGGGAATCGGCGCCGCGGTATCACGGATGCTGGCCAAAGCAGGCGCCGATGTGGGAATCGCATATCGCTCCAGAAAGTCAGAAGCCGAGTCGCTCGTGGTAGACCTTCTGGCGCTTGGTGTGCGTAGTTTTGCACAATCCGGTGATTTGTCCACACGGGACGCCAACGAGGCATTCGTCCGCCACGGTGTGGAAACACTTGGCGGTGTGGATATCTTTGTTGGTAACTCGGGTGTTTGGCCACCCAATCCGGTTGAGGTCGAGGCGCTCGAGGACGAACGTTGGCGCTCAACCATGGGTGCCAATCTGGACGGAATGTTCTTCGCCGCCCGCGCTGTCGCTCCGGTGCTGCCCGCAGGTGGGCGCCTGATCTTCGTGTCGAGCACGGCTGGGCAGCGCGGGGAGGCGGGTCATTCGGACTATGCGGCGACCAAGGGGGCCATGATTTCGTTTGTGAAATCGTTGGCGGTCGAGCTGGGTCCTCGCGACGTCACCGTAAATTGCGTCGCGCCCGGATGGGTCGATACCGAGGCGGTCGAGATCCCATTTGCCGGAGAAGGGCGCGCCCGCATCGAAGCGGCGATCCCACTCCGGCGTGTCGCATCGGCAGACGATATCGCCGGCCCGATACTTTTCCTCGCCAGCGGTCTCGCTCGGCATGTTACCGGCGAGGTGTTGAACGTGAACGGCGGAAGCGTACTCTGCGGGTGAACACTCCAGGCTTGGCTGAATCGCTTCGAGTGCCGGGCACCGTCATCGGGATTGCCCGGACGCTCCGTGACGCCGGTTTTGAAACGTGGTGCGTCGGGGGTGCCGTGCGCGACGCGCTGCTCGGCGTGAACAGTCTCGATTGGGATTTGGCGACCGCCGCGCCGCCAAAAACCGTGCGCCAGCTGTTCCGTCGAACCGTGCCTGTCGGGATTGAGTTTGGCACGGTCGGTGTGCTAGATGCCGCGGGGATCATGCACGAGGTCACCACCTTCCGACGCGATGTGCAGACCGACGGCCGACGCGCCGTCGTCGAATTTGGCGCGTCGCTGGACGAGGACTTGGCACGGCGAGATTTCACCATCAATGCGATCGCGTTTGACCCGATCGGCCGGCAGCTCCACGATCCGTTCGGTGGTCAAGCTGACCTCGCCGGCAGACTTGTGCGGGCCGTCGGCGACCCGGAGGCGAGGCTAGAGGAGGACCGACTCAGGGCGCTCAGGGCGATCCGTTTCGCCGCCAGGTTCGACTTCGATATCGAGTCCGCGACGTGGACCGCCGTCGTCGGTAGCGCGCCGTATCTCTCGCGGCTCTCCCCTGAGCGGGTCAAGCAGGAGATCGAGAAGACGATGGAACAGGTACGGTTCCCGTCACGGGCGCTGGTTCGGTGGCGGGATTCGGGCGCGTTTGCGTCTTTGGTCCCCGCGCTGGCCTCGGTCTCGGACCAAGTCCTTGCAGCTGTGGATGCGCTCCCCGTGCCTGGCGTCAAGACGAAGCCAGGACGGCGCGGGCTCCGTATTGCGGCACTGCTGAGCGACGTCGGGAGGGCCAACTCAGCTCCCATACTTCGGGCGCTCCGGTTCTCAAACGTCGACGTCACGTGGATTTCGGCGCTCGTCGACGCGTGGGAACGACTCGGTCCCTCGCTGACTACCCAATTGGTTGCCTCCGAACCACCGACCGATGCCTCGCTACGCCAGCTGGCGGCGGCCGTCGGCAGGCTGAGGGTTGCCCCGTTTCTGCGTCTCGCGGCGGCACGCTGGCACGCGCTGTCGGAGGATGCCGCTCCGGCACCGAGTCGTGTCCGCAACCTCTATCGTCGGTCGCTCAGAATCGCCTTCCGCGACGCGATCGAAGTCTCGGATCTGGTGATCGATGGTGACGATCTGCGGAGCGCGGGAATTCCGGCAGGACCGGCATATGCAAAGGTCTTCGCATCGCTGCTAGTCGACGTCGTCGCTGAGCCGTCGCTCAATGAACGCGCGATTCTGATTTCGCGAGCGAAGGCGTTGATCGCCGAGCTGGCGGGCGGAGGTCTGAAATGATGTCGGTCGGCTTAGACGGTGGGAGCGCTGCGGAGCGGTACGGGCGGACCTCCGAGTGGTTTGTGGCGTCGAGCGACAGCGGCGTGCACACCGCCCGCGTCGGCGTCATCGCCGAACGCGCTGTCGATCTGCTCCACCTACTGGCCGATGAGCTCGATCCCGCTGTTGATGTGGTTATTGAGAGTCTCCGGGATGGCATCAAATGGAGCGGCGAACTGCTCCCACTCCCAGATGTCCGGGAGGCGGTTGGAAGGCTGCGGCTGCTCCTCGCGACCTACGGCGGCGTTGAAGTGACAATCGTGACCGCTGAAGATCAGCTGACGCTCACTCCAGAACTGGCGCTCATCATTTACTCCCGAACCGATCGCTGGCTCTTTTTGCTTGACGGCCTCGGTGTCGTCGAACGCGCTGCTGCGCCCGGTGCGGTCTGGACACAAGATCGCCGCGCACTCACGCCGATTGCGCCTCTCACGGAAGCGCTCGAACATGCTGCCGACCGGCTGGGGTTGGACGCCGCGCCACTCGCGCTGGTGCGCGCGCTGTGAGCAAGGGCAAGAGCGGGGGTGAGGTGCCCGGGACTTCGTTCTTCGCGAGCCGAGTGCCGGAGCCGCTCGCCGCGCGTCTTCGGCCGCGTACGCTGGATGAGTATATCGGACAGCGACATCTGCTCGGTGTTGGCAAGCCGCTTCGGGAACAGCTGGCGCGTGGCATCGTCGACTCGATGGTGTTGTGGGGGCCGCCGGGCGTGGGTAAGACCACGCTGGCCCGACTCTTTGCGCAGTCGGCTGACGCGGCGTTCGTCTCGTTCTCAGCGGTAAGTGACGGCGTCGCGCGGGTGCGGGAGGTTGTGGCTGAAGCCGAACGCCGTCGTGACTCCGGACGCGGCACAATCCTGTTTGTCGACGAGATTCATCGGTTCAATCGCGCGCAGCAGGACGCGTTTCTCCCGCATGTCGAAGCAGGAACAGTCGTGTTGGTTGGCGCTACGACAGAGAATCCGTCATTCGCACTGACGGGCGCGCTTCTCTCCCGCGTTCGCGTGCTCGTGCTCGAGTCGATCGACGCAGGAGCGTTGCAAGGGCTGATCGATCGGGCGCTCGCCGACACCGAACGGGGACTGGGTTCGCGTCAGTTGACAATTGAGTCGTCTGCGCGTGAACTGCTCGCCGAACAGGCTGACGGTGACGCGCGTCGCACACTGGGAATTCTCGAGGCAGCGGCGACGCTGACTGACGATCGCGGTGTGATCACGCGCGGTGTCGTCGAAGCGGCCGTGCAGCATCGTGTGCCGCGCTATGACAAGAGTGGGGAAGAGCACTACAACCTCATATCCGCGCTGCACAAGTCGCTGCGTGGGAGCGATCCGCAGGGATCGTTGTACTGGCTCGCGCGGATGATCGACGGCGGCGAAGATCCTCGCTACATCGCGCGTCGCATGATTCGGATGGCCACTGAAGACATCGGCCTCGCTGATCCTCAGGCACTGACGATCGCAACGACTGCGGCAGAGACATACGAGCGACTTGGCTCGCCGGAGGGTGAGCTTGCCCTCGCTGAGGCCGCTGTCTACCTCGCCACCGCGCCCAAGTCGGCGCGCGTGTATGATGCGTGGAAGGCAGCACTCGATGCGGCGCGCGCGACACCGACAGCTCCTGTGCCGCTCCATCTGCGCAACGCGCCGACCGGCCTCATGAAGGAACTCGGGTATGGGGAGGGGTACCAGTACGCGCACGCCGTTCCTGAAGCGTACACGCCGCAGCAGTATCTGCCGACTTCACTTGAAGGCCGCACATTCTACGAACCCGGACCGTTCGGTTTCGAGCGGGATATTGCGAAACGTCTCGCATGGTGGGCGCAGTTGCGCGACCGTGCGCACGACGTGCCTCGCGAATCAGCACCGTCCGATGCAACGTCTACTTCAACTGGAGAATCTTCCTGATGGCTTTCATCTCTTCTGCACGTCGTCGCTCGGCAGTCGGCGCATCGATTGCGGCGATGGCATTTATCGCAGGTGCATGCGCAACCCTTGGTCGAGCGAGTTTCAAGGAGCCGGTGGTGTCGCTTAAGGAATTCACGATCACCGGCCTTGGAATTTCTGGCGGTAGCGTCGACGTCGTACTCAGCGTTTACAACCCCAATCACTTCAAGCTGGATGCGTCCAAGATGACGTACCGCGTCGATGTGGATTCGGTGCAGCTTGGCAATGGTGAAATCGACAGTCGCTTCACGGTGAATAGCGGCGACTCATCAACCGTGCGCCTTCCCGTCCGATTCACATATGCGGGGCTCGGAGTTGCCGGTCGTTCGCTCATCACCGCCGGCACGATCAACTACCGCGTACGTGGCGATTTCACAGTCGGGACACCGCTCGGCAACTTTACGCGTCCGTACGATCGCACCGGGCGCTATTCGTCGGTGACCGGCAACGGGCGTTAGACTTTAGTCGCAGTACATCGAAGTATATCGCAGTACATCGCAGCATATCGATTCGAGCCACGATACCAACGGGGACCAGCTCATCAGTCGCGAAATCATTTCACTCACAGCACCCGTCGAACGTGCCGTGCTCGTCGCTGCTCCGTCAAAGAGCAGTCGGGCACGCGTCCACATGGATGAACATCTCGAAGAGCTTGGCCGACTCGCTGACACGGCAGGCGCCGAGGTTGTGGGGACCGTAACCCAGCAACTCGACCGACCACACGCTGGCACGTACCTCGGCAAGGGGAAGATCGAAGAGCTGAAGCAGCGGATTCAGGAATTGGAAGCGACGCTGATCATCTTTGATGACGAGCTTTCGCCGGCGCAGAGCAAGAACATCGAGCTGGCGACGAACACGCGCGTTATGGATCGTGCGGAGCTCATTCTTGACATTTTTGCCACGCGTGCGCGGTCGAGCGAAGCGCGCATGCAGGTCGAGGTTGCGCAGCTCAAGTACATGTTACCGCGCCTGACGCGCATGTGGACCCACCTTGAGAAATTCCGGGGTGGCATCGGCGTGCGCGGTCCCGGTGAAACGCAGCTGGAAACCGACCGGCGCCTTATCCAGCATCGGATCAAAGTGCTGGCCGAGCGTCTGGAGGACGTTGATCGCGCTCGCGAAATACAGCGTCACGGTCGAAAGACGCACTTCCGCGTCGGGCTGGTTGGCTACACGAACGCCGGCAAATCTTCGATCCTGCGCTCGCTGGCAAACGATCAGCAGGTGTTTGTCGAAGACCGTCTGTTCGCCACGCTCGATCCGCTCACGCGCGAGATCGACATCGGCGACGGGTATACCGTGTTGCTCACTGACACGGTCGGTTTCATCCGAAAACTTCCTCACCATCTGGTCGCGTCATTTCGCGCGACGTTGGCGGAGGCCCAAGAGGCGGACCTGCTGTTGCATGTGATTGACGCCAGTCATCCGGCGTGGGAAGAGCATCGCGTCGTCGTCGACGCCGTGCTCGCGGATCTCGACCTGGCGGCGCAGCCGACGATCCACGTCATGAACAAGATGGACGCGTTGACGCCTGACGATGCAGAAGCGCTGCAACAGCGCGTGACCAACCTGATGCCGGGAACACTTTTCGTTTCTGCATTGGAGAGTGGCGGGCTGGAATCCTTGCGGTCGGCGTTGCGTGATTCGCTCCGCAATCAGCGACCGTTGCTCGAGATCCGTATTCCTGCATCCAATGGTCGTTTGCTCGCAGAGGTGCACCGCGACGGCGAGGTACTGGATCAGCGTAACGAAGAGGACATGATGGTCGTGCGCGCCCGGCTCGACGAGCGCTCGATGGGTCGGCTGCGTCAGGCAGGGGCTCGCATTACGGTGACATCAGCGTCAGGCAAGAATGCCAGACGCGCGCCTGTCGTTGTGAGCGAAAATACGGTTCCGATTCTCTGATCCATTTTGCAACATTGTACAAAAAACGAGGCCGGCGATCAGTTGATCATCGGCCTCGTTTGTTTTGACTACTTCGACCAGTTTCAAGTGGTCGCGCAGGGACTCGAACCCCGGACCTCTGCTGTGTGAAAGCAGCGCTCTAACCAGCTGAGCTACGCGACCCATTTCTTCGTCTGCCACTCGCAACATGCACCACTGCGGCCGACCCTTGCGGATCGGAAAACGTAACGGGCGCGCCCGAGCGATGGAACCCCCCGACGCAGTGTCACGCACGGGGAACTGGTGGCACTATGGTCCGGGTGGGACTTGAACCCACGATCCTTCGATTATGAGTCGAGCGCTTTGACCAACTAAGCTACCGGACCGAGACTGCAACGACACTGCAACTCGAATGTAGCGGACTCGCACTCCGCAATCTGCCCTCTGACAACTGCGTCGGCAACGCATACTGGGTCAGGATGGCCCTTCGCGCATCAGCGCCGATCCAACTTCTGGTACCTGTTTCAGCTGTTTGTCGTGTGAGTCTCGCGATGCGCATCGAAGGCTTCGAGCACTTCTGCTGCCGTGACGGTCGCCGCACCGAGCTTTCCGACCTCGACGCCCGCCGCATAATTCGCAACGATCGCCGCTTCGAGTGCTGTCGCGCCTGCCGCGAGCATTGTCGCGAGATAGGCTGTCACAGTGTCTCCTGCGCCAACGACATCGTACACCTCTCTCGCGGTCGTTGGCACGCGGTGCACCACGGAGTCCGACGACACGAGCGCCATCCCTTGCTCACCAAGTGTGAGCAGCAAGTGATCGACACCAAGTCGCTCGAACGTCATCGGCAGTGCAGCGGGATGTTCGAGATCGACCGCCGCGCCGAGTGCACTTTCGAGCTCGCGTCGGTTGGGTTTGAAGACAGTTGCGCCGCGAAACGCAAAGAAGTTGCGGAACTTCGGGTCGACGACAATCGGAATGTTGCGCGCGCGGGCGAGCGCGATTGCGCCGTCGATCACTTTCGGAACCAGCACGCCCTTGTTGTAATCCTCAAAGACAAGTGCGGTCGCATCGGGGAGGGCACGCTCGATCGCTTCGAGTACAAGCGCGATCTCGTCGGCCGTGAGATCTGCGTCGTCTTCTTCATCGAATCGGACGAGTTGCTGCGAGCGCGCCATGACTCGCGTCTTGGTCGTGGTTGGTCGACTGCCTGTGACCAGTGAGCGCGATTGCATTCCGCCGGCATCGAGATGCGCACGCAGCGTTGCGCCGGTTGCATCGTCGCCGATCACGGCGACGAGATCGCAACCCGCACCGAGTGCTGCGACGTTTTGTGCGACGTTGGCAGCACCGCCGAGCGCGAGTTTGCGCTCGCGAACCCGGACTACCGGAACTGGGGCTTCAGGTGAGATACGATCGACGTCGCCACGCAAATAGACGTCGAGCATGGCGTCACCAACGATCACCACATGCTGTGATTGTGCCGCTCTGAGGAGCGCTTCGAGGCGAGGGCGCGAGATGGTGGGCGCGCCGATGCGCGTCGAGTCGTTCGTCATGCGTGAGGAAGGTAAGAGTCAACTGCCTGTGAGGACAGCAGCGCGTTACCTTCTGCGCCGTGACCGACTCGAGATCAGCCCCCGACCACGCGAGCGCTGCCGCCAAGATGACGCCGGCGCGCATGCCGCTCATGGTGCTGCTTGCAGCACTGTTCGGAATTTCGCTCGCCGCGCCGCTGACCCGTCTGTCGTCGGCGCCTGCGTTGGTTATCGCCGCGTGGCGACTCGGTGTTTCGTTGATCATCATCGGGGCGGCGCTGATGGTTGGCGGCGAATGGCGCGCCTGGCGCGTGCTTCGGCGGCGCGACTTCATGCTCACAACGTTGGCCGGCGTTCTCCTCGCAATTCATTTTTGGAGCTGGAACGTCTCGCTGCGGTACACGAGCGTGGCCGCGTCGGTGTCGCTGGTGAATTTGCAGCCGGTGATCATCGCAATTTTTTCGGCGCGCTGGCTTGGTGAGCCGCCGTCGCGCCGCCAGTGGACCGGGATTGCGATCGCGGTGGTGGGTGCACTGGTGGTCGGTCTGGCCGACGTCCCCGGCGGGCCCTCCGGGATCTGGCACGCGCTCGCATCGGGCGCGCCCGCTGCGGCAGCGTCCGATACTGCCGCGCGATCGCGTGCATTGCTTGGTGACTTTCTCGCCTGCGTCGGCGCAGTTGCTGGTGCGCTCTACTTCCTGATCGGTCGACGTGTCCGACAGACGCTCGCGCTGTGGCCGTATGTCGCGCTCGTGTACAGCGCTGCGTGCGTGGTGTGCGTGCTGCTCGCGGTGATGTCGGGGCAGTCGCTCTACCCGCAACCGCCGCGGGAGCTCGCGATCTTTGCTGGCTTGGCGTTAGGACCGATGCTTCTAGGTCACACCGGTATGAACTGGGCGCTGGGCCATCTCCCTGCCTATATCGTGAACCTGACGACGCTCGGAGAACCGATTGGAGCGACGCTGTTGGCGGCGCTGCTGCCCGGAATCGCCGAGGTGCCTGGGATTGGGACAGTGGTCGGTGGCGCGCTGGTGCTGGCCGGGGTGATCAGGGCCGCGAAGCGCTGATGGTTGCGCTGGTGTGGGTGGCGGCGGGGCCGTGAGGCCGGACTCGGGCGGGTGGGGGTTATCTTCCGTGCGTGTCCAGTCCTTCTCGCCTCGCCTCATCGCTGTCCGTGCCCGACCGTACGCCCTTCGCGTTCCGGGCCGCTGAATCCACCCTGTCGCTCGACGTGGTCGTCTCGCGCGGCGCGTTGGTGGAGTCGCGCCATCGCGTTCACGCGGCTGTTGTGAGTGCTGACGGCACCGTGACACACGCTGCTCGCGATCCGCAGTTGAGGACATGGTGGCGGTCGTGCGCCAAGCCGTTTCAGGTGTTGCCGCTGGTCGAGGAAGGCGGATTCGAGCGACTCGCGTGGGGGCCCGACGAGTTGGCGCTGGCCTGTGCGTCGCATGGCGGTGAGCCTGAGCATGTAGCGCTCGCGGCCGGGATGTTAGCCGCCGTTGGGCTCGAGGAAGGGGACTTGGCATGCGGTCCGCACGAACCGCTGTCAGGGCGCGGGTCGCGTCTGCTGCGTGAGTCCGGTCAGCGCCTGACGCGTCTCCACAACAATTGCTCGGGCAAGCACGCCGCGATGCTCGCTCGCGCCGTGTTGCAGTCGTGGCCGACGCGCGGCTACGAGCGCGCGGATCACCCTGTGCAGATCGCCGCGCGCGAGACTGTGTCTGCGTGGGGGCGGATCGCGGTCGACGATATCGATCTTGCGGTAGACGGATGTGGCGTGACCGTCTTCGCATTGCCGCTCGCCAACATGGCGCTTTCGTATGCACGGCTTGCAAACGCGGCGCACCGCGGCGACGAAGTGCCGGCTCGCATCGTCGCGGCGATGACCGGGAGTCCGTTTCTGGTTGGTGGCAGCGATCGATTTGATACCATGCTCATGGACGCCTTCGAAGGACGCGTGCTGTGCAAGATCGGTGCGGAAGGCGTGCACACGCTGGCCGTCGTGGAGCAGGGACTCGGTATCGCGCTCAAAGTCGAAGATGGCTCGTCTCGCGCGCAGTATCACGCCGTGCTCGCCGTGCTCAACGCGCTGGGGGTGGCGCCCCGCGAATGGCCGGAAGGGCTGCGCGATTTCGCGTCCAACGTGGTGCGAAACACGCGCGGTGAAACCGTCGGCGAAATTCGCGTTGGTGGTGGCGACGTCGGGCAGGCATCGTGATGCATTCGCACACGACCACGGACCCGGTTGCGGGTGCGCCTTTGCCTTCAGCCCCGCATGTCGCCGCACCGTCCCCGTCGCATTCCGCTGCAGATGACCCGCAATCAAACGATGATGGCCCCACTGATTTGATGCCGCAGAATCCACCCAGTGCGGTAACCTTGCATGTGCTCGATGCGGAGACAACTCTGCTCGTGCGGCTGGCAGCGCTGTTGGCCGGCGGGTCCGAGGCGCAGATGCGTACGGCACTCACCAACGTACATACACGCGTCGACCCGGTATGGGTCGAAGAAGTAATTCTGCAGACCTATCTGTTCGCCGGGTTTCCACGGGCACTCAACGCTGCACGCGAATGGCGCCGAATTTCCGGGCGACGCGCGCCAGTCAGCGATGAGAGTTCACAACTCGACCCGCAACAGGCCACCGTTCGCGGCGAATCAACGTGTGCGACCGTGTACGGCGAATTCTATGAACGACTGCGTATCAACATTCGCGGGCTCCATCCTGCACTCGATACCTGGATGATCGTCGACGGCTACGGAAAGGTTCTGGGCCGGCCGCAACTGGACCTCGCACGTCGTGAATTGTGTGTGGTTGCTGCCTGCTCGATCGCCCGACAGGATCGACAGCTACACTCCCATTTGTACGGCGCAGTCAACGCGGGCGCGTCGCCAACAACGGTCACCGAAACACTTCATGTCATCGCCGACTTGATTGACCCTGACGACCTTCGACGCTACCTCGGCCTCTGGTCACGGGTGCAAGGGAAGTAGACCGTACGCGTTCCGCACGCACAACGCACCAGCTATTCGTCACACGCAGCGCCTACGCACGACCGAAGTTTCTCGCGGCAACCGCCGCCTCCCAGAAAGCGCAGAGTCTCAATGTTTGTAGATCGTGTCATCGTACGGGTGGAAGCAGGAACGGGCGGCTCAGGACAGACATCCTTCCGACGCGAAAAGTTTTACCCGATGGGTGGACCCGATGGCGGCGATGGCGGTCGTGGCGGAGACGTCATCGTACGCGCCGACCGTAACCTCACGACGCTCCTCGATTTCACCTATCGCGATGCCTGGCGTGCTGAACGCGGCGAGCACGGCGGCGGCTCCAATCGCACCGGACGCTCCGGCGAAGACATCCTCCTCCCAGTCCCGCCGGGAACGATCATTCGCGACGCAAAAACGCAGGAAATCATCTGCGAAATTCTTGATGCGACCGATTCGTACACGGTCGCTAAAGGCGGACGCGGCGGCAAAGGGAACGCTTTCTTCGTGACCGCAACGCACCAGTCGCCACGCGAGTGGCAGCCAGGCGAAGAAGGCGAAGCGCGCGACCTCGAACTCGAACTGAAACTCATCGCCGACATCGGACTCGTCGGACAACCGAACGCAGGGAAAAGCACACTCCTCTCGGTTATCTCCGCCGCACGTCCAAAGATCGCCAACTATCCCTTCACGACTCTCTCGCCAAACCTGGGCGTCGTGCCACTCAGTGATCACCGCTCCTTCGTCGTCGCGGACATCCCGGGCATCATCGAAGGCGCACACGAAGGCAAAGGACTCGGCCTTCAGTTCCTCCGCCACATCGAACGCACACGCATCCTCGCGTTCATGATCCCGATCGAATCGGAAGACTGGCAAAAAGAACTCGATCAGCTGCGCCACGAAATCGCCGAACACTCAAAAGAACTCGCCGCCAAACCTTACTGCGTCGTTTTCACCAAGCTCGATCTCCTCGGCGAGCACTACGTCCCCGATATCGACGCACCCGAAGCATTCGGAAAGTTCTCCATCAGCGCACCCGGACGGATGGGACTCGACGTGCTCCTCGACGCATGGTGGAGCGAATTGCTGGTGCTTCGCGCCGTCGAAGCAAAGCCACAGCAGGATGCCCAACTCCTCCCCTGATCAGGAGGAGCTGCGCGCGCTCGTCGCGCTCACTACGCTCTCAGGCGTGGGCGATATCGGCATCGCCAACCGCTTGGCCACGAACAAATCAGCACGGCACGCACTCGACGCCGAAACGATCGACCGCAGATCGGCCGCCTATCTCGAAGCCGACAACATCATCAAGTCGGCGCAACGCTGTGGCGCTCAGGTTATCGGCCGCAGCGATAGCGAATATCCACCACGCCTGCTGGAACTGCACGACCCGCCAGCCGTGGTTTACGCACGCGGACAGCTGCTCGCCGCCACACCGCCCGCCGTCGCAATCGTGGGCACACGCCAAGCCAGTACCTACGGCCTCCGCGTCGCACGAGCAATCGCCACCGCATGCGCACGTGCCGGCGCCACTGTCGTGAGCGGACTCGCCCGTGGAATCGACGGCGCAGCACACGAAGCTGCGCTACTTGCCGGTGGTCGGACTGTCGCCGTACTCGGCACTGGTGTCAACGTTCACTACCCGCGCTCACATCGCGCCCTGCAGGAAACCATCGCGCGCGACGGCCTGCTCCTGTCTGAACTACCACCCGGCGCAAACGGGCATTCAGGTACGTTCCCGCGCCGTAATCGCATCATCGCTGCACTGGCCGACGTCACAGTCGTTGTCGAAGCAGGACGCGACAGCGGAGCACTGATCACCGCCGACTGCGCGCTCGAGCTCGGACGCGCCGTTGCCTCGGTCCCCAACGCGATCGATCTACCCGGCGCCTTCGGCAGCAACGCACTCCTTAAACGCGGCGCAGAGCCGGTCCTCGAGCCCGACGACGTGCTTGCACTCCTCGAGCTGCGCGCGACGCCTACACCGCTCCCGCCACTCGATGCCAATGCCGCATCCTGCTGGAGCGCGATCGCCGCCGGGGCCTCCTCTTTCGACGCTATCGCGCGCGCGACGAGTCTCTCTCTCCGCACAGTGGCCGCAACTGTCAGCCTGCTCGAGCTCGAAGGGCTGCTCTCCGTCGACGTCACGGGCACAGTGCGTTCATCGATCGGCCGTCAGACTCGATAAGATGATCAGTAGCACGCATCCGGACACGCAGGTCGGCATCGAATACCAACACCTGTACGCGCACGTTCCGTTCTGCGCGCGCCGGTGCAGCTACTGCGATTTCTCGATCGCCGTGCGACGGAACGTGCCGGTCAGCGAGTACGTGAACGCCGTCGCCGCTGAACTCGCACACCGCGATGCCGCTTCCACGTGTGCTCCGCTCACGACACTCTACCTCGGCGGAGGAACACCTTCGCGACTTGGCGCCAATGGCGTCGCACAGCTGCTGAACACCATGCGCGAACACATCACCTTGGCACCCGATGCCGAAGTCACTCTCGAGGCCAATCCCGAAGACATCACCGCTGAAGCCGTTGCGGCATGGCGCGCAAGCGGAATCAATCGACTGTCGATTGGCATTCAGAGCTTCGACGACCGCGTCCTACGTTGGATGCATCGCGTACACGACGCGTCCAGTGCCAAGCGCGCCGTCGCGGTCGCGCGTGACGGCGGACTCGAACACTTCTCGCTCGACCTGATCTTTGCCGTCCCCGAATCGCTCGCACGAGACTGGTCGCGCGACGTCGACATGATGCTCGCGCTCACCCCGGACCACCTCTCGCTGTACGGCCTCACGGTCGAGCCCCACACGCCACTCGGCCGGTGGCAGGCGCGCGGCGAAGTGCAGGAGAGCTCCGAAGATCGCTACGAAACGGAGTTCTTGGACGCGCACAATCGGCTTGCCCAGGCCGGCTTTGAGCACTACGAAGTGTCGAACTTTGCCCGACCGGGGTACCGCGCGCGCCACAATAGCGCGTATTGGCGGGGTGTCCCCTACTTGGGTATTGGCCCGTCCGCACACGGATTCGATGGAAAGCATCGACGCTGGAACGTCCCCGCCTATGCCGCATGGCTATCCTTACTGCAGCGCGATGCCGATCCTGTCGGCGGCACTGAGCTGTTGACAGCCGACAATCGCGTGGCAGAGCAGGCATATCTCGGATTGCGCACGCGCGACGGACTCGCCGTTTCGCCAGCGGAACATCCGCACGTGCAAAAATGGCTGGAGGCAGGGTGGGTGGAGTGGACCGAAAGCGACACGGAAACAACACTCCGTTGCACACCCTTGGGGTGGCTGCGCCTCGACGCGCTGGCCGCCGACTTGACAGCGCGTCGAAGTCGTTCTTAGCGTTTGACTTATGACGCATAGTGGCGAGCTCTCAGAACGCGAACGACGTGTCCTCGAAGCGGTAATCCAGAGCTACGTGGCCACGGCCGAACCCGCCGGTTCGCGCACGATTTCGCGCCGCTTCGGACTCGGCATTTCCCCCGCGACCATCCGCAATACGATGAGCGATCTGGAAGAGAAAGGCTTTCTCTTTCACCCGCACACGTCGGCAGGCCGCGTACCCACAGATAAGGCATATCGCGTGTATGTCGACTCCCTCATTCGTGTCGACCCCGTCTCCCACGAAGAGCGGCGTACACTCGCTGAACAGATCACTTCCGGCGGCTCGGCCATCGAAACGATCCTCCGACGCGCCGCCCAATCGCTCGGCGTTCTCACACAGGAACTCGGCGTCGCCATTGGCCCACGACTCGAACGGGCCGTGCTCCGGAAAGTCGAACTCGTCCGCGTCTCCTCCGACCGACTGCTGATGGTGTTGGGCCTCTCTGGCGGCACCGTCCGGACGATTTTCGTTGAAGTCCCTGGAATCATTGCCGACGAAGCCCTGGTGGAGGTCACGATCGTCCTCAACGAACGGCTGGCTGGGCTGACCCTCGATCAGGTGCGCACTTCACTTGCGTCCAGACTCCGCGACGTTCAGGCGGGGCAATCCAGTGCCGAACTGCTGAACATTTTCGTCCAGGAAGGCGAGCAGGTTTTTGGCCGCGCTGCTGAACCGATCGACACCGTCGTCATCGGGCAGCCGTCGCTGCTCGCCGACCAGCCGGAGTTCGCCACCGGCGAACAGCTTCGCCGGCTGATCGAGCTGACGGAAACCAGACAGCAGCTTGCTACTTTACTTGAAGTGCGTCCCGGTGCGAACGGGATGTCCATTACCATCGGAAACGAGCACGGCGACCCCAGACTCGAGCCGTTTACAGTTGTGACCGCCGAGTATTCGGTGGGATCGCTGAGTGGCGTGATCGGGGTGATCGGGCCGACGCGGATGCCTTACGAAAAGGTGATCGCGTTGGTCGGGCACACTTCGCAGCTCGTTTCCGACTTGCTCTGCTGACGGGTAACCGTCGCTTGTACGGCGTTGCCTTCGGGCTCCGCTTCCACGGGATTTTCGACATGGCCGATTTTTACGCGGTGCTTTCGGTACCGCGCGACGCTGCAGACGACGACATCAAACAGGCGTATCGTCGCCTGGCAATGCAATGGCATCCCGACCGCAATGGCGGCTCGAAGGACGCCGAAGAAAAGTTCAAGACGATCACCGAAGCCTACGACGTGCTGCGCGATCCGCAGAAGCGCGCCGCATACGATCGATACGGCGAAGCCGGACTCCGTGGCGGCGGTCAGGCCGCGTACGAGCACGTCGATCTCTCAGACGCGCTCAACATCTTCATGCGCGACTTCGGCGGCTTTGGAGACCTGTTCGGCGCGCAGGCCGGGCGGCGTCAGTCTGGACCTCGCTCGGGCGCCGACATCAAGCTTCCGCTCTCGCTCACACTCGCTGAAGTCGCGACGGGTGTTGACAAGACCGTCGTGATGAAGGTGCTGGAAGCGTGCGACAAGTGCGAAGGCTCGGGCGCCGAGCCGGGGACCAAACCGCAGGCGTGTGCGACGTGCGGAGGCGCGGGTGAAGTCCGTCGTGCGCAACGTTCATTCTTCGGACAGTTCGTTTCAGTTGCGCCGTGCCCGACGTGCGCCGGTGAAGGCCAAGTCGTCTCTGCGCCATGCAAAAGGTGTCGCGGCGAAGGACGCGCTCGTGCTGAACGCACACTCAAGATCACGGTGCCGGCCGGCGTTGCAACTGGTCAGTACATGACGCTTCGCGGTGCCGGCAACATCGGTCCGCGCGGCGGCACCCGCGGCGACGTGCTGGTGGTCTTTGAGGTTGAAGACGATGAGCGCTTCGATCGCGACGGCGAAGATCTCTTCTGCGAGGCGCTGGTCACTTATTCACAACTCGTCTTTGGTGCGGACGTTCGCGTCCCCGGCGTGCTCGGCGAACTCTCGCTCCGGGTCCCGTCCGGAACGCAGAGCGGCTCCGTGTTTCACCTGCGTGGCCGTGGGCTTCCGCGGGTGAACGCGAGCGGTGTCGGCGACCTGCACGTGAAAGTACAGCTGTGGACACCGCAGTCGGTTCACGGCGAGGAAGAGCTGGCGATCAAGCACCTCGGCACAATCCAGGGTCAGGCACCGCCGCAGCGCGAGAAGAGCATCTGGTCGAAGATGAAGGAAGCACTGGGTGCCTGAGTCACTCACGACCTGGACCAGCGTGCGGGTTAGACCTGCATCGGAGAGCGAATCCGCGCGTCTGGCATGTCTGGCTGCGCTTTTCGAAGCCGGGGCGCAGGGGGTGCACGAAGACGGCGGCTCGCTCGTAACACACTTCGCGCCAGGAACGGATCTCGCGCGCGTACACGCCATCGTCACTCAAGCAGACGAGGGCGCCGTCATCGAGACCGCACCCGTGCCCGACATCGATTGGAGCGAGGCATGGAAGGCGCGCATCGTTGCGCACGAACTGGGCGCGTTGACCGTCGCGCCGCCGTGGCTTGCCACCGGGATGGATCCCGCGCGGACTATCGTCATCGACCCGGGGATGGCCTTTGGTACAGGTGATCACGCGACAACGCGCGGCGTCGTGCGCCTGCTTCCCGGTGTGATGCGGCCAGACGATGTCGTCGCCGATCTCGGCGCAGGCAGTGCGGTACTTGCGATCGCTGCAGCAAAGCTCGGCGCATCGCGGGTCTACGCAATCGAGCTCGATGCAGACGCGATCCCAGATGCCGAAGACAACGTCGTGCGAAACGGAGTCGCTGACCGGGTGCATGTCTTCGAAGGCGACGCTGCGGCATTTCTGCCGATGATCGGTCCGGTACGTGTCGTGCTCGCCAATATCATTTCGTCGGTGCTAGTCGAGCTGTTGCCGATCGTCGCGTCGAATCTGGCGCCCGACGGCGCAGTGATCATCAGCGGAATTCTGCGCGAAGAGCGCACTCAGATGCTCGAGGTATTGAGCGAGACCGGGTGGCGTATCGTCGGAGAAGACGCCGAGGATATCTGGTGGTCGGCGTCGATCGCGCGGGCGTAGGCGCCGGGCGCCCGACTTTTGTTGCCGCCGACGCATTCAGCGTCGGCTCGACATGCACGCTCGATGAACCTGCAGCGCGGCATATGCGTGTGTTACGTCTCGATGCCGGGGCAATCATCGGGCTCCGTGACGGCCACGGGATGATCGGCGAAGGCACGGTCGTCCGGCTCACGAAGTCGCAAGCGTTTATCGAAGTGATGCACGCTGTTCTCGTCGAGCCCTTGCCACCCGTGCACCTGCTTGTTCCCATCGCCGACCGAGACCGGATGCTCTGGCTGGCCGAGAAGGCGTGCGAGTTTGCTTGCACGAGTTGGCGGCCGGTGCTCTGGCGGCGTTCGCGCAGCGTTTCGCCTCGTGGAGAGGGACTGAGCTTTCACGCCAAGGTCGCCGTACGGATGGCCGGGGCGTTGGCGCAGTCTGAAGGCGCTTGGCTGCCACAACTCTTCCCCGATGCAACGCCTGAACGCGCACTCCTCGCTGCGCCCGTAGGCGACCGCATCACGCTCGATCCTGAGGCACCGCCGTTCGCCGGTCCGTCCGCAGCACCGATGCGCGCTCCACTGGTGATTGCGCTCGGGCCCGAGGGCGGGTTCGAGAAGGACGAGATGGACGCGCTCGATACTGCGGGCTTTCGACGCGTCAGTGTTGGCTCGACAATTCTCAGGTTTGAGACGGCAGGCATCGCAGCGCTCGCCATCGCGCGGACGGCGTTATGGTCGTCGTCGGCGTCCCCTTTAAACGGAGCGTCAAATGGCGGAACCAATGGCTGACGCATGTTTTTTTTGTCGGATCGCGAATGGTGAGATCCCCGTCACACTGATCGCGCAGAACGAGTATGCGGTCGCCTTTCGCGACATCCATCCGCAGGCGCCGGTACACGTCCTCGTCATTCCGAGGCGGCACATCGCGTCGCTGGCACAGGCGACCGATGCAGAGGAAGTCGGCGCGCTGACCTTGCTGGCGGCGGAGGTCGCCCGGAGCGAGGGGGTTTCGGATAGCGGTTACCGGACGGTGATGAACACAGGCGTCGATGGCGGGCAGACCGTCTTCCACCTCCATCTTCACCTGCTTGGCGGCCGAACCATGACCTGGCCACCCGGGTAAACGTCCTCTCCTTGACCCGTCGACCCACCGTAGGTAGGATACAAGGCTGTCGTGCCTTCACTTAGGACGCGCGATTCACTCGGCAACTCTTGTCGAATGAGATCGCGCGAGCCGCGTTTCCCGCCGTTTGACTCACGTACCTCGTGTGCGTGAGCTGATGCCGGGACCACATGGAGAGATCGAGTTTGTCGGAAGTCATCATCCACGAGGACGAGAACTTCGAGCGGGCCCTCAAGCGCTTCAAGAAGAAGTGCGAAAAGGCCGGCATCCTTTCAGACCTGCGCAAGCATCGTCATTACGAAAAGCCGTCCGAGCGCCGTAAGCGCAAAATGAACGCGGCCGTTCGTAAGAATCGCCGCACGCGCCAGGGTTGAGTTCTCTCGTGGCCGCCGGAGCTTCGTTGCTCGTGCGGCTGCAGACCGATCAGGCTGCGGCCCGACGGGCGCAGGAGAAGGATCGCGTGCTGTTGTTCGGCATGGTCATCTCGGAAATCAAAAATCGGGAGATCGAGCTCAAGCACGATGCAACGGATGACGACGTCGTCGACGTCATCCGCAAGGCAATCAAGAAGCGCAAAGAATCTGTAGCACTGTACGCCAAGGCCAATCGCACCGACCTCGCTGACAAAGAGCAGGCGGAAGCGACCGCGCTCGAGGTGTATCTTCCAGCGCAGGTCGACACCGACGAATTGCGCGCTGCCGTACGCGATGCAATCGGCGCCGGCGCCGCGAATGTTGGTGCCGTGATGGCAAAGGTGATGCCGCAGTTCAAGGGGCGCGCAGATGGCAGTGCGATCAACGCAATCGCAAAGGAAGAACTCGCGCGCGGTTGATCTCCGTGGCTGGTCCTCGTTTTTTCTCGGCAGATGAACGGCCACGCCCTCGGTATTCTCGAATTTCCGCGACTGCTTGCACACGTCGCCGGTCGCGCTCACTCCGCACCGGGCGCTGCAGCCGTGCGCGCGCTCGAACCGCGCACCAATCGCCAGTGGATTGAAGCCGAACATGCGCGCGTCGGTGCGATGCGCGCGCTCGTCACGTCAGACGCAGGATGGATCAGCGAAGCGATTCCCGACCTCGCCGAGCCACTCAAGCGTCTGCGTATCGCCGGGCTTTCGTGGAGCGCGGAAGAACTGATTCAAGGCGCCACGCTGCTGCGTTCTTCGCGTCGCACCCGTGATGCGCTCCGCGATCCGCGTCGCCCGTCGATTATCGTCGCTTATCTCACGCCATTCGTTGTCGCGCTGGTAGATCTGCGCGCGCAAGAAGAGGCGATTGCCCGCGCCATCACTGATGATGGCGTGGTGAAGGACGACGCCTCGCCGGCGCTGCGAAGAGTGCGCCGTGAGTTGCGCCAGGCGGAAGGCGAGTTGGTGCGGTTGCTCGAGCGCGAGATGGGGAAGCTCGAAGCGCATCATCAGGTCAGCGACTTGTCGGTGACGATGCGCAACGGGCGTTGGGTGATGCCGATGCGTCGCGGCGCGCGTGGGTATGTCGGCGGCATTGTGCACGATAGCTCGGGTACGGGCGAGACAATCTTTGTGGAGCCGCCGGCCGCAGTGGAGTTCGGCAACCGCCTGCGCGAACTCGAAATCGAAGAACAGCGCGAAGTCGAACGCGTGTTGCGCGAGCTCACCGAGGCGCTGCGCCCGCATCACGAGGCCATTAACGGAGCGTACTTCGCGCTGGTGGCGCTCGATTCGTTGTACGCACGCGCACGTTATGCGATCGAAACACTGTGCGCGCCGTTGTCGTTCTGTGCGCCTGCGGACGGGCTGGCGATAGTCGATGGGCGTCATCCGCTACTGCTCGCGCGCGGTACGCCCGTTGTGCCGTTCGATCTGACGATGCATCCCAACGAGCGCACGCTGCTCGTCTCGGGGCCGAACACCGGTGGAAAGACGGTGTTGCTCAAGGCGATCGGATTGCTGGCCGCGATGGCGCAGGCGGGCGTCCCGGCACCTGTTGGCCCGACCAGTCGTCTGCCTGTTTTCGACGATGCGTTCGCCGACGTTGGCGACGAGCAAAGCATCGAAGCGAGTCTGTCGACGTTCAGCGCGCACCTCAAGAATCAGGGTGAGATCCTTCGGCACGCGACGAACAACTCGCTCGTGCTGGTTGACGAACTTGGCTCGGGTACCGACCCGGCCGAGGGCGCGGCGCTCGGTGGTTCAATTCTCGAGACGCTCACCCTTCGTGGTTCGCTGACGATCGCGACGACGCACTTGGGGCAACTCAAGTTGCTCGCTACCGAGGTGGACGGTGTGGTGAACGCGTCGCTGCAGTTCGACGCGCTGCAACTCGCGCCGACCTATCGCCTGCTCAAGGGTGTCCCCGGGCGCAGCTATGGCATCAGCATCGCACGCAGGCTGCAGTTGCCCGAAGACGTTTTGGTTCGCGCCGAAGACCGGCTTCCGAAGGGCGAACGCGATCTGGCGGTGTTGCTCGCCGACATCGAGTTGCGCGACGCTACGCTGACCGATCGCGAACGTGTCATGGAGCTCGAGCAACACAAGCTGCGCTCGCGACTCGCGACAGTGACGGATCGAGAAGTGAAGGTGCGCGAGAAGGAACGCGAGGCGGAGCGTTCAGCAAGACAGGAAACGCGCAAGTATCTGCTGGAGGCGCGTGCGGTGGTTGAGCGCGCTGTTGCGGAAGTGCGCGAGAAGGCTGCGGAACATGCCGATGCCATCGAAGCGACCGCGCGCGCGGCACGGCGTGCCGTTGAAGAGGCCGCCGCGTCGCAAGGCGCGGCGGTCGATCGGGTGGCAGAGCAGGCGTCGCGCGAAAGGGAGCGACGTGCGGAAAAGTTGCGTGAGGCGCTCGCGCGTGAACTGAACGCGGACGTATCAAAAGCGGGCGAGCCGGCAGGCGCCGGTGCGGTCGGCAAGACGGGCGCGCGAGCGAGCGCCCAGGCACGCCCCAAGCCGCTCGCCGAGGGCGACACGGTGATCGTCAGTACGCTCGACGGGAAAACAGGGCGCATCGTATCCATTCGCGGCAACGAAGCGCGCGTTGCGGTTGGTTCACTCACACTGTCGGTACCAACCACGAGCCTGTCGCGTACGACCGCGCCGCCGCCGCCGATGTACAAAGTCTCACTGATCGGCAACGTACCGGACGCAGAACCTCTACGCGAAGTCGATGTACGCGGTGTTCGCGTCGACGAAGTGGATGATCTGGTGCTGCAGGCGCTCGACGCGGCGGTGCGCTCGGACATGCGCGAGCTGCGCATCATTCACGGCAAGGGCACGGGGGCGTTGCGCTCGCGCGTGAGTGAAATGCTCAAAAAAGACACACGCGTTGGTGGATTCAGGCTGGGCGCCTGGAACGAGGGTGGGGCAGGCGTGACGGTCGCCGAACTGTCATGATCTCCGACGAGACGGTCGAGCGGGTCCGCAGTGCTGCGGACGCGGTGCAGATCATCTCTGAGTTTGTGCCGCTGCGACGCATGGGGGGGGATTTTCGCGGCCCATGTCCGTTTCATGGCGGAACGAAGCCCAACTTCTCTGTCTCACAAAAACGGGGCAGCTACCATTGCTTCGTCTGTCACGAGAGCGGCGACGTCTTCACCTTTGTGCGCAAGCGACTCGGGCTCGATTTCATCTCGGCCGTAAAGATGATCGGCGAGCGTGTTGGCATCGAGGTGATCGATACGCCATCGCGTCAACAGGCCCCAGATCCTAACGAGGGCAATTGGGAAGTACTCGCGACTGCGGCCGAGTGGTTTCGCACACAACTTGGCCACGAAACTGTTGGCAAGGACGCGCGCGAGTATCTGACGAGCCGAAGCATCGATGCAGCGGCCTGCGCACGATTTGGCATCGGCTTCGCGCCACGTGATGCACAGGCGCTGCGTCGTTTTCTGCACACGCTCGGCTTTGATGACTCGCGCCTGCTCGAAGCCGGGCTGCTCAAACTGCGTGAGGACTCGTCCGAGCCGTACATGGCGTTTCGCGGCCGAGTGATGTTTCCCATTCTCGACGAGTTCGGACATCACGTTGGATTTGGCGGGCGGGCGATGGGTGACGACACGCCCAAGTATCTCAACAGCAGTGAGTCGACCGTCTTCAAGAAGCGCGAAACGCTGTACGGTCTGAACTGGGCCAAGAACGCCATGCGTCGCAACAGTCGCGCGATCGTGGTCGAAGGCTATCTCGATGCCATTCGCGTGGCGCTGTCGGGCGTGGAAGAAGTCATCGCGCCACTGGGGACCGCGTTGACCGAAGAACAGGCGCAACTGCTGGTCAGGTATGCCAACGAGATTTTTTTGTTGTACGACAGCGATGAGGCCGGACAGAAGGCCACATTTCGCTCGGGGCTCGAGTTGCTTCGAAACAAGGCCGCCGTGCGGGTCGTCTCGCTCCCTGAAGGCGACGATCCAGACACGTTTGTGCGTGCACATGGCCGCGCGGCGCTGGAAGGGCAGTTGTCGAAGGCCATCGACCTCTTCGATCGGCAGGTGCAAGTGCTCGAACGATTGGGCTGGTTCATCGATCTCCGCAAACAGCGTCTGGCGATCGACAAGCTGTTGCCGACGATTCGCGCCGCGCGCGACCCGCTCACCCGCGACCTGTATCTGACGCGTCTCGCTGAAGTCTCGCATCTCGACAAGTCGACACTCGCGGGCGAAGCGGACGAGCCCCCTGCCGGTTCGCGTGAGTCGCGCCATCGGCCCAACGGAGGTGACAACGATCCCGGGCCGTCTCCGTCGGATCTTGAGCTCGATGCGCGGCCGTCCGTGCACGACGAAGCTGCACCGCCGTCGCCTTATGCCGCAGCGAAGGAGCGAGGCGCCTGGAAGGGAAAGAGAGGCAGGAACAGTGGGCCGGATTGGCAAGCGACATCGATCCCACCTCGTCCGCGTCGCGACGAGCCCGTTGAGCGTGCGTTACTTCGCGCAATGCTCGGCGATCGTGGACTCGCCGAGCGAGTGGCCGAACGACACGGCCCTGTCGACTTTCGCGAGCCGACGTATCGTGAAGTGTTCCAGGCCCTGCTTGATGCAGAACACGACGACGACCTCGAGCAGATCGCCGAACGGTTGGCCCCACAGGCGCTGCGAACGTTGCGTGAGTTGACCGAGAGTGCCGAAGCGAATGACGGCATGCAGGCAGACATCGGGCTCAGTCTCGATCGGCTGGACGCCCGTCGGATCGAATCCCGCATTGACGAGATTCGCGCGGAGATTGGCAAAGCGACAACGGGTGAAGCGATGAATGTGCTGCTGCGCGAGCGACTGGATCTTGAGACTGAACTGCGGCGGCTCTTGCCGATCCGCAGCCCACGGGCTAAACCGAAGGGGTGACCATGTTGGCTAACTACCTGGAGGCGCGGTGAATCCGGAGCTGGAAGCGCTATTGGTGGTGCAGCAGCACGACGAAGGGATACGAGCAATCGAAGCACGACGGGATTCGCTTGCGCCCCGACTGGCAGCGTTGGACAAGGCGCGACAACGCGCCGCCGACGAAGCAACACGCGCCGACGCGGCGCTCGAGCGAGAGCTCGAACGGCATCGTGCCCTCGAATCGCGAATTTCAGAACATCGAGCGCGCCATGAGAAAAACCTCGGCGTGCTCAATCAGGCGCACAAACTGAAGGAAGCGACGGCGGCGATGGCGCAGGTGGAAACCGCCCGCCGAGTGCTCGCGGAAGAAGAAAGTGAATTGCTCGGATTGTCCCGACGAATCGCTGATTTGCGGTCGGCGGCGACTGCGACGCGTGAAGCAGTTGGGTCGCTCGACGAGACCCAGAGTGCGGCCCGCGAGGCCCTCGCTGTGGAACGGAGCTCCATCGACTCGGAGATCGCCACGGCTCGCGCGGCACGCGATTCGTCGTCGGTTGGTGTGACTCCGTCGCTGCTGTCGCGATACGACCGGTTGCAGTCGCGCAGACGAGCGGCGGTGGTGTTCGCACTCGGCACGGATTTTTCATGTGGCAACTGCGACACGTCCATCCCGATGCAGCGTCGACCGTCAATGGCCAGCGGCAACGTCATTGAAACATGCGAAGGATGCGGCGCACTGCTCTATCTCCGCCTGCCGCCGAAAGCGGACTAGCCACAGCGTCAGGTCTGCACCACAGCTCGGCCGCAGTGAGAAGATGGCACTCGCGGCCTTCCGGCCACCTGTTCGTGTCGCAATCGGATAGATTGTCGCCCGTGAGCGCTCTCAGATCTGCGACGGGGGTTTTCCCCTCAACCACAACGCCACCAACGGCCCGCGCGTCCACGCCGATGCGTCCCGAGGCACGTTGGGTGGCGATTACCGAACCGTCGGTTGCCGAAGTGCAGCGGCTCGTTGAATCGCTGCTGCTTCCGGAGCCCGTGTGTCGGTTGCTGGTGAGTCGAGGGCACGCAGACCCGGAAGGCGCGAAACGGTTTCTGCGTCCGCGGCTCGAGCATCTCGCGGAGCCGGAGACGATGTACGATCTCACCCGCGCTGTTGCGCGGATTGCGGAGGCAGTGCGCGCGCAGGAGACGATCGTAGTGCATGGGGACTACGACGTCGACGGAATGAGTTCGACCGCGTTGATGGTGCGGGTGTTGCGCGGTCTTGGCGCGCGGAACGTGTTTCCCTTCGTGCCCAATCGCATCACCGATGGCTACGACCTCGGACCTGCTGGCGTCGCCGAGGCGCATCGTGTCGGCGCCACGTTGCTGATCACCTGCGATTGCGGAACCAGTGCGCGTCAGCCCGTCGCTGACCTGATGGCGTCTGGGGTGGATGTGATCATCACCGATCACCACTTGCCGGGCGGGCCGCTGCCGGCGGCGTATGCGGTGTGTAATCCGCGGCGGCCGGAGTGCACCTCAGTCGACAAGGATCTGGCCGCGGTTGGCGTGGCGTACAAGATCGCATTGGCGCTGTGCGATGCATTTGGTGTGTCGCGCGGGCTGGCGCACAAGCAGCTCGATCTCGTCGCGCTGGCGACGATCGCCGACGTCGCGCCGCTGCGCGGTGAAAATCGCGTGTTGGTGCGGTATGGGCTCAAGCTGCTGGCGGAGTCGGAACATCCTGGGCTCCGCGCACTGATGCGCTCGTCGGGGCTTGATGGAAAGCCGCTGACGGCCGGGCGCGTGGGGTTTGTGCTGGCACCGCGGTTGAACGCAGCTGGCCGCATTGCAGATGCGAAACTCGGGCTTTCGTTGTTGCTCGCCGAGCGCGAAGACGAAGCGAATGTGATCGCGCGCGAGCTTGAAGAGTTGAACCGCGCGCGTCAGGATCTCGACAAGTCGGTGCTCGATGATGCGATGCGACAGCTCGATGCGCCGGAGATGCGCGATCGGGTCGGGTTTGTGTTGTCGCGCGATGGATGGCACGCCGGTGTGATCGGTATCGTCGCTTCGCGCGTGGTTGAACAGACCGCGCGTCCCGCCGTGTTGATCGCCGTTGAAGACGGTATCGGTAAAGGCTCCGGTCGTTCGATCAGCGCATTCGATCTGCATGCGGCGCTCACGGCATGCGCACCGCACTTTCAGCGATTTGGAGGGCATCGCGCGGCGGCGGGGCTGACAATGGACGCTGAGAATATTCCTGCGTTCCGCGAGCAGTTTGACGACGTGGCGCGCTCGCGGCTGACGGCGGACGATCTTGTCCCGGAAATTCGGGTCGATCTCGATGTGCCGCTTGCCGTCATCGGTGATGAACTGGAGAAGCTGGTTCGTCACTTCGAGCCGTTCGGTATCGGAAACCCCGCGCCGCTCTTTCGGACCACGGGCGCGCAGCTCGCGTCAGCGCCGCGCAAGATTGGCGCGGACGGATTGCGCCTGTCGTTCGACGTTCCCGCCGGTACCATCGATGCGATTGGATGGGGAATGGCGATGCGTGCGTCGCAACTGGGCATGGGTCGTCCACTCGATCTGGCCTTTCGCCTCGACCGCGACGAATATCGCGGTCAATCACGACTGCAACTCAAACTTGCCGATGTTCGGGGCTGACGCGCTGTGAGAATCGTGGCAGGACGCTGGAAGGGGCGGCGCATCGAAGCACCCGAGGGTGATCTCGTGCGTCCCACAGGCGATCGCGTGCGCGAGTCGTGGATGAGCATCGTGCACACACTGCTGCCGGATGCGAAGGTGCTTGATCTGTGTGCCGGCAGCGGCGCGCTCGGACTCGAGGCGCTTTCACGCGGTGCTGGCACGTGCGATTTTGTGGAGCAGGCGCCACGGGTGCTCAAGATTCTGCAGGCGAATCTCGAGCACCTCGGTGGACATCCCGGTGCGCAGATACATCGCGAAGACGCCGTGCGATTTGTCGCGACATTGCCTGCTGGCGCGTACGACGTTGCCTTTGCCGACCCGCCCTACGCCACATCGACCGGGCTCG